>NZ_JBHXJQ010000021.1:21324-53645 GCF_042722305.1 Microbacterium sp. NPDC058389
CCCCGGCCCTGGGGGGTCGGGGGGGGGCGCGCCGCCCCCCCCCCCCACCCCGGTAGATGAAGAGGTTCTCAGCCGTTGATGATGGCGTCGATCTTCTGGTCGTACTCCTTGGCCAGGGCCTCGATGTCGCCACCGGCGGCCACCTTGCCGAAGAACTCCTCGAGGATCTTCTGACCCTCGACGGCGGCCCAGCCGGGCGCGGCCGGGGTGAGCTTCGAGTTCAGCGCCGACTCGATGAGAGCCGAGGCGAAGATGTCGTCACCCAGCGAGTCGACGAACTTGGTGTTCGCCGGGCCGAGGCCGTTCTTGCCGAGCATCTGCTGGTACTCGTCCGAGAAGATGATCTTCAGCAGTTCCTTGGCACCGGCCTGGTTCTTGCTCTTGGCCGAGATGCCGATGTTCGAGCCGCCGGCGAAGACCGGAGCGGCCTCGCCCGCCTCGACGCCCGGGAGCGGGAAGACACCGAAGGTGTCGTCGTTCCACTCGCGGACCTCGGTCACCTTGCCGTCGTCGCCGGTCTTCTCCTCGACGAAGTCACCGATCGACCAGTGCGCCCAGCCGGGTGCGATGATCGTGGCGGCCGTCGGCGGGTTGCCGTTCTTGTCGTTGTTGATGTTGACCCACGGGGTGCTGTCGTCCTCGGTGGCCGGCGCGTTCGAGGCGTTCTGGAACAGGTCCTGGAACTGCTCGAGGCCCGTGATGGTCTTGGCGTCGCTGAGGGTCGAGACCCACTTGTCGCCGTCCTTCTTGGCCAGGTCGCCGCCGTTCGCGAAGATCCACGAGACGCCGTTGCGCCAGTCCTCGCCACCGATGTAGAAGCCGGACTGGCCGTCGGTGCGGAGGGTCTTGACGTCCTCGTTGAACTCGTCGAGCGTCTTGGGCACCTCGAGGCCGGCGGCGCTCCAGATGTCCTTGCGGTACGTGATGTAGCGCGAGCCGAAGTAGTACGGCAGGGCGTACTGCTTGCCGTCGACCGTGCCGACGTCGACGAACGACTGCAGCAGGTCGTCGCCGCCGAGGTCGTCGTAGATGCCGCTCAGGTCGCTGAACGAGCCCGCCGTCGTGAAGGTCGGCGACCAGGTGTTGCCGATCTCGGTGACGTCAGGGGTGTTGTTGGCGTCGGGCAGCTGGTTCGCGAGCTTCGTGACCGCGTCGGTCCACGACTGCTCCTCGATGGTCAGCGTGCCGCCGGTAGCCGCCTTGTACTCGTCCTTCAGGTACTGGCGAAGCTCGTCCGGGGTGTCTCCACCCATCACCCAGAAGGTGATGTTCTGGCCCTTGGCGCCTTCGGGGTCGAACCCGGAAGCGTCGTCGGCCGAACCGCCGCCCGCGTTGCCGCTGCCGGCGCAGCCGGCGAGCACCAGTGCCGAGGCGCCGATGAGCGCCACGGCTCCAAGCGTCTTCTTCATGGTGTGTTCCTTCATGTTCTCTTGGTGTTCGGGTGGGCCGGGTGGCCCATCCAGGGGGATCCGGCGGTTCGGGGGGAAGCCGACGGAGTGATTGCGGGGTCTAGGCCGAGGTCTAGGACACCCCCAGTTGTCCGGACAGGACCATGACGGCCGCGCCGCGCAGGACGATGTCCTGGCCTTGCTCCGTCATCCGCACCCGCACGCCTTCGTCGTCGTTCGACGGCGCGAGCGTGCGCGCACGGAGAGCCTCGACGGCCTGGTCCGCGAGGGGACCGCCGAGAAGATCAGCGGGGCCGGAGAGCACGATCTCCGACACGTCGAGGGTGCCGACGACGGGTGCGAGGGCGATGCCCAGCCGCTCCCCCGCGTCACGCAGGATCCCGTCGTGGACGCCGGGATCGGATGCCTCGGCCAGGCGCGTCGTGAGCGACGGGACGGAGAGCCACGCTTCGAGGCATCCCACCTTCCCGCATGCGCACAGCGGGCCGCCGTCGGTGCCGACGGTGACGTGGCCGATCTCGCCCGCGGCGAAGCGGCTGCCGCGCATCGGCTGTCCGGCCAGCAGCAGGCCCGAGCCGACGCCGCGACCGACCTTGACGAGGAGCACGTCATCCGGTGCGCCCCCGAACGTGTACTCGGCGAGCACCGCGGCGTTGGCGTCGTTGGCGACGAGCACAGGGAGTCCGAGAGCGCCCCGCAGTGCGCCCTCGAGGTCGAAGCCGGCCCAGCCGAAGTTGGGGGCCGTGAGGATGACGCCGCGGTCGTCGACGACACCGGGCGTGCCGACGCCGATGCCGAGGACGGGCGCATGCGCTTCGGCGACGAGGTCGCGGGCCAGGTCGACCACGGTCGACACGAGGTCCTCGTCGGCAGGGAGGGGCACTTCGCGGCGGGCGACGATGCTGCCGTCGAGCGTCAGAACGGCGCCGATGAACGTGTCGCTGCCCGACAGGTCGAGCCCGACGATGCGGTGGCCGGCGTGGTCGAGGTCGACCAGGATGGCGGGCTTTCCGGGTCCGGATGCCTCACGCACGCCGATCTCGGCGACGAAGCCGTCGGCGATGAGCTCGGCGACGAGATCCGAGATCGTGACCCGCGTGAGCCCCGTCTCGCGAGAGAGATCGGCGCGGCTCATGGCGCCCTGGTGGAACAGCGTCTGCAGCACGAGCGAGCGGTTGTGCCCGCGGGCGTGCTCGGGCAGGACCTTGGCCCCCTGTCGCAGGGTGCGACCGGGGGCGAATGCGCGGGCATTCGCGGTGGGACTCTGCGGCGTGTCGATAATGGAAGGGCCGCGTCGCGCTTCCGAAGTAGGCATGTTTGTTAGTAGACCTTACGAACAAACTTTTCGCAAGTCCTCGGGCCATTTTGGGCGGATGCTTTACAAAACTGTGATGCGCGGTCGCACAAGGCCCGCGGCCAGGGCCTCGACTTTCCCGCCGTGACCGGCGATTCGTGCGTGACCAGGACGTGACACACGCGCGCGCGGGCGTCGCTTACCATTGTCGGAAGCGTGGATCACATTCGGGGGGTGAAGGCGTGACGGATCTGGCGACTCAGCCGCAAGCCGACGAGGCGTCCGCAGAGGACGCCGTCCAGGTCGATGAGGCCGTCGAGGACGCGACAGACGCGGACCTCGAGGGCTCCTCCACCGACGAATCGGACGTCGACGAGACCGAGCCGGCCGACGAGACCGAGCCCGCGGACGAGGACGTCGAGCCTGCCGACGAGGCCGAGCCCGCCGACGAGGCCGAGCCTGCCGACGAGGCCGAGCCCACGGACGAGGACGCCGAGCCTGCGGATGAGGCTGAGCCTGCCGACGAGACGGAGCCTGCCGACGAGGCCGAGCCGGCGGACGCGGACGTCGAGCCTGCCGACGAAGACGCGCCGGCCGACGAGGACGCCGAGCCCGCCGACGAGGTCGAGCCTGCGGATGAGGCTGAGCCCGCCGACGAGGTCGAGCCCGCCGACGAGGACGAGGACGCCGAGCCGGCCGACGACGCCGAGCCCGCGGACGAGGTCGAGCCGACCGACGAGACCGCCACCGCCGAAGAGGCCGACGACGCCGAAGCGCCTGCCGACGACGCAGCGGACGATGCCGGGCTGATCGCCGACGTCGCCGAACCCACAGACCCCTCCCCCGCTGACACCGACGACGACGCCACGGTGGCCGTCGCGACCGCGGTCCTGGCCCCTGTCCACGAAGCCGAGGCATCCGACGCCTCCGACTCGACCACCGTCCTGGCCGCGCCGGGCGAATCGGCGGCCGATGCCGCCGCCGCGCCGCCGGCCGGAGTGGGCGGCGCCGACGGCGCCGTCTACGCCTGGGCGGATCCCGAGCCCCAGCCGAAGAAGAAGCGCACGGCGCTGTGGCTGAGCATCGGGGCAGGTGTCGCCGCGGTCGGCCTCGTGGTCTCGTCGCTGCTGCTGATCGCCCCCGGCACCGCGGTCGCCGGCGTCCCGGTCGGCTGGATGACCCCCGGCGCCGCTGCGGATGCGATCGAGCAGCAGCTCGCCGGAACGACGGTGGTGCTCACCGGCGCCGGCGGCGACGCCGAGGTGACCGGTGCCGAGCTGGGTGCGTCGGTGGACGCACAGGCCCTCGCGGACGCCGCATTCGCCGAGCATCCGATGTGGAACCCGACGGCGTGGTTCGCCGAGACCGGCGCCGAGGTCGAGCTCGACACGGCCACAGCGCTCGAGACGCTGCGCGAGGCGGCCCCCGACCTCTTCACCGACCCTGTCGACGCGACCCTCGCATACGACGGCGCGTCGACCTCGTATGTGTCGACGCCCGCGACGCCCGGCACCGGGATCGACGTGGCGACCGTGCAGCAGGCGCTGCAGGCGGCCTTCGAGGCCGGCTCGTCGCGGGTGAACCTGGAGCCCGTGATCTCCGAAGTCCCGGCCGCGATCTCGACAGAGACCGCCGCTGACACCGCGACGCAGCTCAACGGCATGATCTCCAACATCGGCTTCTACGTGGGCGATGAGCGCACCGTGCCGGTGGACCGCGCCGTGGCGGCGTCCTGGCTGACCGTCACCCCCGAAGCGGGCGCGTTCACGATCACGGCCGACGCCGCAGCCATCCAGCCGGTCGTCGACACGCTGGCCGCGACCGTCGACCGGGCGCCCGAGAACGCCGTCGAGATCACCGACCGCGCCGGCAAGGTGCTGCAGACCATCGCGGCCGGGCAGTCGGGACGCCAGCTGGGCGCCACCGCCGGCATCGCCGCAGGGTTCGCGGCGCAGCTGGCCGCGGGCGACCCCGTCTACAAGCTCCCGGTCGAGGAAGTGCCCGTGAGCACGACCACGCTCGCCCGCAACATCGTCGTCGACCTCAGCGACCAGGCCGCGTACTTCTACGAGAACGGCGTCGTCGTCAGCTCGACGCGCATGTCGTCGGGGCTGCCGGGTCACGACACGCACACCGGCGACTTCCGCATCACCGCGAAGCTGCGCTCGCAGAACATGGGCAACCCTGATCTCACCAAGGCGCCGTACTACTACACGAAGAACGTGCCCTGGGTCATGTACTTCAACGGCGACCAGGCCCTCCACGGCGCGTACTGGCACAACAACTTCGGCAACCGCATGAGCCACGGCTGCGTCAACCTGCCCGTCGGCGTCGCCGAGTTCCTCTACCAGTGGGCGCCCATGGGCACCGAGGTCACCGTGCAGAACTGAGCCACCCTCTACGACGAGATGAGCGGATGCCCCGGGCCGGGGCATCCGCTCATCTCGTTGTGGCTGCGGGTCAGCGTTTCGACAGGTCCGCCGCTGGCGCGGCGGACGCTCAACGACCGCGCCCCTTGGTTGCTCAGCTCCGCTGAGCAACCAAGCCGTCGATCACCGCGTTGAAGGTGGCCGACGGGCGCATGACTCCCGCGACGAGCTCGGCGTCGGGACGGTAGTACCCGCCGATGTCGACCGGCGAGCCCTGCACGGCGATGAGCTCGTCGACGATCTGCTGCTCGTTCGCGGCGAGGGTCTCGGCGATCGGAGCGAAGGCCGCCGCCAGCTCGGCGTCGTCCGTCTGCTTCGCGAGCTCCTGCGTCCAGTACAGCGCGAGGTAGAAGTGGCTGCCGCGGTTGTCGATCGTGCCGAGCGCACGGCCGGGCGACTTGTCGTTCTCGAGGAACGTGCCGGTCGCGGCATCCAGCGTGTCGGCGAGCACCTTCGCCTTGGCGTTGCCGGTGAAGTCCGACAGGTGCTCGAACGACGCGGCCAGCGCGAAGAACTCGCCGAGCGAGTCCCAGCGCAGGTAGTCCTCGGCGAGGAGCTGCTGCACGTGCTTGGGGGCAGAGCCGCCCGCACCCGTCTCGAACAGGCCGCCGCCCGCGAGCAGCGGCACGATGCTCAGCATCTTGGCGCTCGTGCCGACCTCGAGGATCGGGAACAGGTCGGTGAGGTAGTCGCGCAGCACGTTGCCGGTCACCGAGATGGTGTCCTCGCCCTGGCGCAGACGGTCCAGCGAGTACTGGGTCGCGGCCGCGGGCGCGAGGATCTCGATCGTGAGGCCCTCGGTGTCGTGCTCTGCGAGGTAGGTCTTCACCTTGGCGATGAGCGCGGCGTCGTGCGAGCGGTTCTCGTCGAGCCAGAACACGGCGGGCGCGCCGGTGGCGCGGGCACGCGTGACGGCGAGCTTCACCCAGTCGCGGATCGCGACGTCCTTGGTCTGGGTCGCGCGCCAGATGTCGCCCGGCTGCACGGCGTGCTCGATGAGCACGTCGCCGGCCTGGTTCACGACCTGGACGGTGCCTGCGGCGGCGAGCTCGAACGTCTTGTCGTGGCTGCCGTACTCCTCGGCGGCCTGCGCCATGAGGCCCACGTTCGGGACGGTGCCGATCGTGGCGGGGTCGAGCGGACCGCGAGCGATCACGTCGTCGATCACGGTCTGGTAGACGCCCGCGTACGACGAGTCCGGGATGACGGCCAGCGTGTCGTCCTCGCCGCCGTCGGCGCCCCACAGCTTGCCGCCGTTGCGGACGAGCGCGGGCATCGACGCGTCGACGATCACGTCGGACGGCACGTGGAGGTTCGTGATGCCCTTGTCGGAGTTGACGTACGACAGGCGCGGAGAGTCGGTGGCCGCGGCGATCGCGGCGGCGATCTCGTCGCCGCCGTCGACGTTCGCGAGCCCCGCGAGGATGGCGCCGAGGCCGTCGTTCGGGGTCAGGCCCGCCTCGGCGATCTTGTCGCCGTACTTGTCGAACACGTCCGCGTAGTACGCCTTGACGACGTGGCCGAAGATGATGGGGTCGCTGACCTTCATCATCGTCGCCTTGAGGTGCACCGAGTACAGGACGTCCTCGGCCTTCGCCGTCGCGAGCGTCTCCGCGAGGAAGGCGTCGAGCGCGGCGGCCGACAGGAACGTCGCGTCGACGATCTCGCCCGGAAGCACCTTGAGACCGGTCTTCAGTGCGGTCGTCGTGCCGTCGGCGGCGACGTGCTGGATCGTCAGCACGTCGTCGGCAGGGATGACGGTCGACTTCTCGTTCGACTTGAAGTCGTCGTGGCCGAGGGTCGCGACACGGGTCTTCGAGCCCTCGCCGAACGCCTTGTTGCGGTGCGGGTGCTTGCGCGCGTAGTTCTTGACCGACAGCGGCGCGCGGCGGTCGCTGTTGCCCTCGCGCAGCACCGGGTTGACGGCGGAGCCCTTGATGCGGTCGTAGCGCGCGCGCACGTCCTTCTGCTCGAGGGTCTCGGCGTCGTCCGGGTAGTCCGGGATGTCGTAGCCCTGCGACTGCAGCTCGGCGATCGCGGCCTTCAGCTGCGGGATCGAGGCCGAGATGTTCGGGAGCTTGATGATGTTCGCCTCGGGCAGGGTCGCGAGACCGCCGAGTTCGGCGAGCGCGTCGCCCACCTGCTGCTCGGGCATGAGGTTCTGCGGGAAGGCGGCGAGGATGCGGCCTGCCAGCGAGATGTCGCGCGTCTCGATCTCGACCCCGGCCTGGCCGGCGACGGCCTGCACGATCGGGAGGAAAGACGCGGTGGCGAGGGCCGGAGCCTCGTCGGTGTAGGTGTAGATGATGGTGGAGTCGGTCACCTGAATCGGTCCTGTCGGTGCTTCGGACGGGTCGCGCACAGCCTATCGCAAGCACCTGGAGAGATATCTCGACGTCAAGATATCTCTCCGCATGAACATTGTGTTTCCGTGTGAAATCCACCGTGCCGGACACGGTCATCCGGGCTAGCCTGGGGCGCATGGGTGATCTGCGACTCGTCGAACTGTCCGCCTCGACCATCGTGGCGGTCAACAATATGTCGCTCAAGCCCGGCCAGGAGGAGTTCCTGTCGCCGGTGAGCTACGGCATCGCCGCGACCGTCGTGAACCCGCAGACCACGTGGCAGCGCGTCGTGCTCGACGGCGAGCAGGTCGTCGCCTTCGTCAGCGGCAACTTCGACCTCGACGACCCGCAGGAGCACTTCCGCTCCGTGCTGTGGCGCATCAACGTCGACGCCGATGACCAGGGCAAGGGCATCGGCCGGTTCGCCGTCGAGGCCCTCATCGAAGAGGCGCGGAACCGCGGCATGGGCCACGTGAACGTCATCTACGAGGCGGGCGAAGGCGGCCCGCAGGCATTCTTCGAGCGTGTGGGCTTCACTCCGGTGGGTGAGACCGAGTACGGTGAAGTCATCGCTGAGATCAGACTCTGATCCGGCGAACCGGCGTCCGATCTGGGGAGCGGACGATCAGCGCCTGACGGCGCTTCTGAGACCGGCGGCGGGGCCTCGAATACCCCTCCCCCATCGAGGCCTCGTCGCCTTTTCCCTCGCCACCGTCGAAGCGCTTCCGTACCAGGCGTTAGGGTAGGCGCGTGCCGAGATTCGATCTGTCCCCCGCGGAGCTCGAGGCGTACACGCCCGACGTCCGCGAACCCTCCGATTTCGACGACTTCTGGGCGACGACGCTCACCGAGTCGCGTCGATGGGATGCCGCACCCGACGTCGTGCCCGCCGACACCCCGTTCACCGCGCTGGACGTGTTCGACGTGACGTTCCCCGGCTTCGGCGGCGATCCGGTGAAGGCGTGGCTGACGCTGCCCGCGGGCGCCGAAGGACCGCTTCCCGCCGTCGTCGAGTACCAGGGCTACGGCGGCGGCCGGGGACTTCCCGGCGAGCGCCTCGGCTGGGCCGCCGCCGGGTACGCCCACCTGTTCATGGACACGCGCGGCCAGGGGTCGATGTGGGGATCGGGCGGCGACACCCCCGACCCGCACGGCACCGGCCCGTCGTCGACGGGCTTCATGACGCGAGGCATCGAGGACCCGGCGGACTACTACTACCGCCGCGTGTTCACCGACGCGGTGCGCGCGATCGACGCGGTGCGGACGCTCCCCCAGGTGGATGCCGATCGCGTCGCGGTGTGCGGCGCGAGCCAGGGCGGCGGCATCGCGATCGCCGCGGCCGGTCTGTCGGACGGTCTGGTCGCAGTGATGCCCGACGTGCCGTTCCTGTGCCACTTCGAGCGGGCCATCGGGCTGACCGACGCCGACCCGTACCAGGAGGTCGTGCGGTACCTGTCGGTGCACCGCGGCCTGGACGACCGCGTGTTCGAGACGCTGTCGTACTTCGACGGCGCGAACATGGCCAAGCGCGCGGACGCCGCCGCCCTCTACTCCGTCGCGCTCATGGACACCATCTGCCCGCCGTCGACGGTGTACGCCGCGTTCAACCGCCACACCACCGCGACCAAGCAGATCGAGGTGTACACGCACAACGGCCACGAGGGCGGTCAGGCGTTCCAGTTCCCCAAGCAGGCCCGATTCCTCTCGGCACTGGTCTGACGCAGCCCCCTGCTCGGGTGTCACGTCACGCGGCGACGCCTCACGCGAAGCCGCGTGTCGTGACACTCCTGGACGCCGCCTCGGGCGTCACACGGACTCGAGGTGCAGAACGAAGGCCTGGACGGGCCAGAGCGTCGGCAGCTGCAGTCCCACGTCCATCAGCAGCGCGCCCGGGAGCTCGATCCCGCCCGACGTGAACCACTCGGGCGCGATCCACCCGTACTTCGCCGCGCCGATCTCGTCGCGCACGCGCACGCGGTACCGCCGGTCGCGGTCGAGCCCGGGGATCCGCAGCCGCTCGGCGCGGGCATCCTCGAGGCTCGCCACGGTCGCCACGAGCACGACCGCCGCGGTGCCGGTGACGAAGCCGGTGACGCGCCACGCCGGGTCGCGGAGGTCCGCGTGCACGACGCGGCCGGTGTGCACGATCGGACGCAGCTCCTTGTAGAGCGCCGCGAACCGGGAGATCGCCGCGGTCTCCTCGGCGCCGCACGACAGGATGTCCCACTCGAAGCCGGCCGAGCCCATGAGGCTCGTCGCCATGCGGTACGACAGGTCCGTGGTGCGGCCCGACGAATGCGAGGTCGTGGGGCCGACGTGGGCGCCGACGAGCTCGGGCGGGAGGAGCAGGCCGGTCCAGCGTTGGATGTCCTGCCGTTCGACGGGGTCGTTCGAGTCGCTCGCCCACACCCGGTCGGCGACCTCGAGGATCCCGAGGTCGGTACGGGCGCCGCCGCTGGAGCACGACTCGATCTCGAGCGAGGGATGCCGGCGCCCCAGCTCGCGCATCAGCTCGTACACCGCGGTCATCTGGGCGTGGCCGCCCGGGCGGCCCGCGTGGGCGCTCTCGACGAGGTCGCGGTTGTGGTCCCACTTGATGAAGTCGATGCCGAGCCCGCTCACGAGGGCGTCGATCTGCCCGAGCACGTGGGCGAAGGCATCCCGGTTCGCGAGGTCCATGACGTACTGCCCGCGCCACGACAGGCTCGCGTCGTGGTCGAGGTGCGCGGGGTCGTGGAGCAGCCAGTCGGGGTGGGCCCGGGCGACGTCGGAGTCGAGACTCACCATCTCGGGCTCGAACCACAGGCCGAACTGCATGCCGAGCTCGTGCACGCGGCCTGCGAGCGGCTCGAGCCCTTCGGGCCACACGGTGCGGTCGACGATCCAGTCACCCAGGCTCGTGGTGTCGTCGCGGCGCCCCTGGAACCAGCCGTCGTCGAGCACGAACCGCTCGATCCCGACCTCGGCCGCCCGCTCGGCGAGCGCCACCAGGCGGGCGGGGTCGTGGTCGAAGTAGACGGCCTCCCACGTGTTCAGCACGAGGGGACGGGGGGATGCCGGGTGCTGCGGCCGTGCGCGCATCCAGGTGTGCACGCGGTCGGAGAAGCCGTCGAGCCCCCTGCCGGTGTGCACGAACGCGGCGCGAGGCGCCCGGTACTCGTCGCCGGGTGTGAGGCGGATCTCGCCGGGCCGCAGCAGCTCGCCCGCGCCGATGAGCGTCACCGCGTCGGTGACGCGGTCGATGCGCGTCGTGAGGTCGCTCGACCACGCGAGGTGGACGCCCCACAGCTCGCCGGCGCCCCAGTGGGGCGCGCCGATGCCGGCGATCGCCGCCACCGGGTTGTCGTGCCCGGGCCGGCCGCGGCGCGTCTGGCGCACGGTCGCGCCGGCGGGCATCGGAGTGACGACCGGACGCTTCTCGCGCGTCCAACGGCCGTCGAAGGTGAGCAGCGTGTCGGTGGTGGTCGGCACCGGGAGCGCGGCCTCGAGCCAGTCGACGTCGACGGGGGCTGCATCCGCTCCGCCCTCATGGCGCAGCGCGTGCTCGACCCAGACGACGCCGCCCGCTTCGATCGCGATCTCGATCGTGAGGAGAAGAGTGGATGCCGCATCCCGCGCCGCGAATACCGCCCGGCGCGCGTCGCCCTCGACCCCGTCGAGCACCCAGCGCGGGTGATGGACGATCCCGGCGGCTCGCAGCTGCATGCCCGGGCGCCCGGTCCAGCCGTCGCTCTCGTGCGGCGAGAGCGACACCTGCCACGCGGCGTCGAGGGTGCCCGGCGGTGTCTGGCGACTCACGGCGCGCGCGAGGGCGGCCGCGTCGGCGTCGGTGATCCTGCCCACGGCGGCGCCCCAGTGAAGCACGCAGGGTAGACCGGGACCGCGCGCATCGACGATCACGGCGACGCCGTCATGCTCGAGGTGGACGAAGCCGGGGGTCATACGGGGGTCCTCTCTGCGGGGGGGCGTTCGCCGGTGCCGCGCTCGACGAGCCAGGTGGGCATCTCGAGCTGGCGGGTGAAGCCGGCCGGGTCCTGCATGCGCTCGATCGCGAGCGTGGCCGCCGCCTTGCCGAGGGCGATCGGGTCGTAGTTGATCACCGACACCCCGAGCACGTCGGCGGTGTCGAAGTCGTCGAAGCCGATGAGCGCGGTCCGGTCGTCGTCGCGGTCGCGCAGCACGCGCAGCGCGTTGATCGTGACGCGGTTGTTGCCCGTGATGATGGCCGAGGGGGCGTCGTCCCGATCGAGCAGTTCCGCGATCAGGCCGTCGGCGGGTCGCGCGAGATCGTCGGCCAGTCGCTCCCACCGCGACGACGCCGAGATGCCGTAGGCGGCGAGCGCGTCGCGGTAGCCGCGGAGGCGCTCGACCTGGGTGTAGACGGATGCCGGATTGCAGATGTAGCCGATGCGCCGGTGGCCGCGCTCGAGCAGCCGCGTGGTCGCCTCGAAGACGCCGCGATGGTTCTGCAGCACGATCGAGTCCGCGACGAGGTTGCGGGCCGGCCGGTCGATCGCGATGATCGGCGTGCCCAGGTGCCGCTCGCCCTCGAGGTACGACTGGTCGTCGGCGACGGGGATCAGCAGGAGCGCACCGAGACGCTGCCCGAGCAGCGCGTCGGCGACGCGCTCCTCGCCCTCGGCGGTGTCGTCGGTGGTGGCCACCACGAGCGAGAACCCGTTGGCGGCGAGCTCGCGCTCGATGCCGGCTGCGAGCTTGTAGTAGAACGGGTTGTTCAGCTCGCCCATGATGAACCCGATCGTGTTCGTCGGGCCACCGCGGCGCAGGTTGCGCGCGAGCGGGTTGGGCCGGAAGCGCAGCCGCTTGGCCGCAGCCAGCACGCGGTCCACCGTCTCGGGCGCGACGAGATCGCGATGTGTGAACACGCGCGAGACCGTCTTCGAGCTCACGCCGGCGAGCCGGGCGACGTCCTCCAGAGTCGCGCGCTGCTGAACGTTCATGCCGTGGCCTCCTTGTCGGCGGAGTTCACGCTAGCAGTGTTCGCGACGAAATGTCTACGTAAGACATTCTCCGGACATCGCGATGACCGTTCGGCCATGTGAACAACTTAATACCCAGATCAACGTATGTTTCACCGAGCCGGACGTGCTGCGGACAGGACAAGACAGCGCTGACATCGACCACTTGCGGAACCGCTTCGACGCCCTCTACTCTGACGGCGCGACGAACCACGCGACGGTGCGGTGATCCGCACCGGCAGTTCAAGGGCGAACCTGACAAGGAGACATCACATGGCGAAGAAGGCATTCGCGGGCATCGCGTTGCTGGCGACCGCCGCGGTCGCGATGAGCGGCTGCGCGGGAAGCGGCGCGGACGATGCGAGCAACACCATCGACGGCGACATCAAGGGCGAGATCAAGGTGCTCACGTGGCGCACCGACCTCGTGCAGGACGGCACGTACGACCGGTACGTGAAGGAGTTCGAGGCCAAGTACCCCGATGTGAAGGTCAAGATCGAGGCCGTCACCGACTACGCGACCGAGATGCAGACCCGCATGTCGACGACGAACTACGGCGACGTCATCGGCATCCCGACGATCAAGCCCGACCAGTACGACCAGTTCCTCGAGCCCCTCGGCAAGACCGCCGACTTCGAGGACACCTACCGGTTCCTGCCGGCCGCGAGCTACGACGGCACCCAGTACGGCATCGCCTGGGGCGGCAACGCCAACGGCGTCGTCTACAACAAGAAGGTCTGGGAGGAGGCGGGCATCACGACGCTGCCCACCACCGAGGAGGAGTGGCTCGAGGACCTCCAGAAGATCAAGGACAACACCGACGCCGTCCCGCTCTACACGAACTACAAGGCCGGCTGGACGCTCACGCAGAGCTTCGGCAACCTGGGCGGCGTCACCGACGACGCCGATGCGCCGATCACCCTCGCCGAGGATGAGGCGCCGTGGAGCGAGGGCACCGATGTGTACGCGATCGACTCGCTGCTGTACGACAGCGTCGCGGCCGGGCTCACCGAGGACGACCCGCTGACCACCGACTGGGAGCAGTCGAAGGTCCTCATCGGCACCGGCAAGATCGGCGCGATGACGCTCGGCTCGTGGGCGGTCTCGCAGATGAAGGCCGCCGCCGAGGACAACGGCGCCTCGGCCGACGACATCGGCTTCATGGCGTTCCCGGCCAACGTCGACGGCCAGCAGTACGCGGTCATCGGCGGCGACTACAACCTCGGCGTGAGCAAGCACTCGAAGGCGAAGGCCGCGGCGTGGGCGTTCATCCAGTGGATCGTCGGCGAGTCGGACTACGTCGAGGTCCAGGGCATGGTCCCGACCGTCAAGAGCCAGCCGCTGCCCGAGGCCCTCACGTCGTTCGAGGATGCCGGGGTCGACCTGATGGAGATCAACCCGGCACCGGCCGGCAAGGAGGCGCTCCTCAACACGACCGCCGACAAGGCGCAGATCGACCTCTACGGCCCGATCTACCGCCAGAAGCTCGTCGACATCGCGCGCGGCGCCGCCGACGGCGACAAGGACAGCTACTTCGCCGAACTCAACGACAAGTGGGGCGCCGCCGTCGAGAGCCTCAAGGGCTGACGGAAGGGGGCGGCAGAGAAATGGCCATCGCAACTCCTGGCGCGGCACCGGCGGACGCCCCTGCCGCCCTCTCCGCCCCGGTCCGGGGCCGACTCGTCGGGATCTCCCGGCGGGCCGGCCGCGGCCGGCGCGGCGGCACCGCCGGCGGCGGGATCATGAAGCACCTCACCCCGTGGCTGTTCCTGGCCGCGGCGGTGGGGCTGCTGCTCCTGTTCACCTACTGGCCGGCGGCGAACCTGTTCTACTACAGCGTCACCGACTGGGACGGCATCGACCAGACGAAGAACCTCGTCGGGCTCGACAACTACGTGCAGGTCTTCACCGACCCGCGTATCTTCCCGGTGTTCTTCGTCAGCCTGTACTACTTCGTGGCGTCGTTCTTCCAGATCGCGATCGCGCTGTACTTCGCGACGATCCTGAGCTTCTCGACGAGGTTCTCCGGCTTCTTCCGGGGTGTGCTGTTCTTCCCGTACCTCATCAACGGCGTCGCCGTCGGCTTCGTCTTCCTGTACCTCTTCCAGCCCGGAGGCACGCTCGACACGGTGCTGAGCTGGTTCGGCGTCACCGATCCGCCGCAGTGGCTGGGCGACCCCGACATCGTCAACTGGTCGCTGGCCGGCACCTCGGTGTGGCGGTACACGGGCATGGGATTCGTGCTGTTCCTCGGCGCGATCCAGTCCATCCCGCACGAGCTGTACGAGGCGGCCGAGATCGACGGCGCGAACCGATGGGCGCAGTTCTGGGCCATCATCTTCCCCGGTATCCGACGCGTCGTCGGGCTCACCGTGATCCTGGCGATCTCGGGCAGCCTCAGCGTCTTCGAGGTGCCGTTCATCATGACCGGCGGCGCGAACGGCTCCAACACGTTCGTGATCAACACGCTGCAGACCGCGTTCAGCTACCGGCAGGTGGGCCTCGCCTCGGCGATGGCCGTCGTGCTCCTGTTCATCGTGCTGATCGTCACGTGGATCCAGCGCAAGGTCTTCCCCGACGAGAAGGTCGATCTGACATGACCACCACCGAACCCGTGCGCACGATGCCGGTGCGCACCGCCCTCCCCGAGCGCACGATCCGCGGCCGTTCGCCGTGGGAGAAGGTCCGCAGCGGCACGGCGACGACCGCGAAGTACACGAGCCTCGTCGTCGCGGCGATCGTCACGATCCTGCCGCTGTCGGTGCTGCTGTTCGCGGGCCTCAAGACGAAGACCGAGTACGCGCAGACCGGCCCGTTCACGCTGCCGACCGACTGGCTCAACTTCGACAACTTCGTCACGGCGTTCGTGAGCGGCAAGATGCTCGAGGGCTTCGTGAACACCACGATCGTGCTCGCCGTGTCGCTCGTGGGCACGATCTTCATCGGCACCGCCGCCGCCTATGCGCTCGACAGGTTCAACTTCCGCGGCAAGCGACTGGTGCTCGTCCTCTTCCTCGTCGCCACGCTGATCCCCGGCGTCACGACGCAGGTCGCGACGTTCCAGCTCATCAGCGCCTTCGGGCTCTACGATTCGATGGTCGCCCTGATCATCCTGTTCATGGGCACCGACATCATCGCGATCTACCTCTTCATCCAGTTCATGCAGTCGATCCCCATCTCGCTCGACGAAGCGGCGATGATCGACGGCGCCAACCGGTGGACGATCTACTGGCGGATCGTCCTCCCCCTCCTCCGCCCCGCGATCGCGACCGTCGTGATCATCAAGGGCATCGCCATCTACAACGAGTTCTACCTGCCCTTCCTCTATCTGCCGTCGCAGGGGTTCATCTCCACGTCGCTGTTCCGGTTCAAGGGACCGTACGGCGCGCAGTGGGAGGTGATCGCCGCCGGAACGATCCTCGTGATCATCCCGACGTTCATCGCCTTCCTGCTGCTGCAGCGCTGGATCTACAAGGGCCTGACCGCAGGAGCCGTCAAGTGACCACTCCCCTCGCCTTCCGTCCGATCGACACCGGGTGGACGCTCCGTGCGTCCGCCGGTCCCGCACCCGCCGGCTTCGACGCGGCGCTTCCCGCCGTCGTCCCCGGCTGCGTTCACACCGACCTGCTGTCGGCCGGTCTCATCCCCGACCCGTTCCTCGACGACAACGAGTCGGCGCTCGCCTGGATCGGCCTCGTCGACTGGACGTACGCGACGACGTTCGAGTGGACTCGGGATGCCGCCGACCGCACGGACCTCGTGTTCCAGGGTCTCGACACCGTGACCACGATCCGTCTCAACGGGCGCGAGGTCGGGGCGACCGCGAACCAGCACCGCTCGTACCGGTTCGACGTGCGCGACCTGCTCATCGAGGGCGAGAACGAGCTCGTCGTCGCGTTCCGGTCGCCGATCAAGTACGCCAACGAGCAGAGCGTCGCGCTCGGGGTGCGGCCCCGGGCCTACGGACTGCCCAACGACGCGATCCGCAAGTCGGCGTGCAGCTACGGCTGGGACTGGGGCATCGCGACCTACACGAGCGGAATGGTGAAGCCTGTCGGCCTGGAGTCGTGGTCTGTCGCGCGCCTCGCCGAGACGCGCGTCGTCGCGACCCCGGCGGGCGACGGCGGCGTCGTCGAGGTCGACGTCATGATCGAGCGGGCGCCGGATGCCTCGGAGCCGGTGTCGGTGAGCGTCACCATCGATGGTCCCGGGATCGATCGAGACACGGTGCCCGGCGTCGTCGTCGGCGGGTTCGGCGGTGACAGTGCACGCGTTCGGATCGATGTGCCCTCGGTCGAACGCTGGTGGCCTGCGGGCTACGGTGCGCAGCCCCTGTACACCGTCGAGGTGACATTGCGCACGATGACCGCCGAGGCGCTCGATTCGACTCGCCGGACAGTCGGCTTCCGGGACGTGCGGTGGGACATGACGCCCGACGAGGCGGGCACGCCGTTCACGCTCGTCGTCAACGACCAGCCGGTCTTCGTGAAAGGCGTGAACTGGATCCCGGACGACGCCCTCACGGTGCGCGTCACGCGCGACCGCGTGCGGCGGCGCTTCGAGCAGGCGCTCGACGCGAACCTCAACCTCATCCGGGTGTGGGGCGGCGGGCTGTACGAGTCCGACGACTTCTACGAGCTGGCCGACGAGCTGGGCCTGCTGACGTGGCAGGACTTCCTGTTCGCGTGCGCGGCCTACGCCGAGGAGGACCCGCTGCGCTCCGAGGTCGAGGCGGAGGCCCGCGAGAACATCGCCCGCCTCGCCCACCACGCCTCACTCGTGCTGCTCACCGGCAACAACGAGAACCTCTGGGGCTACGAGGACTGGGGCTGGAAGCTCCGCCTGGACGGCAAGACCTGGGGCGCGTACTACTACTACGAGCTCTTCCCGGCGCTCATCGCCGAGCTCGCGGCGCACGTCCCCTACGCGCCCGGCAGCCCCTTCAGCCCGGGGCTCGGCTGGGACGGGGAGCAGCAGACGGGTCCGCACCCCAACGACGAGCAGCACGGCAGCGTGCACCTGTGGGAGCAGTGGAACCGGTTCGACTGGACCACGTATCGTCAGCACACGCCGCGGTTCGTGGCGGAGTTCGGCTGGCAGGGCCCGCCCACGTGGAGCACCCTCACCCGATCGATCGGCGACGACCCGCTCACGCCCGAGTCGCCCGGCATGATCGTGCACCAGAAGGCCGGCGAGGGGAACGTCAAGCTCACGAACGGGCTGCTCCCCCACTTCCGGCTCCCGGAGGCCATGGAGGACTGGCACTGGGCGATGCAGCTGAACCAGGCCCTCGCCGTCCGCACCGCGCTCGAGCACTTCCGCTCGTGGGCTCCGCATACGCAGGGCGCCATCGTGTGGCAGCTGAACGACTGCTGGCCGGTCACCTCGTGGGCGGCGATCGACGGCGACGAGCGGCCGAAGCCGTTGTTCTACGGGCTGAAGAACGCCTTCGCCCCGCGGGTCGTGACGATCCAGCCCCGTGACGGCGGACTCGCCGCGGTCGTCTCGAACGACACCGCCGAGGCGTGGACGGGCGAGCTCGTGGCCCGCCGGCTCGGGTTCGCGGGCGACGAGCGCGGCCGGTTCGCGGTCGCCGTGTCGCTCGCACCGCGCGAGACGGCCACCGTCGCGCTCCCCGCCGACGTGGCCACCGCGGCGGATGCCACGGGCGAGCTGATCGTGGCAGGGGTCGACGACGTGCGCGGATTCTGGTTCTTCGCAGAGCCCCGCGATTCGTCGCTCGGCACCGCGGACGTCGAGGTCGCCGCCGAGGCCGCCGAGAGCGGGACGCTCGTCACGCTCACGGCTCGGAGCCTCGTGCGCGACCTCACGCTGCTCGTCGACAAGGTCGACCCCGACGCGGTGGCGTCGGACGCCCTCATCACGCTGCTGCCCGGCGAGAGCACAACGCTGCTCGTGCGGCACGAGGGGCCGGCGCTGGCGGCATCCGCCCTCTCGGACGCCCGGGTGCTGCGGACGGCCAACGAACTGGTCACCTCGTGAGCGGCGCGCTCCCCCAGGCACTCGAGCCCTACGTGGCCGGAATGACCTGGGGGTGGACCGGCGTGCGCGGAACCTGGGCCACCGAGGGCGCCGCCGAGTCGATGCGGCTCATGGCCGAGCACGGCGTCAACTGGACGGCGCTGGCCTATTCGGCACTGCAGCAGACGGCGCAGTCGACCGACGTGCGGTTCCGCGACGAGCCGACCGTCACCGACGACGAGATCGTGTGGGCGATCCGCGCGGCGAAGGCGCTCGGGCTCAAGGTGTGCCTCAAGCCCGTCGTCAACGTCGCCGACGGCACCTGGCGGGCCCACATCGGGTTCTTCGACCAGGACGTCCCCGGCGAGCCCACGTGGAGCAAGTGGTTCGCGTCCTACCGCGAGTTCATCGTGCACGCGGCGCGCATCGCCGAGGCGGAGGGCTGCGAGATGCTCTGCGTCGGATGCGAGATGGTGCGCGCCGATGCCCGCGACGCGGAATGGCGCGAGCTCATCGCCGCCGTCCGCGCCGAGTACTCGGGCATCGTCACGTACAACTGCGACAAGTACCAGGAAGACCGCCTCACGTGGTGGGATGCCGTCGACGTGATCACGTCGAGCGGCTACTACCCGATCGACGACTGGGACGCACAGCTCGATCGCATCGAGCATGTGGTCGCGGCATCCGGCAAGCCGTTCTTCTTCATGGAGGCGGGCTGCCCCTCGCGCGAAGGCTCGCCCGACCGCCCCAACGACTGGGCGCTTCCCGGTTCGCCCTCCGGCGCCGAGCAGCTCCGCTACTACGAGGCGATGTTCGCCGCCTGCGACGCGCGGCCCTGGATGCGCGGCTTCATGCTGTGGGACTGGCCGGCCGGGCTGTACTCCCCCGCCGACGCCGCGACGAACGACGACTACTGCCCGTACGGCAAGCCGGCGGGCACGTTCCTGCGGCGCGCATATCGCGAGCGCGCGGGCGGCGACGCATGAGCCTCGTTGGCGTCACAATCGACTCAGGCGAAAGCAAGGGGGACAGCCGCATGAGCACAGTTCTGGCGATCGACGCCGGGCAGACCGGGATCAAGGTGCGCACGGGCGGGCAGGATCTCGTGTTCCCCGGCATCGACACGCACGAGGAGCTCCTGCCGCAGCTGGCAGCCGTCGTGCGAGCCGCCCTCGACCAGACCGGCGCCGACGCGTCCGTCGTGACGGCCGGTGTGTCGGGACTGACGACACGAGAAGCGGATGCCGCCGCCCTCCTCGCCCGGATCGACGAGCCGCGCGTGCGCGAGGTCATCCTCGCGCACGACTCGACAACCTCGTTCCTCGGTGCGCTCGGCGACACGCGGGGCGCGGTCGTCGCGGCCGGCACCGGTGTCGTGACGCTCGCGGTCGGCGCGGAGCACGTCGCTCGCGTGGACGGCTGGGGCTACCTCATGGGCGACGCCGGCAGCGGGTACTGGATCGGCCGCGAAGCGCTCGATGCGGTCATGCGGGAGTTCGACGGCCGCGGCCCGGCGACGGCGCTGCGCGCCGTGGCCGAGGAGCGGTGGCCCGACCTCACGCAGGCCTACATCGACCTGCAGGGCGACCACGAACGGGTGCGCGTCGTCGCCTCGTTCGCCGAGCACGTGGCGCGCCTCGCCGCCACGGGCGATGCGGTGTCGCAGAACATCACGGTACGCGCCGGCGGCGAGCTCGCGCACAGCGTCGAGACCGCGCTGCGGCGCGTGCGCAGCGACGACGCCGAGCGCTTCTCGGTGTGCGCCATCGGCGGCGTCTTCCGCTCCCCGCAGCTGCGCGAGGCCTTCGCCTCGCACATCGCCGCGAGCGAGTTCGAGGTCGCGCTCGTCGAGCCCCGCGGCCACGGCATAGACGGCGCCGTCGCCCTCGCGGGCCTCGGCCCGCGGCATCCCCTCTCGCCGGCCGTGTGGAGCGCCGCCGCCTGACCGGCAGCCGTTCCGGTGGGCCGACCCGGAGACGACGGATGCCCCGGCCCTGTGCGTGGACAGGAGGGCCGGGGCATCCGGGTTCGGGGCGGGTTACACAAGCGACTCGCGCCACGCCGCGTGGAGCTGCGCGAACTTGCCCGTGCCGCTGATGAGGGCGTCGGGGGCGTCGTCCTCGATGATGCGGCCGTGCTCCATCACCAGCACGCGGTCCGCGATCGCCACCGTCGACAGGCGGTGGGCGATGATGATCGCGGTGCGGTCGGCGAGCAGCGTCTGCAGGGCGTCCTGGATCTGCCGCTCGGAGGGCATGTCGAGCGAAGCGGTCGCCTCGTCGAGGATCAGCACCGCCGGGTTCGCGAGGAACGCCCGCGCGAACGAGATCAGCTGACGCTGACCCGCCGACACGCGGCCGCCGCGCTTGTTCACGTCGGTGTCGTAGCCGTCGGGGAGCTCCTCGATGAAGGCGTCCGCCCCCACCGCCCGCGCCGCGGCCTTGATCTCGTCGAGCGTCGCGTCGGGCTTGCCCAGCGCGATGTTGTCGGCGACGGTCCCGCTGAACAGGTACGCCTCCTGCGTGACCATGACGATCGCGCGGCGCAGGTCCTTCGGATGCAGCGAGCGCAGATCGACGCCGTCGAGCGTCACCGCGCCCTTCGTCGGGTCGTAGAACCGCGACACGAGCTTTGCGAGCGTCGACTTGCCGGCACCTGTCGTGCCGACCAGTGCGATCGTCTGGCCCGCCGGGATGTCGAGCGAGAAGTCCGGCAGGATGACCTTGCCGTTGCCGTACCCGAACTCGACCTCGTCGAAGTTCAGGTGGCCCTTCGCCTCCCACAGGTCGACCGGCTGGCGGGGGTCGGGAACCGTGGGCTCCTCCTCCAGCACGCCCGACACCTTCTCGAGCGCGGCCGTGGCCGACTGGTACGAGTTGAGGAACATCGCGACCTCCTCCAGCGGGCTGAAGAAGTTGCGCACGTACAGCACCGCCGACAGCAGCGTTCCGATGAGGAGCGTCCCGTCGACCACCCGGAAGGCGCCCCACAGCAGCACCGCCGACATCGTGATGTTGGCGAGCAGGATGAGGCCCGGGTCGAAGATGCCGTACAGCTTCACCAGGCGCAGGTTCACGCGACGGTAGTCGGCCGACACCTCGCCGAACTCCACGTCGTTGCGCTTCTCCTTGCGGAACGCCTTGACAGCACGGATGCCGGTCATCGTCTCGACGAACTGCACGATCAGCCGCGCGCTGACGACGCGCGACTCGCGGAAGCCCTTCTGCGACTGGAGGTAGAACCAGCGCATCAGGAACGACAGCGGGATGCCCATGACGAGGATCACGAGCGCGCTCTGCGGGTCGATGATGAACAGCATCACCAGCGTGAAGATGCCGTACAGGGCACCCTGCACGAGCTGGTTGAGGCCGCCGTCCAGCAGCTCGCGGATCGACTCCAGGTCGCTCGTCTGGCGCGAGATGATGCGGCCCGACGTGTACGTCTCGTGGAACTCGAGGCTCAGGCGCTGCGTGTGGCGGAAGATCCGCAGCCGCAGGTCCATCAGCACCGCCTGGGTGAGCTTCGCCGACAGCACGACGAACCAGCCGATGAGGGCCGCGCCCGAGACGCCCGACACGATGTACACGGCGGTGACGCCGATCGCCGGCATCCAGTCGGCCTCGTTCACCGCGTAGGGCAGCGCCGTGTTGATGCCGTACCCGATGAGGGCGGGGCCGAGGACCCGCAGTCCGGTCGACACGATGATCACCACGGCGGTGAGCACCACGAGCGGCCGCTTCGGCTTCAGCAGCGAGACGAGGAGGTGCAGTGAGCGCTGACGGATCGCGCGGCTCTCGGCCTTGGTGTAGTCGTGGCGGTCCTCGCCCTGGGTTCCGGTGACGGTGCTCACAGGTTCACCTCCACTTCTTCGGTCGTGACGCGTTCTCGCGCATCGGTCTCTTCCTCGTACTCGGCCTCGAACTCGGCCTCGGCATGCTCCGCCTGCTCGGCCGCAGCGGCCTCGAGGCTGGAGATGACGTGACGGTAGTGCTCGCTGTCGCGCAGCAGGTCGGAGTGCGTCCCCACCGCCGTGATGCGTCCGCCCTCGAGCACCGCGACGCGGTCGGCGAGCGCCACCGTCGAAGGGCGGTGTGCGACGATCAGCGCGGTGGTGGTGGCCAGGACGCGTCGCAGCGCGGCTTCGACGAGCGCCTCGGTGTCGACGTCGAGCGCCGACAGCGGGTCGTCGAGCACGAGCACGGCGGGCTTCGCCGCTACGGCGCGGGCCAGCGCGAGGCGCTGACGCTGACCGCCCGAGAGCGACAGGCCCTCTTCGCCGACGGTGGTGTCGACGCCGTCGGGCAGCTCGTACGCGAACTGCGCCTGTGCGATCTGCAGCGCCTCGTCGAGCACAGCCTGCGCCTCGGGGCTCTGCGGATCGAGGTCGTCACGGCCGAGCAGCACGTTCTCGCGCACCGAGGCCGAGAACAGCGTCGCGTCCTCGAACGCCATCGAGATGTGCGTGCGGAGCTCTTCGAGCCCCAGGTCGCGCACGTCGACGCCGTCGAGCTCGACCGCGCCGCCGGTGACGTCGTACAGGCGTCCGGGGAGCGTGGTGAGCGTCGTCTTGCCCGAGCCGGTCAGACCGACCAGGGCCATGGTCTCGCCCGGGCGCAGCACCAGGTCGACGCCGTCGAGCAGGTCGCGCTCGGTGGCTGCGGCATCCTGGTAGCGGAAGTGCACGCCGCGGAACGCGAGCTCTCCCTTCGGCTCCGCGATCGTCTTCGGCTCGGCCGGGTCGACGATCGTGTTCTCCTCGTCGAGCACCTCGAATACGCGGTCGGTCGCGGTGCGGGCGTCCACGAGGAACGAGAACAGGAAGCCGAGCGACTCGAGCGGCCACCGCATCGCGGTCGCCATCGCGAAGAACGCGAACAGCTCGCCGACGGTGAGCTGGCCCTCGCTGGTCAGCCAGATGCCCAGCAGCAGGCACAGCGCGAAGGCGACCATCGGGATCACCTCGAGCCAGAACCACAGCACGCCGACCTCGCGCGCCTTGCGCAGCTCGGTGCCGCGCAGGGTCTCGACCTGGCGCTGGAACTTCTGCAGCGCGTGCTTGCCGCGGCCGAAGGCCTTGAGCACGCGGATGCCGTGCACGCTCTCCTCGACCGAGGTCGCAAGATCGCCTGCCTGGTCCTGACTCTGCCGCGCGAGCACGCCGTAGTTGCGCTCGAAGCGGTAGCCGAAGAACCACAGCGGGATCGACACGACGAGGAACGTGGTGCCGAGCGCCCAGTGCCAGCGGAACAGCAGGGCCGAGCCGACGATGATCGTCAGCACGTTGACGACCAGCAGGATCAGGCCGAAGATCAGCCAGCGGCGGATCAGGTTGATGTCCTGCATCATGCGGCTCAGCAGCTGCCCCGACTGCCACTTGTCGTGGAACGCGACGGGCAGGCGCTGCAGGCGCCGGTAGAACTGCTGGCGGATCTCGTACTCCACGGCGGTGCCGGGGGTGAGCACGAACGCGCGGCGCAGGAAGATGAACAGCGCTTCCAGCGCGCCCAGCACGAGCACGCCGAGCGACGCCCACACGATGACGGTGGTGTTGCCCGACTGGATCGGGCCGTCGACGACGGCCTGCAGCACCAGCGGGATGATGAGGGTCATCACCGCAGCGCCGAGCGCGGTGAAGAAGCCGCCGATCATCCGCGGCAGTGCGGGTTTGACGAACGGGTAGAGACGGGCGAGCGCCCGCGGGGTGGACAGTCTCTCAGCGGAAGACGGGGTCATGATCCTTGTGGGGTGGGTGGAGCGGAGTTGCGAGCGGATGCCGCGGGATGGGCGCGCCGAGAACACGTCGGTGGGGGCGCTGATGCGTCGTCCTGGAAGGCCAGAACGCGAGGACGGGCGATCCTATGCCGCGGAGGCGGCGGATCTGCGGAGGTCGGCTCGGGGGTCTACCCGGCGTAGTCGACGCGCGTCGTCCCGGCGATGGCAGGAAGGAAGACAATCGGCTTCGTGGTGACGATGGCCTGAGACATGGCTTCCTCCTCGGATCGTGGGATAAGGGCTGGGTGCCGCCGAAACGACACGCCAGCCCTCCAGGGTATACCTGAGAAAAGGCTGAGCGCAACAAGCGCTTTCCGCACCCCCGGAAAGTCTCTGCGCCCAGCCTCTCTCGTCGCTTCACACGAGCGCGGGCACCCCCGCCTCGCGGTCCAGCAGCCGCTGCTTCACCGGCAGACCCCACGCGAAGCCGCCCAGCGAGCCGTCGGTGCGCAGCACGCGGTGGCACGGCACGAACAGCGCGGGCGCGTTGCGGGCGCAGATGGACGCCGCGGCCCGGACCGCGCTCGGCGACCCCAGCAGCACCGCGAACTCGCTGTAGGTCAGCGGACGTCCGGGCTCGATGGTGCGCAGCGCCGCCCACCCGGCGAGCTGCCAGGCGGTGCCGTGCTGCGCGACGGGCACTTCGTCGATGGCGGCGAGGTCGCCCGCGTAGTACGCGGCGACGGCGGCAGCGGCATCCGTCCCGCCCTCGCGGACGTCCGCCGGACGCGCACCCGACGAGAGGCGGGCCAGGATCGCGTCGCGATCCGCGGTCCAGCCCGAGGCGAGCACGTGCCCGCGCTCGTCGGCGAGGAGCGTGAACGCGCCGTCGGGGGTGTTGATGGTCTGAATGGTCGCGGTGCTCATGAGAGGCCTCCGTCGGTTGCGGTGAGGACAGGGGATGCCGCGGCCCGGCGCGCGGGCGCCGGCTTCGGCGGGACCGCACGCCACAGGTGCGCGGTCAGGTAGCTGCGCCAGGGCGCGGTCCGGGCGGCCCAGTCGGTGAGGGGGCGCGCCTCGGACGGGAGTCCGGCCGCCGCGGCGCCCGCGCGCACCGCGACGTCGCCGGGGAGGAACACGTCGGGGTCGGCGAGCACGCGCATGCGCACGTAGTCCGCCGTCCACGGGCCGATCCCGGGCATGGCGAGCAGCGCCGACCGCTGGTCGGCCGCGTCGTCCCCGGCAGTGAGGGTGAGGGTGCCGTCCGCGAGCGCGGCGGCCGCGCCGGTGATCGCCCGGATGCGGGCGGCCGGGCCGCGCAGCACCTCGTGACCGTGCTCGGCGATCGCCGCCATGGCCGGGAACAGGAGCGGGGTCCGGTCGCCGTCGAGGGCCATGCCCGCGAAGGCCGGCACTTCTTCGCCGAGTGCGGCGGTCAGCGCCGTCAGCGCGGTGCGCGCGGCGACGACCGTGATCTGCTGCCCCACCATCGCACGGATGAGCATCTCGTGCGGATCGGCGGCGCCGGGCACGCGGATGCCGGGCAGCGCCGCGACGAGCGGTGCGAGCTCTGCGTGCCGTGACAGCGACTCGTCCACCGCGACGGGGTCGGCGTCGAGGTCGAACAGCCGCCGGGCACGTGTCACGAGCGTCGAGAGGTCGGCGAGGTTCGACAGCGCGGCGCGCAGCCGGACGCGGCCGACGTCGTCGACGCGCAGTTCGAACCACACCGGCCCGTGGGGCAGCCGGAGCGTCCGCGCGAACGACGATGCGGTCGCCACCTCCGCTCCGGCGACGGCACGGGCGGCCATCCAGGCGAAGAGCCCGTCGGCATCCAGCGGCCCACGGTGCGGCAGTGCGAGATCGATCGTCACGCCGGGGGCCAGCGCGTCGAGGTGGCGCGAGACCGGGCGTCGCGCGCGGAGCTCGGTCGGGGGCATCCCGAACACTTCCCGGATCGTGTCGTTGAACTGGCGCACGCTTGCGAACCCCGAGGAGAACGCGACGTCGGCGGCCGACAGGTCGGTGCCGACGAGCAGCATGCGCGCCGTCTGCGCGCGGTGCGCGCGGCTGAGGGCGAGCGGGCCGGCGCCGAGCTCGGCGGTCAGCAGCCGCGTCAGGTGACGCGGCGAGTAGCCGAGGCGGCCGGCGAGGCCGGGAACACCCTCGCGCTCGACGACGCCGTCCGCGATGAGGCGCATCGCCCGGCCCGCGGTGTCGCCACGGAGATTCCACTGCGGCGAGCCCGGAGCGGCCTCGGGAAGACACCGCTTGCACGCGCGGTAGCCGGCCTCGTGGGCGGCGGCGCTCGTCGGGTAGAACGTGACGTTCGACGGCTTGGGGGTGCGCGCAGGGCAGCTCGGGCGGCAGTAGATCCCGGTGGAACGCACCGCCGTGACGAACTGCCCGTCGAACCGGGCGTCGCGCGAATCGATCGCGCGGTACCTCTCGTCGAAGGTCATGGTCAGGCTCATGTCCCTAGCCTGACACGCTCCGCCGACATCGGCTCGCGGAAATCGGACATGACTGTGGGGGCTGTGCACGGCGTCCCGCACCGCGCGCAGACGCACGACGGCCCCGGGCGGAGATCCGCGCCGGGGCCGTCGAGATACGTCTCAGTGGAAGAAGTGCCGCTCGCCCGTGAAGAACATCGTGACGCCCGCGGCCTTCGCCGCGGCGATGACCTCGTCGTCGCGCACCGAGCCGCCGGGCTGCACGATCGCCGTGATGCCGGCGTCGATCAGCACCTGAGGGCCGTCCGCGAACGGGAAGAACGCGTCGGATGCCGCGACCGATCCGGCCGCGCGGTCACCGGCCCGCTCGACCGCGAGGCGGCACGAGTCGACGCGGTTGACCTGGCCCATGCCGATGCCGACCGTCGCCGAGCCCTTGGCGAGCACGATCGCGTTCGACTTGACGGCGCGGCACGACTTCCACGCGAAGATCAGGTTCGTCATCTCGTCGTCAGCCGGACGCTCACCCGACACCAGCTGCCAGTCCTTGGCGACGGACTCGATGTCGTCGGGGAAGCGGTCGGCGTCCTGCAGCAGCAGGCCGCCCGACACCAGTCGCACGTCCATGCGCTCCTGCTGCCAGTCCTCGGGCAGCTGCAGCAGGCGGAGGTTCTTCTTGGCCTTGAAGACCTCCAGCGCGGCCGGCTCGAACGCGGGCGCGACGATCACCTCGGTGAAGATGTCCTTGAGGTTCTCGGCCATCTTGAGCGTCACCGTGCCGTTGGCCGCGATGACGCCGCCGTACGCCGACACCGGGTCGCACTCGTGCGCGCGCAGATGGGCGCTCGCGATCGGGTCGAGTGCGTTGGGCGCGGTGACCGCGATGCCGCACGGATTGGCGTGCTTGATGATCGCGACAGCCGGCTTGACCATGTCGAAAGCGGCGCGCAGGGCGGCGTCGGCGTCGACGTAGTTGTTGTACGACATCTCCTTGCCCTGCAGCTGCGTGGCCTGGGCGATGCCGTGGCCGCCGTTGCGCGAGTAGATCGCGGCGCGCTGGTGCGAGTTCTCGCCGTAGCGGAGGGTGGCCAGCCGCTCGGCGCGGATCGTGAGGTGCGCGGGCAGGTCCTGCTCGGTGAGGGTGCCCTCCGAGAACCAGGTCGCGACGGCGCGGTCGTAGTCGGCCGTGTGCGCGAAGGCCCGTGCCGCGAGCTCACGACGCTGCACGAGGCTCGTGCCGCCGGCGCGGACGGCCTCGATGACAGCCGGGTACGAGGACGGCGACACGACGATCGCGACGTTCGCGAAGTTCTTGGCCGAGGCGCGCACCATGGCGGGGCCGCCGATGTCGATCTGCTCGACGACGTCGTCGCCCTGCGCGCCCGAGGCCACGGTCTCGACAAACGGGTACAGGTTGACCACGACGAGCTCGAACGGCGAGATGCCGAGCTCGGCGAGCTGCCGCTCGTGGTCTTCGAGGCGCAGGTCTGCGAGGAGTCCGGCGTGCACACCCGGGTGCAGCGTCTTGACGCGCCCGTCGAGGGATTCGGGGAACCCGGTCACGCTCGACACGTCGGTGACCGCGTAGCCCGCCTCGCGCAGCAGCGAGGCCGATCCACCGGTCGACACGATCTCGACGCCGGCTTCGGCCAGCGCCGCGCCGAGCTCGAGCAGGTCGGTCTTGTCGCTCACCGACACGAGCGCCCGGCGCACCGGGACGACGTCGCGCTGACGATAGAGGGCGGGGTCGTGGCTCGGTCCGGCCATGTCGGTTCTCCTCGAGGGGGTGGGGGGTCAGAGCTGGGCGTTCGCGGACGCCGCCGCGAGATCGAGGTCGCCGGTCGCGACGCGGCGCACCACGTCGATGAGCAGGCGGCGCTCGACGGGCTTGATGCGCTCGTGCAGGGCGTGCTCGTCGTCGCCCGGCAGCACGGGCACGCGCTCCTGGGCGAGGATCGGCCCCGAGTCGACCCCGTTGTCGACGATGATGACGCTGGCACCGGTCTGCGCGACGCCCGCGGCGAGCGCGTCGCGCACGCCGTGGGCGCCGGGGAACTCGGGCAGGTAGGCCGGGTGGGTGTTGACGATGCGCGGCGACCACGCGTCGACGAGGTCGGCCGGCAGCAGGCGCATGAGCCCGCTCAGCACGACGAGGTCGGGCTGCCACACGTTCAGCTGCTCACCGAGCTCGGCGCCCCACTCCTCGCGGCTCGCGAAGCGCGCGAACGGGACCATGAAGGTCGGGATGCCGTACTCCTCGGCGTGCGCGAAGCCATCGGCCTCGCGGTCCGCGCCGACGACCACGATGCGGGCGGGGAACTCGGGATCGGCCGCCGCGTCGAGCAGAGCGCGCAGATTCGACCCTGTGCCCGAGATGAGGACGGCGACCGTAAGCACCCGATCAGTCTAGACGGGGCAGGTCGATCGGCTCGGTCACGGCTTCGGGGCCCCGCTCGCGGCGGGGGGCGCCCTTCTCCGACCGCGCGGGCGGCGTGCGCATCGCGCTCCACGCGGCGGTGATCGCGGCGAGGTCGGCGGTGTCGTCGAGGTCGGGGATCCGCGGGGTCTCGGGTGCGGCATCCCGCTCCCCCGTCGCCAGCGGGCGCTCGTCGGTCGTCGCAGACCGGGATGCCGCCCACGGGTCGCCCTCGCCGTGCCCTGGGCCGCGGGCGGCCTCGGACCGCGCGACGGGCGCGAGCAGCAGGATCGCGGCACCGATCAGCACCTCGATGCCGACGGCCAGAGCGACCGGCCCGGGCCGGGGACCGAACTCCGCGAGCCGCCCGGGACCGAGCGAGCCCGAGGCGACGAACGACAGGAGCGCGGCGGCGCCGGCACTGACCACCGCGATGCCGAGCGCGATCACGAAACGGGCGGCGACCGGCTCGTCGACGCGAGACTCCTGCTCGACCGTGGGCTGCGGCTCCGGCTCGATGACCGTCGCCGACGCCAGCAGGCCCGAGAGCGCGGCTGTCTTCCCGTCGTCGAACCGCGACGACGCCGGCTCTTCGCGGGCCCCGGGCTGCGGCATCCGCACGGCCCCGCGCCCCACCAGCCGCGACCGGGTGATCCAGCCGGCGAGCGCGCCGAGCGCGACGGGCACCAGCGCGAGCAGCAGCAGCCACGTGGTGGTGGTCTCGGGCACGACGCCCAGGAGAGGGATGCCGGGCACGACGCCGACCTGCGTGCCCGCGGGCGAGACCGCGGTGCCGGTGCCCACGGCGAAGCCGGGACCCGCGACGAACGACATGCCCCACACCACGAGCGTCGGCAGGTAGGCGAGCTGCCCCAGGGTGATGACGGCCGAGCCCGCCGGGTCGACGCCCGCGGCCTGGAACAGGGCGACGATCTGACCCGATCGGACGAACAGGGCCACGGCGAGCAGGAGCGCGCCGGCGCCCACGAGCCCGGTCACGACCACGGCGGTGCCGCGCGCGATGAGCGCGGGCGTCCTGCCCCACCCGTGCGGGCGTGCCTCGATCGCATCACGCATGCGCGCGATCGCGCCGGAGCCGGCCTCGCGCCATTCGGTGACGACGGCCGCGCCCAGGGCGGGCACCGCGAACACCAGGGTCGGCAGGAGGATCGCCTGCCACAGCGCGACGCTCGCGACGTCGTTCGCACCGGTCAGCGCGGCGCCCGCGGTCAGCGCCGCGAAGACGGCGGTCGACGTCGCGACGCCGGTGACCCACGCGTCCGCGTGCGACGCGCGCGCACCGGAGCGCGCGGCGAACACGGCGGTGAACGTCGCGAACGCGAGCGGCGCCAGAGAGAGGACGAAGGATGCCGCGTCCGCGTCGATGCCCGTCGCGGCGAGGTATTCCGGAGGCAGCGTGAGGTGCAGCGGAACGAGGTTGCCGAGCTGCCACACCGAGACGCCGGCCGGCCACAGCACGCCCCAGTCCGCTCCCCCGCCGAAGCCGAACACCCACAGCAGGGTCAGCGGGGCAAGGGTCGCCGCAAGGCCGACAGCCACCGCGATGGCGGCGTCGACGGCGGAGAGGAGGGCGACGATGAGGCGATGCATTGCGCACTCGACCCTACTTCGAGCCGCCGCGGCCCCGGAGTCGCCCGCGCGGAGGGCGGAGGCATCCGTTCAGCGAATCCCCAGGTTGGGCTGCGAGCGACTAACGTTTCTGCTCGGAGGTCCCCACATATGAGCACAGACTCGCCCGCGCCCGAGAGCGTCATCGACGCCGATCCCACCCCCGCACCGGAATCCGCGACGCCGGAGCCGAAGAACGGCTTCGACCGCTTCTTCGAGATCACCAAGCGCGGCTCGACCATCGGCACCGAGGTGCGCGGTGGTGTCGTGACGTTCATCACGATGGCCTACATCGTCGTGCTCAACCCGATCATCCTCTCGGCCGGCACCGACGTCGCGGGCGACAACCTCGCGTTCCCCGCCGTCGCCGCGGTCACCGCGCTGACCGCAGGCGTCATGACGATCCTGTTCGGACTAGTCGCACGCCTGCCCTTCGCGTTCGCCGCGGGTCTGGGCATCAACTCGTTCCTCGCGTTCAGCGTCGTCGGACAGGTCACGTGGCCCGAGGCGATGGGCATGGTGGTCATCAACGGCGTCATCATCGTGCTGCTGGCCGCGACGGGCCTGCGACGGCTGATCTTCGACGCCGTCCCCTACGAGCTGAAGATCGCGATCACGGTCGGCATCGGCCTGTTCATCGCCTTCATCGGCTTCGTGGATGCCGGCTTCGTCACCGCGACGGGCCAGAACTCCCCTCCGGTCGGCCTCGGCATCGCCGGATCCATCGCGACCATCCCGACGGTCGTGTTCGTCGTCACGCTGCTGCTCACCGCGATCCTCGTCGCCCGCAAGGTCAAGGGCGCGCTGCTGATCGGCCTCGTGTCGGGCACCGTCCTCGCGGTTGTCATCGAGGCGACCTGGCACCTGGGCTCGGCGGTCGACAACCCCGGCGGCTGGGGCCTCTCGGTTCCCGCGCTCAACGGCAGCCTGTTCGCGCTCCCCGACCTGAGCCTCGTCGGCGACGTCAGCTTCGACTTCAGCAAGGTCGGCTTCCTGACGGTGATCATGCTCGTCTTCACGCTCGTGTTCACGAACTTCTTCGACGCCATGGGCACCATGACCGGCCTCTCCAAGGAGGCGGGCCTCGCCGATGAGAAGGGCAACTTCCCGCGCCTGAAGAGCGCGCTGGTCGTCGAGGGCGTGGGCGCGATCGCCGGTGGCCTCACCTCGGGCTCGTCGAACACCGTGTTCATCGAATCGGGCTCGGGCATCGGCGAGGGTGCGCGCACCGGCTTCGCGAACGTCATCACCGGTGTGCTGTTCCTGCTCGCCATGTTCCTCACGCCGCTCGCGCAGATCGTGCCGAGCGAGGTGGCCGCTGCCGCGCTGGTGATCGTCGGCGCCATGATGATGGCGCAGATCCGCGATCTCGACCTGGGCGACTTCTCGATCCTGCTGCCCGTGTTCCTCACGGTCGTGGTGATGCCGCTGACGTACTCGATCGCCAACGGCATCGGCGCGGGCTTCGTGGCCTGGGTCGTCATCCGGTCGCTGTCCGGCAAGGCCCGCGGGATCAGCCCGCTGCTGTGGGTCGTGGCCGCCGGCTTCGCGATCTACTTCGCCCGCGGACCGATCGAGCAGCTCCTGGCCGGCTGACCGGACCCAGAAGACCGAGTGGATGCCGGCGGCCGAGGCCCCCGGCCACCACATATATTTAGAGGGGTGAGCGCCGC
>NZ_JBHXJQ010000021.1:53655-61352 GCF_042722305.1 Microbacterium sp. NPDC058389
CGGCCCGCGCCGGGGGCCGGCCACCCCCCCCCCCGGGGGGGGGGGGCGCCCCCCCCCCCCCCCCCCCCCCCCCCACTTCTCTGTCGAGGGGTCAGCGCAGCGGCGTCCAGCCGAAGGGCAGCGGGCCGTCGGGGTCGGCGCGCTCGGCGTCGACCCGTGCAGACCAGCCCTGGGCGGCCGCATCGCCGTCGAAGCCGCCGCGTGCGACGCGGAACCCGACGTCGTCGTGGTGCGAGCGCGGCGGGCCGCCGCGGCGGGTCGAGGCGCGGACGCTCCACGCGTCGTCGGCGAAGCCCCCGCCTCGGAACACGCGGTAGTCGGCGTAGCGGGCGGGATCCAAGAGGTCCCAGCACCACTCCCACACGTTGCCGAGCGTGTCGAACAGCCCGTTGAGGTTGGGGAGCCGGCCGCCCACCTCGGCCGGAGCGGTCAGTCCGTCGGCGCTCGTCCAGGCGACCTCGGCGAGGAGGCCGTAGTGCGGGCCGGTCGAGCCGGCGCGGCAGGCGTGCTCCCACTCGGCCTCGGTCGGCAGGCGGTAGCCGTCGGCGTCGACGTGCCAGGTGACGTCCTCGCCGTCGAACGTGTATGCGGGGTCGAGCCCCTCCCACTCCGACGCCGCGTTGCAGAAGCGGATCGCCCGCTGCCAGGTGACGTCGACGGCGGGCCGGCGCGGGTACCGTGCGGTCTCGCCCAGCAGCTCGGCGAGCTGTTCCTGCGTGACGGCGTACACGCCGAGCTCGAACGGCTCGAGCTCGACGTCCCGGCGCACCTTGCGCCGGGCGTCGTGCAGCGTCACCGTCCCGCCCGGGATGCGGGCGAGCTCGATGTCGGTCACGCGCCGCGGGGTTCGAGCGCGAACACCGCGATCAGCCGGTCGGTCTTGGTCTGGTAGTTCGCGTAGTCGGGCCACACGGCCGTGGCGCGCTCCCACCACGCAGCGCGCTCGTCGCCCGACAGCTCACGGGCGTCGTAGTCGCGCTTGAGGTCGCCGTCCTGGAGTTCGACGTGCGGGTGGCGGCGCATGTTCTCGGCCCACTTGGGCTCGTCGTGCGAGCCGCCCTTCGAGGCGACGACGGCGTACCGGCCGTCGTGCTCGACGCGCATGAGCGCCGTCTTGCGCAGCGCGCCGGTCTTGGCTCCGACGGTCGTGAGCACGATGATCGGCACGCCCCGCAGCGTGTTCGCGTGCGCACCGGCCGAGGCCTCGAACGCCTCGGCCTGCTTGCGCGCCCATGCGGACGTGGACGGCTGGTACTCCCCGGTCAGCGGCATGGCACCAGCGTAGAGCCGCCACGACGGGGCGCGGGTCGACTTCGTCGCCGACGGCGGCATGCTCGCCAGCGTAGACACGGGCGCGCCGGCCAGCCTGTTCGCGCGCTTCCACGCGTGAACCCTCAAGACAGGTGGATGCCGGCGGCCGCGGCCGCCGGCATCCACCCCCCTCAGCCCTTGACCGCGGCGCCGGCGACCGAGTCGACGATCTGGCGCTGGGCCAGGGCGAAGAGCACCAGGACCGGGACCGACGCGATGACCGCGCCCGCCATGACGATGCCGAAGTGGGTGCGGTACGCGCCCTGCAGCATCGCGAGACCCGGCTGGAGCGTCATGTTCTCGGGCGAGAGCAGCACGTACACCGGCCACAGGAAGTCGTTCCAGTTGCCGAGGAACGACAGCACCGCGAGGGTCGCCAGCGCGGGCTTCGCGAGCGGCAGCGCGACCTGCAGGAAGATGCGGAACTCCCCCGCCCCGTCGATGCGCGCCGCCTCTTCGACCTCGACCGGCAGCCCGAGGAAGAACTGCCGCAGGAAGAAGACGCCGAACGCGCCGGCGGCACCGGGCACGGTGATCGCGAGGATCGTGTCGAGCCAGCCGAAGTTCTCGACGATGAGGTAGTTCGGGATCAGGAAGACCACCGGCGGCACCAGCAGCGTGGCGATGATGAGCCCGAAGACGACCTTCTTGCCGGCGAAGTCCAGGCGGGCCAGGGCGTACGCGGCCATCGACGCCGTCGCCAGGATCAGCACCGTCTGGATCGTGGCGGCGGCGAAGCTGTTCCACAACCACAGGAAGATCGGCTGCTGACCGCTCAGCAGCAGCGTCTGGTACGCCTCGGTCGAGAACGGGTTCGGCAGCGAGTACGGATTGCGGACGGCGTCGGCGTCGGTCTTGAACGACGTCAGCACCATCCACACCAGCGGGAACACGACCACGAGGGTCAGGAACCCGAGCACCGCATACAGCAGCGTGCGGGAGGCCGCGCGGCGGGGCGAAGAGCGCCGGGCGGGCGCGAGCGAGGTGGTCATGAGGCTCCCTTCTCGGAGCGCTCGCGCTGCAGCCGGAAGTTGATGACGCTGATGACCGCGAGGATCGCGAAGAGGATGTAGCTCATCGCGGCGGCGGGCGCCATGTTGTTCTGCGACAGGCCCTGATCGGCGATGTACATGATGGCGGTGCGGGTCGCGTTGCCCGGACCGCCCGCTGTGAGCAGGTACGACTGCCCGAACATGTTCGCCGACGCGAGGATCGTCGTCGTCGTGATGAAGAGCATGACGGGGCGCAGCCCGGGGATCGTGACGCTCCAGAACGACCTCCACGCGCCGGCGCCGTCGAGCGAGGCCGCCTCGTAGAGGTCGCCGTTGATGCCCTTCATGCCGGCGAGGAAGATGACGGTGTTCAGGCCCGCCGTCCACCACACCGTGACGCCCACGAGCGACACCCACACCCACGGCACGTCGACGACCCACGGGATGTCGTCGGGCAGGCCGAGCAGTCCCAGGACGTGGTTCAGGATGCCGGACTGCGTGTCGAAGATGTAGCTCCAGATCACTCCCACGATCGCGACGCCCAGCACGTACGGTGCGAAGAAGACGGTGCGGAACACCGTCGCGCCCTTCAGCTTGCGGTTCAGCAGCACGGCGACGAACAACGGGACGACGACGAGGAAGGGCACGCTGGCGACGACGAAGATCGCGGTCGCCCCCATCGACTGCCAGAAGTCGTCGAAGGTCGTGCTGCCCGGCGTGAAGAGGTTGAGGTAGTTCGTGAGGCCGACGAAGTTCTGCGTGTCGCGGAACGGGCTCCAGTCGGTGACGCTGATCCACAGGCCGAAGATCGCCGGGGCGATGACGAACGTGCCGAACAGGATCAGGAAGGGCGCGAGGAACAGGTACGCGACGAGCGTGCGCCGCCGTCGCGCGACAGGCCGGCGGCCGGACGCGGGGCGGCCGCCCGACCGGGCGCTCGCGCGCTCGGTCGGGACGGCCACGGCGCCGGCGATGTCAGCCGCCATACTTCGCCTTGTTCTGCTCGAGGATCGCGTCGGCCTTCTTCTTGGCGTCGTCGAGGGCCTCCTTGGGCGACTTCTTGCCGGTGAGGGCTTCGTTGATCGCGGTGGTGATGAGGGCGTTGGCCTCGTTGATGCCGGGCGACACGGTCTCGTAGTGCGCGTAGTCCAGCTCGTCGATGAACGGCTCCAGGGCCGGGTACGTCGACAGCAGCTCCGGGTCTTCGCGGACGGTGTTGGCGGCGGGGAGCTCACCGGTCTCGGCCCACGCCAGCGAGTGGTCGTTCATCCACTTCACGAAGGTGGCGGCGGCGGCCGTCTTGTCTTCGCTCTGGCCCTTGTTCGCCGGGAAGACCCAGTGCGTCGAGCTCGACCACACGGCCTTCTCCGTGCCGATCTGGGGCACCGGGGCGGCGGCCCAGTCGAGGTCGCCGAACGCGGTGTTCGTCGTCTGCCACACGCCGTTCCAGTTGAACGCCGTCTCGCCGGCCAGCAGCGCCTTGATGTTGCCGTCCTGCGCCACGTTCGCCGGGCTGTAGCCGTCCTTGACGAGGTCGGTCATCCAGGTGAGCGCCTGGACGCCGGCATCCGAGTTGAAGGTCGCCTCGGTGACGTCCTTGTTGTAGAGGTCGCCGCCGAACTGCCACACCAGGCTCTCGAACTCGAACGTGCCCGTGAAGACGTAGCCGTCGACCCACTCGCCCTGCACCCCGGCGCTCTTGAGTGCGTCGAGGGCTGCGACGTAGCCGTCCTTGTCGGCGGGGATCTCGGTGATGCCCGCCTTCGAGAGCACGTCGTTGTTGACGAACAGGCCGAGGGGCGTGACGCTCCACGGCACCGCGTACTGCGAGCCGTCGTAGTTGCCCTTGTCGTACACGCCCGGCGGGAAGTCGTCGGCGCTGTACCCGAGGTTCTTCACGATGTCGTCGGCGGGCAGCAGCAGCTTCTGGGCCGCGTAGGTCGCCAGGTCGTCGCCGTGCAGCACGGCGACGTCCGGTCCCTTGCCCGCCTTGATCGCGAGCGGCATCTTGGCCGCGATGTCGGCCCACTCCTGCGGGACGTTCTTGACGACGATGTTGTCGTGCTCGGCGTTGAACTCCTCGATGAGCTTGGGGACGATCGTCGGCGCCGCGCCGCCCGTCCAGCCGTGCCAGAAGGTGATCTCGACCTTCGGCCCGTCGTAGTTGTCTCCCGAGACCGACCCGCCGCCTCCGTTCGAACCCGCGCAGCCGGCGAGGGCCAATGCGACGGTTGCCGCGACACCCACTCCCCAACCGCGCGCGATTGCCTTCTTCATGTGATCGCTCTCCTTTGAGATGAAGCCCGCCCGGACCCGTCCGGGCGTCGACTTGTGCAAGTGCGGTCGAATGTACAGCGCTAGAAATTCGATGTCAACCGCCTGTGCCTTCGCAGCGGTGGGCGCTAGTCTGAGGCTGTCCGACACCGACAGGAGGAGCTTCGATGCGCGGACCGCGACTGCAGGATGTGGCCGAGCGGGCCGGTGTATCGATGAAGACGGTGTCGAACGTCGTGCGCAACTACGCCCACGTGTCGCCGCAGATGCGCGAACGCGTGCAGAAGGCGATCGACGAGCTCGGCTACAAGCCGAACGTGATGGCACGGCGCCTGGCCACCGGGCGTACGGGCCTCATCGCCCTCGCCTTCGCCGACGTGGGCATCCCCTACTTCGCCGAGCTCGCGCGCGTCGCCTCCCGCACGGCGCAGTCGTACGGGTACCGCGTGCTGCTCGAAGAGACCGACGCGACCCTCGACGGGGAGCGCGCACTCATGGCGAGCTCAGAGGCGGGACTCGTCGACGGGATGCTGTTCCAGCCGAGCGCGATGACCTCCAGCGAGATCGCGCAGCACCGCTCCGACATCCCCATCGTGCTGCTCGGCGAGACGCCCGCACCGCTCACGATCGACCGCGTGATGATCGACAACGTGGCCGCCGCCCGCGAGATCACGCGGCACCTGATCGCACCTGGGCGCCGGCGCATCGCATTCGTCGGACACGAGGCGAGGGCCCTCAGCGAGACGTCGCGCCAGCGCATCCTCGGCTACCAGGAGGCGCTGCAGGAGGCCGGCATCACGCCGGACCCGGGCCTCCTGGTCGCCACCGACTCGGTGTCGGCCGCCGACGCCGTCGACGCCGTCCGCCGGGCACTCGACGACGGGCTCGACGTCGACGGCATCGTCTGCCGAGACGACCTCGCAGCGCTCGGAACGCTGCGCGCGCTGCAGGAGCGCGGCATCCGCGTGCCCCTCGACGTGGCAGTGACGGGATGGGACGACACCCGGTTGAGCGCCGTGACCTTCCCGAGCCTCACGACCGTGAGCCCCGACCTGCCGGCGCTCGTCGGCCGGGCCCTCGAGCTCCTCATCGAGCGCATCGAGGGATACGACGGCGTGGGGCGCCACGAGATCGTCCCGCACCGCATCGTGACGCGTGAGAGCGCCCCTGCCGGATCGGCGTGACCACCGGTTGCAGCGCTGGATTCTGAATCAGGAATTTACAGCGCTGTATTTCTCGGGCATGCTAGTCGGCATGATCGACGACGACAGCGCCCCCTGGTCCGCGAGCGACCAGGACGGCACCTACCCCCGCCCGCAGCTCGTCCGGCCGTCCTGGACCGACCTGTCCGGCACCTGGACGTTCGCGTTCGACGACGACGACTCCGGGCTGAGCGAGGGCTGGCACGAGCGTCGCACGTTCGATCGCGACATCCTGGTCCCGTTCCCGCCCGAGTCCGAGGCGTCGGGTGTGGCCGACACCGCGCACCACCGCATCGTCTGGTACGCCCGCGGCTTCGGCGCCGCCGAGCTGGAGAGCGCCGGCCACGACGACGGCACGCGGCTCATGCTGCGCTTCGGCGCCGTCGACTACCGCTGCCGCGTGTGGGTGGACGGGCGCGCCCTCGGCGGCCACGAGGGCGGACACACGCCGTTCGCGTTCGACGTCACGGACGCCCTCGCCCCGGGCGACGAGCACACCGTCGTCGTCCGCGCCGAGGACGACCCGCACGACATCGGCCAGCCTCGCGGCAAGCAGGACTGGCGCGAGCAGCCGCACGTCATCTGGTACCACCGCACCAGCGGCATCTGGCAGCCCGTGTGGCTGGAGGCCGTCCCGGCGATCTCGACCACCGGCGTCCGCTGGACGGCCGATCCCCGCACCGGCCTGGTCACGGCCGGCCTGGAGCTCTCCGCCGTGCCCGCACAGCCGATCGAGGTCCGCGTGGATCTGTCCTTCGAGGGCCGGCCGCTGGGCAGCGTGCAGACGACGATCGACGACGACGAGGCATCCCTCGTCATCCCCGTCGCCGCCCTCGCCAACGGGCAGGCGTATGAGGAGCTGCTGTGGTCGCCCGAGCACCCGCGCCTCATCGACGCCGAGATCCGCGTCGGCGCCGACCGGGCACGCTCGTACCTGGGCATCCGCACGGCGCACGTCGCCCGCGGCCGCTTCTTCCTCAACGACCGGCCGTACTACGTCCGGTCGGTGCTAAACCAGGGGTACTGGCCGCAGTCTCATCTGGCGGCGCCCTCGGCGCAGGCGCTGCGCGACGAGGCGCAGCTCATCAAGGACCTCGGGTTCAACGCCACGCGGGTGCACCAGAAGTTCGAGGACCCGCGGTTCCTGTACTGGGCGGACCGTCTCGGACTGCTCGTGTGGGGCGAGGCCCCGGCGAGCTTCACGTTCACGCCGGTGGCGGTCGAGCGCACGGTCCGGGAGTGGCTCGACATCGTGCGCCGCGACTTCTCGCACCCGTCGATCGTGACGTGGGTGCCCCTCAACGAGAGCTGGGGTGTGCAGCACATCGCCAGCGACCCGCGCATGCAGCAGTACGCGCGCGCCCTGGTCGCGCTCACCAAGGCGCTCGACGGCACGCGCCCGGTCGTCTCGAACGACGGGTGGGAGCAGGTCGACACCGACATCGTCGCGATCCACGACTACGAGGCGGATGCCGTCGTCGTCGGGGACCGGTACCGCACCCGTGCCGCGATCGACGGGCTGATCGACGGCGTCGGACCGGCCGGCCGGGTGCTCGTGCTGAGCGGCGACGTCGACGAGGCACCGGTGATGCTCACCGAGTTCGGCGGCATCTCGTTCGACGTCGACTCGGCCGCGGACGCCTGGGGGTACTCGTCTGCGACCTCGGTGTCCGACTTCGACGCACGCCTGAGCGCCCTCATGGCCGCCGTGCACGGCAGCGGGGCGCTGGCCGGGTTCTGCTACACGCAGCTCACCGACACCCTCCAGGAGACCAACGGGCTCGTCGGCGCCGACCGCACGCCCAAGCTGCCGCTGGAGCGCCTGCGCGCCATCATGTCCGGCGAGTGAGAACGAAGAGGGGCGGATGCCGGGGCGGTGAGACGCGGCCGACCCCCCCCTACGGTTGTGCGTAACGGC
>NZ_JBHXJQ010000022.1:0-53004 GCF_042722305.1 Microbacterium sp. NPDC058389
CCACCCCCTCCTCCGTGTCACATGCCGGCGTGGTCGAACGCGATCGTCGGCAGGTCGACCACGTGGGCGCCGCCGTCGACGACGAGGACGGCGCCGTTCATGTACGACGACTCGCCCGAGCCGAGGAAGCGCACGACCGCGGCGATCTCGCGGGGTGCGCCCGGGCGCCGCAGCGGCACGTCGGCGGTGACCGTCGCGTACGCCGCCTCCCGCGAAGCGAGGTCCGCGTGCGCCGCGAACTCGTCCATCTCGGCGTCGGCCATCGGCGTCTGCACCCACCCCGGGCACACCGCGTTCACCCGGACGCCGTGACGGCCGTAGTCGCGGGCGAGCGTCTTGGTGAGTCCGATCAGCGCGTGCTTTCCGACCGTGTACCCCGCCACCGACGGCCCGGCGAACAGACCTGCCAGCGACGAGATGATCACGATCTGGCCATTCGACTCGACGAGCGCGGGCAGCGCCTCGCGCGACATCACGAACGCCGTGTTGAGGTTCGCCTGCAGCGACGACGCCCACGACGCGTCGTCGGTGTCGCCGACGGACGCGAACCCGTGGCCGCCGGCGTTGTTGACCAGCACGTCGAGTCGTCCGAAGCGCGCGACGGCGGCTTCGACGGCTCCGCGGGCGCTCGCTGCGTCAGCGGCGTCGGCGACGAGGGCGAGCGCGCCGATGCGCTCGGCCACCTCGTCGAGCACGGCCTTGCGACGGCCGACCACGACGACGTGGGCGCCCTCGGCCGCGTACCGCTCGGCGATCGCGGCGCCGATGCCGGTGCCGCCGCCGGTGACCAGCACGACCTTTCCGGCGACGTCTGCTCCTGCGTATCCCATGGGGTGTCCTTTCAGGCGGGGAAGCTCGACCGGGCGGAGTACCCGAAGTCCGAGACGAGGGCCGCGCCGTTGACCGGCCGCGAGACCGGCGAGGCGAGGAAGACGAGCTGCGCGGCGACCTCGGCGGCCGTCTGCACCGGATAGCCGGAGTCCGCGAAGCCGGCGGGGTCGTCCCCGTCGATTCCCAGGTCGCCGCGGCTCATGGGCGTGTCGACGATCGACGGGCAGATCGCGTTGACGCGGATGCCGACACCCTGCAGCTCGACCGCGGCCGCGCGCGCGAGCTGCAGCACCGCGGCCTTCGAGGCGCAGTACGGCACCATGCCGGGCGCCGCCAGCAGTGCGGAGTCGCTCGCGACGACCACGACGTCTCCGCCGCCCGCCGTACGCAGGGCGGGGATCGCGGCGCGCAGCACGAGGAACGCGCCGCGCACGTTGACGTCGAACACGGCGTCCCACGCGGCGGTCGCGGTGTCTGCCAGCATCGTGCCGACGGGGCCCGAGATCCCGGCGCACATGACGACGGCGTCCAGGCCGCCGAGGTCGGCGGCCGCGGCCCGCACGGCGGCGGCGACGTCGGCCTCGATCGTCACATCGGCGGGATGGGCGGATGCCGGGACCCCGGTCGCGCGGAGCTCGGTCGCGAGGGAGGTCAGGGCGGCGGCATCCCGATCCGTCACGGCGACGTGCGCGCCCTCTGCGGCGAACGCACGCGCGGCGGCGCGGCCGATCCCGCCCGCTGCGCCCGTGACGAGCACCCTGCGGCCCTGCATGCGCATGTCCATCGACGACCTCCGCCTCTGAGACGCCCAGGGCGGGCGTCGCACCGATCATGCATCGGAGCGCAGCCGTGCGGAGCGTTCCCTGCGCTGGCGCAACAGTCCCGCACACTCAGCGACAAGCACCGATCGGGCCGCGCTCCGACAATCGAAGGACGAGGTCGCCCGGCCTCGTCCCGCCGCTGCTCCCCGCAGCGGCACGCAGCAGCCGCGCATCAGCACACGCACACAGGCAAAGGAGCCGCCGTGACCGCACCCGCTTCCCCGACAGGACTGCGCCGCAACGCGCTCGGCGTCGCCGGGATCGTCTTCCTCGTCCTGGCGGCCGTCGCACCGCTCACCGGAATCGTGGTGGTCGCCTCCCTCGTGATCGCCTTCGGCAACGGCGGCGGCGCACCGGCGTCGTTCTTCATCGTCGCCGTCATCCTGCTGCTGTTCGCCGTCGGCTACGCACAGATGTCGAAGCAGCTGGCCAATGCGGGCGGGTTCTACGCATTCGTCGTGAAGGGCCTCGGCCGCACCGGCGGGCTCATCGCGGGTCTCATCGCGACGCTCGGCTACAACCTGTTCGTCGTCGGCACGATCGGCACGAGCGGCTTCTTCATGCAGATCATCATCGCCCAGCTGACCGGCTTCGACATGCACTGGTACCTGTGGGGACTGCTCTCCATCGCGGTGTGCTTCGTGATGGCCCGCACCGGCATCGACTTCAGCTCCAAGGTGCTCGGCGTCTCGCTCGTGCTCGAGGTCGCGATCCTCGTCGTGTTCGACATCTCGGTGCTCGTGCAGACCGGTTTCGACGTCGCGGCGTTCAGCCCCGAGGCCGTGTTCTCCGGCTCGCTGCCGATCGGTCTGCTGCTCGCGGCGACGGGCTACCTCGGCTTCGAGGCGACCGCGCTGTTCAGCGAGGAGGCGAAGAACCCGCTCAAGACGATCCCCCGGGCGACGTACACCGCCATCATCGCGATCGCCCTCATCCTCGGCATCTCGACGTGGGCGGTCGTCAGCGCCACCGGTGTCGCGAACGCGCAGCAGGCCTCGCTCGAGCACCTCGAGGCCGGCGACCTGCTGTTCTCGCTCATCGCCCAGTACCTCGGCGAGCCCATGTCGATCATCGCCACGATCCTGCTGCTGGTGAGCCTGTTCGCCGCGATGCTCGCGTTCCACAACTCGGCCACGCGCTACCTGTTCGCCCTGGGCCGCGCGCGCGTGCTGCCCAGCGCGCTGGCGCGGACCCGCCCCAACGGCGCCCCGCAGGTCGCGGGGCTCGTGCAGGCGCTGTTCGCGGCGATCGTCGCCGGATGCTTCGCGCTGGCGGGGCTCGACCCGATCCTCGTCGTCGTGCCCGCGATGCTCGGCATCGGCACCCTGTCGGTCATCGTGCTGCAGACGCTGGCGGCGCTGTCGATCGCGGTGTGGTTCCGGCGACAGCGCGACCCGCGCTGGTGGAGCACCTTCATCGCCCCCGGGCTCGGGTTCATCGGGCTCCTGTCGATCGCGGTGCTCGCCATCGTCAACTTCAACGTCGTCGCCGGCACCGAGAACCCCGTCATCCTCCTGCTGCCGTGGCTGCTCGCCCTCGCCGTCGTCGGCGGGCTGGTCTACGCCGCGTACCTGCGGCGCGCGAAGCCGGCCGTCTACGACGCGCTGGCCACCGACCTGGAGAAGTTCAACGTGCACGTGTCGCACGGCGACGAGGCCCGCCACATCCCCGAGCCCAACGTGTGACGCGTCGTCCGGCACCGGCCCCGGCATCCATTTCCCCACCGAGAAGAGAGACCCATGACCGTCAATCTGTCCGACACGTCCACCTGGCTCCCCCTGGACGGCCTCGCCCCCGGCTTCGACGCGAGCAAGGCCGAGCAGTCGAGCGACCTCGACGGTCGCACCTTCACCGTCGTCGACGAGCGCGGCACCCGCATCGCGCACACCTTCAGCCCCGGCACGGTGTCGTGGGACTACGCCCCGGGCGACGGCGACCCGACGGCGCCCGCTGCGCAGACGGACGCGTGCGAGGTCGTGCGGGTCGACGACGACCTCTACTACGCCCAGTTCCACCACGACTACCTGCCGAACGAGGCGGTGTCGCTCATCCTCGACCTGCGCAGCGGGTACGCGCTCGCGGTGCTCAGCGTCCTCGGCGAGAAGACACGCGAGCACGTCGCCGTGCAGCACCTGTTCGGCCTCGGCCGCATCGAGGAGCTCGAGCAGACGGGCGACGCGCCCGCGCCGACCACCGAGCTCATCGGCCGGCGCGTGCTGTGGGTGTACTCGAGTGTGCACGCGTACGAGCACGTCTACCTCTCGCCGCACTGGTACTCGTGGCAGTGCCTGGCCGGCCCCGAACAGGGCCTCGCCGACACCGACGAGAACACGGTGTGGCGTGTGCGCCCCGGCATCTACGTCTTCACGTGGCGCGAGAAGGTCATCCCGTGCGGATCGGTGACGATCGCCGACCACCGCGACCAGCGCGCGCTGCGGTCGCACGGCGTGCTGTTCGGCGAGGGCGAGGACGGCGGCATCCCGACGCACTTCACCTTCGGCGCACACGGCCGGCTGCTGTCGAACACCGTTCACCCGGCCGAGTACGACCCGTCTCGCCCCCTGGAGCGCTGACGATGGTCGCCGACCTCATCCTCACCGCCGGTGTCGTGCGCACCGCCGACAGGAGCCTGCCTGTCGCCGAGGCCATCGCCTTCGGCGGCGGGCAGGTGCTCGCCGTGGGCAGCGCCGAAGAGGTGCTCGCGCACCGCGGCGAGCGCACCGAGGTGCGCGACCTCGCCGGGGCCGCGGTGTACCCGGGCTTCGTGGATGTCCACAACCACCACGCGCTGGCCGGGCGCACCGACCTCTACGAGCTGTCGCTGCCGGCCGGCCTGTCGCTCGACGGGATCCTCGACCGCGTGCGGGAGTACGCCGCCACGCTGCCCGAGGACGCGTGGATCTCGGGCGGCCCGTACCCGAGCACGCTGCTGGCGGAGCTGTCGAGCTCGGCCGTCCGTGCCCGGCTCGACGAGGCCGCGGGTGGTCGTCCCGCCGTGATCATGGAGGACAGTCGCCACAACCGGTGGGCCAACTCCCGCGCGCTCGACCTCGCCGGCATCGGCGCCGGCCGCATCCCCGAGGGCGGCGTCACGGTGCTCGACCCGGACGACGGCGCACCCACCGGCGTGCTGCTGGAGGCGGCGGGCATCCCGGTCGAGGAAGCGCTCGCGCGCGGCGGCGGACTCACCCCCGAACAGCACCGGCGGTCGTCGCGCCGCGGCGTCGAGATGCTCAGCGCGTACGGCGTGACGGCGTTCCAGGACGCCGCGGTGTCGCGCGAGATCCTCGCGGCGCTGCAGGCGCTCGACGAGGCAGCGGAACTGGACGCGTGGGTCGTGTCGAGCCTGACCGTCAACGACGAGATCTTCGGCTTCGACCCGGTCGGCGAGCCGCTCGTCGCGCTCGGCGAGCAGTACCGCTCCACCCACCACCGGCCGGACTTCGTCAAGATCTTCCTCGACGGCGTGCCGCCGGCGCGTACGGCGTCCTTCCTCGACCCCTACGTCTCCGACGACGCCCACGGTGCGCACTTTCACGGCACGACGACGATGGATGCCGCCGAGCTCGAGTCCTGGCTGCGATCGATCGCCGCGCGCGGCCTCGGCGCCAAGGTCCACTGCACCGGCGACGGGTCGGCGCGCCTGCTGCTGGACGTCGTCGAGCGTCTGCGCGCCGACGGCATCGAGACGCCGGTGCAGATCGCGCACGGCCAGTTCCTCGCCGACGACGACATCGACCGGATGCCGCGGCTCGGCGTGGCCGCCGACATCTCGCCGTTCATCTGGTTCCCGGGGGTGATCCCGACGGCGCTGGCCGAAGTGCTCGGGCATGATCGCGCGGAGCACTCGCAGCCGAACCGGTCGCTGATCGACGCGGGCGCCCTGGTGGCCGGAGGGTCGGACTGGCCCGTGAGCGAGTCTCCCAACCCGTTCGAGGGCATGCAGGGTCTCGTCACGCGGGCCGACCCGCTCGGGCGTGCGCCCGGCGTGCTCTGGCCCGAGCAGGCGATCACGGCCGACGAGGCCCTCGAGGTCTTCACCGTCAACGCCGCCCGCGCGATGGGGCTGGGCGAGGTCACCGGCTCGCTCACACCGGGCAAGTCGGCCGACTTCGTGCTGGTCGACCGGGACTTCGTCGCCGGTCCCGCCGAGGCCATCGTCAGCACGCGCGTACTCGAGACCTGGTTCGCCGGGCGCCGGGTGTTCGTCGCCGACTAGAGCCGCACGTGCACCGAAGCGGGGCGTCCGGATCGGACGCCCCGCTTCGTGTTCGTGCTCAGGCCAGTCCGAGGTCCTCCAGCAGGAACCGGGCACCCCGTTCGCCGATCAGAACTGCGGGCGCGTTGGTGTTGCCGGTCGTGATGCGGGGCATGATCGACGCATCCACCACTCGCAGCCCCTCGATCCCCGCGACGCGCAGTCGCGGATCGACGACGGCCTCGGCATCCACGCCCATGCGGCACGTGCCGACCTGGTGGTGGTAGGTCGCGACGTTGCGGCGCACGTACTCGTCGAGCTCGTCGTCGTCCACCTCCGGGCCGGGGTACACCTCGACGGCGCCCCATTCCTCGGCGAGCGCGGGACGGCGGCCGATCGAGCGGCACTGCCGCACCGAGGCGGTGAGCGAGCGCACGTCGTCGGCGTCCGCGAGCACCTGCGGATCGATCAGCAGCGGGTCGTCGAGCCCGGCGCCGGACAGGCGCACGATGCCTCTGCTCTTCGGGGTGACGATCCCCGCCATGAGAGAGAACCCGTCGTCGCCGGCGGGCTCCAGCGTCTCGCCGTACATCGGCACCGAGAAGTGGATCGGCTGCGTGTCGGGCACCTCGAGGTCGGGCAGCGACCGCCAGAACAGGTGCGTCTGCGTGACCGACACCCCTGGCGTCGGCGGGCCGACCGGCTTGGCGTCGGTGCGGAAGATCACCGGCGCCAGGAGGTGGTCGTGCAGGTTGCGTCCCACGCCGGGGGCGTCGTGCACGACCTCGATGCCGAGGACGGCGAGCTCGTCGGCCGGACCGATGCCCGAACGAAGCAGCACGGCGGGCGAGTCGAGCGCGCCCGCCGACAGCACGACGACATCGGCCCGCAACTCGCGGTCCTCGCCGTCCTGCCGGAAGCGCACGCCGACGGCGCGGCCGCCCTCGACGATCACGGAGTGCACGTGGCTCCCGGTGCGGATGTCCACGCGTTCGCGGACCGGCTTCAGGTACTCGGTCCACGTGTTGGCGCGTGTGCCGCCCGAGCCGTCCACGTGCATCGTGACCTGCTCCTGCGAGACCCCGTCGAGATGGTCGCCGTTGTAGTCGGGGTTGTGCTCCAGCCCCGCCTGCACGGCGGCCTCCACGATCGACGCCTGGATCGGCACCAGCGGATAGCCGTCGGTGACCGGCAGGACGCCGTCACCCCCGCGCAGCCCGGATGCTCCGCCCGAGAACGTCTCGATGCTCCGGTACACCGGCAGCACGTCGTCCCATGCCCACCCCTCGTTGCCGAGAGACGCCCAGTGGTCGAAGTCCTGCGGCGCGCAGCGCACCCAGATCATGGCGTTGAGCGCGTGCGAGCCGCCCAGCACCTTGCCGCGCGGCAGGTGCAGACGCCGGCCCGCGGCGTGCTCCTGCGGCACCGTGTAGTAGTCCCAGTCGTCGGGGCTGTGCCACAGCTCCCCCATCCGCATGGGGTCATGGATCGCGAGATTGGAGTCCTCGCCACCGGCTTCGAGCAGCGTCACCTCGACGCCGGCATCCACCAGCCGGCGCGCGACGACCGAGCCCGCCGACCCGCCCCCGACGACGATCGCTGTCGTCACGGCTCAGCCCTTGCGGCCAGGGCCCGACACGACCTGCGGCACCGCGACGGACTTCAGCCCCTCGACGCCGAACTCCAGGCCGTAGCCCGAGCCCTTCACGCCGCCGAACGGCACCATCGGGTGCAGTCCGCCGTGCGAGTTGATCCACACCGTGCCCGACTGCATGCGCGTCGCGTACGCGCGAGCCTGGTCGGGGTCGCTCGACCACACCGAGGCGCCCAGCCCGACGTCGGCGGCGTTGGCGCGCGCGAAGGCGTCGTCGACGTCGCTGTAGCGGATGACGGGCAGGACCGGACCGAACTGCTCCTCGTCGACGAGGGCGACGCCGTCGGTGACGTCGGCCACGATGGTCGCCCGATAGAAGAGCTCGCCGAGCTCGGGGGCGGGCTCGCCGCCGGTGACGACGCGGCCGCCGTGCGCCTTCGCGTCCTCGACGAGCTCCTTCACGATGTCGAACTGGGCCTGGTTCTGCACCGGGCCGAGTACGTTGGCCTCGTCCAGCCCCGGGCCCATGGGCGTCTGCGCGGCGACCTCGGCGAGCGCGTCCACGACCTCGTCGTACACCGAGTCGTGCACGTACAGGCGCTTGAGGGCGGCGCACGTCTGACCGGTGTTGATGAAGGCGCCCCAGAACAGGTCCTGCACGATCGCCTTCGCATCGGTCCCGGGCAGCACGATGCCGGCGTCGTTGCCGCCGAGCTCCAGGGTCAGGCGGGCGAGGTTGCCGGCCGAGCTCTCGATGATCTGGCGCCCGACCTCGGTCGATCCGGTGAACATGACCTTGGCGACGTCGGCGTGCGCGGCCAGGCGTCCGCCGATGGCACCCGGGCCCGAGACGGCGATGAGCACGTCGGCCGGCAGCACGTCGTTCATGATCGACACGAGCGCGAGCACGCTGAGCGGCGTGTTGCTGCTGGGCTTGATCACGACGGTGTTGCCCATGCGCAGGGACGGGCCGATCTGCCAGATCGAGATCATCATCGGCCAGTTCCACGGGCTGATCGCCCCGACGACGCCGGCCGCCTTGTACACGAGCTCGGCGTGGAGGTTCTCGTCGTCGACGAGGACCTGCGGCTCCAGCACGGTCGTGGCGTTGGAGCGCAGCCACGCCGAACACGCCCCCACCTCGAAGCGCGCGTTCGGGCCGTTGAGCGGCTTGCCCTGCTCGCGTGAGAGCAGCCGCGCCAGCTCCTCGGCGTTGGCGTCGATGGCATCGGCCGCGGCGAGCAGCAGCTCCGCGCGCCTCTCGTGGCCGAGCGCCTCCCACGCCGCCTGTGCGGCCTTCGCGCGGGCGACGGCGTCGTCGAGCTGCTCCGCGGTCTGCACCGGCACGCGCCCGATGACCTCGCGGGTCGCGGCGTCGAGGATCTCGCGCCCCTCCCCCTCGGGCGCGGCGATGCGCGCGAGCAGTGCGGCCTCGTCGAGGACCAGGGTGGAATCGGACATCGGCGTCTCCTTCGGATCGCGGCGCGTGCGCCGACGCGGACGGCCGGCTGCCCTCCATTGTGGGCAGCCGGCCGTGGCCCGCGGTTGTCTGGGAGCGCTGTGCGCATGACCCCCCGCGAACGGTCAGCGCTGGGGCAGGAGCGTCCCCGCGAAGAAGTCCGTGAGCTCGTCGTGCGCGGTGAGCGGCAGCACGGCGGCGACGTACTGGTCGGGGCGCACGACGACCACGACGCCGTCGCGCGACAGGCCCCGCTCGTCGAAGATGTCGGTCGAGGTCCACGCGCTGGGCGCGGCCGCGTAGACCTTCTCCCAGTCGATGAGTCCGAGCGGTCCGGTCTGGGGCAGGAACAGCTTCGGCACCGCCATGATGTCGACGTCCTCGTGGGGCTGCTGGTACACGACCTTGACGTCGAAGACGGCGTCGACGTCGGCTCCCTCCGGCGTGAAGCGGGCCAGCGGCGACGCGTCGGATGCCACGAACTCCGCCCACTGCGAGAGGGTGGATGCCGCACCCGCCGCGGCTGCGTCGGCGAAGGCGTAGATCCGCCACCGGCCGTCGGCCGTGGCGTGGTGGCCGAGGTGCACCGGGTTGCCGTCGCACACGCGCACCACCTCGGAGCTCTTGAACCGCTTGCCCAGCGGGAAGCCGGACGCGAGGCCCTGGTGGGCGGCATCCCCCACCGCCATCGACGGGCCGTACTGCGTCATGAAGCCGGACGGGAACTCGGCGGTGCCGAGGTAGAACGTGGCGAGCTCCTGCGGGTCCGAGATCTCTTCGGGCTTGCGGGCCATGAGCGACGACCACTCGCGGTCGAAGTCGATGAGCTGCTGAGCCACCGGCTGGCGCTCGGCCGAGTAGGTCTCCAGCAGCGAGGCGGGGCTGAGGCCGGTGAGCACGTGCCCGAGCTTCCAGCCGAGGTTGAAGCCGTCCTGCATCGACACGTTCATGCCCTGCCCGGCCTTCGCCGAGTGGGTGTGGCACGCGTCGCCGGTGAGGAACACGCGGGGCGCATGTCCCTGGTCCACGTCGACGTCGTCGAACTTGTCGGTGACGCGATGCCCGACCTCGTAGACGCTGTGCCACGCGACCTGCTTCACGTCGATGGAGTACGGGTGCAGGATCGCGTTCGCCTTGCGGATGACCTCTTCGATCGGCGTCTGCCGCACGCGGTGGTCGTCGTCGTCGGCGACCTCGCCGAGGTCGATGTACATGCGGCTGAGGTACCCGCCCTCACGCGGGATGTGGAGGATGTTGCCGGCCTCGGCGTTGATGGCGCACTTGGTGCGCCAGTCGGGGAAGTCGGTGTTGACGAGCACGTCCATGACACCCCATGCGTGGGCCGAGATGCCGCCGAGGTGCTTGCGGCCGATGGCCTCGCGCACGCCGCTGCGGGCGCCGTCGCAGCCGGCGACGTACTTGGCGCGGACGGTGCGCTCCTGTCCGGCGCGCTCGCCCGCGGTGTGGCGGACACGGACCTCGACGGGGTACTCCCCCGCGTCGTGGATCGTCAGACCCACGAACTCGATGCCGTAGTCGGGCACGATGCGGCCCGGTCCGTGCGCGGCGGCCTCGGCGAAGTAGTCGAGCACGCGCGCCTGGTTGACGATGAGGTGCGGGAACTCGCTGATCTTGAACGCATAGTCCTCGGTGCGCGCGGTGCGCACGATGTTCTCGGGCTGCGCCGGGTCGGGGCCCCAGAAGTTCATCCACCCGATGTTGTACGCCTCGGCGATGATGCGCTCGGCGAAGCCGAAGGCCTGGAACGTCTCGACGCTGCGGGGCTGGATGCCGTCCGCCTGGCCGAGCACGAGACGACCGTCGCGACGCTCGATCATGCGCGTGGTCACGCCGGGGAACTGCGACATCTGCGCTGCGAGGAGCATGCCCGCGGGCCCGGAGCCGACGATGAGCACGTCCATCTCGTCGGGGAGCTCGGCAGGCCGGTCGACGCCGGTGCCGGCGGCGTCCTGGACGCGCGGATCCCCGGAGACGTACCCGTGGTGATGGAACTGCATCGTGACTCCTCTGACGGCGGTGTCGGCCTGACGGCGATGTCTTGCGGGAGGGAGCGGTCGTGTTCTATATTCGAACACGCCGTTCTACTATTGAACAGATCGTATACGAAGGGGATGCCGCATGACAAGGCCGGAGGGCACGACCGCGCCCGCTTCGCAGACGCTCAGCCGCGGCATCCGGATCCTCGAGGTCCTCGCCGACGCGCGTGAGCCGCTCACGATCGACGAGCTCGCCGGACGTCTGGAGGTGCACCGATCCGTCGCGTACCGACTGCTGCGCACGCTCGAGGACCACGGGCTCGTCGCACGCGACTCGGCCGGGCGCGTGCAGCTCGGCGCTCGGATCGCCGCCCTCGCCGCGGGCGTCGCGCACGACCTGCAGGCCGAAGCCCTGCCCGAGCTCACCGCCATCGCCAACGAGCTGGGCATGACATGCTTCCTCGCCGTGCTCGACCGCGACGAGTGCATCACCCTGGCGAGCGTCGAGCCGCGCCACGCCGTCGCCACGGTCGCCCAGCGGCCGGGGGCGCGGCACCCGATCACCGTCGGCGCGCCGAGCAAGGCGATCCTGTCGACCCTCTCCCCCGCGGACTGGCCCGTCGAGGTCGGCGAACGGCTCCGTGCCGAGATCGCCGAGTGCGCACAGCGCGGCTACGCGACCAGCCACGACGAGGTCATCCCGACCGTGCAGGCGATCTCGGTGCCGCTGCGGCTGCGCGGCGGCCAGCGCCCCGCAGCGATCGCAGTGGTCCACGTGTCGAGCCCCGCAGACCCCGACGCGATCGCGCGCCGGCTGGCCCGCTCCGCTGCCGCGATCAGCGAGGCGCTCGGCGGCTGAGCCGCTTCAGACGGTCGCGAACTCCGACACGAAGCGGATGTTGTACTCCGCCACGCGCTGCGGGACGCCGGCGAACACCGCGGCACGGGCGTCCGACGCGAGGTACTCCTGTTCGAGCGCGACGAACGCCTCTTCGTCGCCCTGGGCGCTGACCGCCCACACGAACTCGTTCGTCTCGGGGATGCCGTAGGCGAACTCGATCGTGAACCCGGCGGCCGGGCGCACGCGCGGCATGCTGCCCTTCCACCAGTCGACGAACGCGTCGTACTCCCCGTCGACGAGCGTGTAGCGGCGCAGCTGGATCGTCTTCATGTCTCCCATCTTGGCGCACGACCTATACTCGGTTTCGTCCGGTGGCATCGATGCCCGCCGGTGCTCGAAAAATGGGCACGCAGCGCAGGAGCGCGAGACACATACGGCCTCTCATCCGTCTGAAGTCTCAAGGGATCCGTCATGCCCACCGTGTCCGCGCACGTCGCACTCACCCTCGCCCGCCACATCGACCACGTGTTCGGGGTGATGGGCAACGGCAACGCCTACGTCCTCGACGCGCTCGAGCGCTCGACCGACGTGCAGTTCACCGCCGTGCGTCACGAAGCCGGCGGCGTCGTCGCCGCCGACGCCTTCTTCCGCGCCTCGGGCCGGCTGGCGGCCGCGACCGCCACGTACGGCGCAGGCTTCACCAACACGCTGACCGCCCTCGCCGAGGCCGTGCAGGCGCACGTGCCGCTCGTGCTCGTCGTCGGCGACGAGCCCACGTCGGGCCCGCGCCCGTGGGACGTGGACCAGATCGCGCTCGCCTCGGCGGTCGGCGCCCGCACCTACACCGTGGGGCGGGCGGATGCCGCCGCCACGACCGTCATCGCGATCGAGCACGCCCTCACGTACCGGGTCCCCACCGTGCTCGCGATCCCCTACGACGTCGCGGCGCGTGACGCGGGCCCTGTGCCCGAGGCACCCGAGCCGCGGCTGCCCGAACCTCTCGCTCCCACCGGCCCGTTCGCCGCCGGTGCGCTCGATGGGCTCGTCGACGCTCTGGCGACCGCCGAGCGTCCGTTCCTCCTCGCCGGCCGCGGCGCCTGGATCTCGGGGGCAGCAGACGCGCTCGGCGAGGTCGCCGACATCGTGGGCGCGGTGACCGCGTCCACGGCGCTCGGGCGGGGCGTGTTCCCCCGCGCCGAGTTCGACCTCGGCGTCACCGGCGGCTTCGGTGCCGAGGGAGCCATGGAGCTCGTGCGCGAGGCCGACGTGGCCGTCGTGTTCGGGGCATCCCTGAATCAGTTCACGATGCGCTTCGGCGATCTGTTCGCGCCGGGAACGCGGGTGTTCCAGATCGATGTCGCACCGGCGGCGACCCACCCGTACGTCGGCGGATTCGTGCGCGCGGATGCCGGCGTCGCCGCCCGCGCCGTCGCCGCGGCCCTGCGCGCCCGGGGTGCGGAGCCCAGCGGGTGGCGCGAATCGATCGACGTGAACGCGTTGCGCGCGTACGAGCCGGGCGACGCCGTCGCGGACGACGGACGGCTCGACCCGCGTGCGGTCGCCCGCCGCATCGGCCAGCTGCTGCCGGCCGACCGCGTCGTGGTCTCGGACGGCGGCCACTTCATCGGCTGGGCCAACATGTACTGGCCCGTCGCCTCGCCCGACCGGATGATGATGGTCGGCACGGCGTTCCAGTCGATCGGCCTCGGCTGGCCCTCCGTGCCGGGCGCCGCGCTCGCCAAGCCCGCGTCCACGGTGGTGCTGACCACGGGCGACGGCGGCGGCCTCATGGCCCTCGCCGACCTCGAGACGGCGGTGCGGGTCGCCGCCGGCCGGGGCGTCGCCGTCGTCTGGAACGACGCCGCCTACGGCGCCGAGGTGCACCTGTACGGGCTCAAGGGCCTTGCCGAGCAGCCCATGCTGATCCCGCAGGTCGACTTCGCGGCCCTCGCAACGGGCGTCGGCGCCGAGGGCGTCGTCGTGCGCACCCTCGACGACCTGGAGCGCCTGGCGACCTGGGCGGCCGAGGACGAGGCATCCCGTCCCTTCCTCGTGCTCGACTGCCGCATCTCGGGCGCGGTCATCGCGCCGTACCAGCGCGAGATCATCCGCGTGAACTCCTAGCGCACGCGCGCCGCGACGCCCGGGCCGTAATCGGGCAGCGACGTGTCGGTGGCGAACACGTCGGTGATCCACATCATCGCGCGCCGCATCACCGGGTTCGCGAAGGTCCGGTCACGCAGCCGGATGCGGCGCTGCGTCGGCGGAGCGAGGAAGGGTCCGGCGCTTCCGGTGCGCGCGACCTTCGTCGGCTTGCGCATGCGCGCGTCGTACGCCGCGAACGCCGCGCCGTGGTCGCCGTGCGCCCGCGCCAGCTCGCCGGCGAGCACGTACGCGCCCATCATCGCGAGCCCGGTGCCGAAGCCGCCGAGGGTGTTGGCATAGCCGGCATCCCCGACGAGGGCGACCCGCCCTCTCGTGTACGTCGTCATGCGCGTGCGGGTGATCTCGTCGAGATAGAAGTCGGATGCCGCGCCCGCCGCCGCGAGCATCTCGGGGACACGCCAGCCCACACCGGCGAACGCGTCCTGCAGGAATCCTCGCTGAGAGTCGATGTCGCGACGGTCGTACGCGTCGCCGCCGCCGCCGCGGAAGACGAACAGGTTCGGCGCCTTCTGGCCGCCGGCGAGCGCCAGCCTGCCGGGCACGTTGTAGCCGTAGGCGACGGCGCGCCCGCTCGGCAGGCGCGTCTCGAGACCGTCGAGCGGCACGGAACCGCTCGCGACGGCGTAGAAGTAGCCGAGCCGCTCGACGTGGTCGAGCTCGGGTCCGAACGCGAGCCGCCGCACGGCGGAGTGCACGCCGTCGGCGCCCACGACCAGGTCGAAGCGCTCGTCGGCGCGGTGCGCGAACGACACGTCGACGCCGTCGGGCCCGTCGGTCAGTGCGGCGATCTCGTCACCGAACACGTAGTCGACGTCATCGGCGCTGCGGCGGTGGAGGATGCCGGCGAGATCGCCCCGCAGGATCTCGACGTCGCCGCCGATGAACTCCCCGGGGATGACAGCCATGACGCGGTCGGCATCGTCGACCATGCGCCAGTCGGTCTTGGGGGTCTGCTGGGCGCACACGTCGTCCCACACCCCCATCCGGGTGAGGATGTCGCGATGCGTGCGGCCTTTGAAGTCGACCGCCTGACCGCCGGCGCGCAGCTGGGACGCCTTCTCGACGACCGTGACGTCGTAGCCCGTGCGAGCGAGCAAGCCCGCCAGTGCAGGACCGGCGATGCTCGCTCCCGAGATCAGCACCTTGCGCGTCGTCATGATGAGCTCCACTCTTCCGTAATTGCTTCTCGTGGACACAATACATAACTGATTACACTGGACGCAATTACTTCTGGAGGTTCGCATGACTCCCGACCGGACGGAGGCGACGACGACGTCTGCCGAGCTCGACGACCCGCTGTGGCCGCGGCCGGCCGCGATCCGTCGAGGACCCAAGCCGAAGTTCACCGTCGCCCAGCTCGCCGATGCCGGGATGCGCATCGCCGACACCGAAGGCCTGGGCACCGTGACCATGCAGCGCATCGCAGACGACCTCGGCAGCACCAAGATGGCGCTCTACCGGTACGTGCCGGGTCGCGCCGAGCTCGACGCCGTGATGCTCGACCGGGCGTTCGGCCCACCCGTGCCGCAGGCCGACGACGACTGGCATCGGGCGCTGGCAGCGTGGGCAGAGGGCGTGCACCGCCGCGCCCTCGCCCACCCGTGGTCGGTCGAGCTGGCGCAGCGGCCGCACCGCCCTGGCCCCTGTGAACTGGCCTGGTACGAGGCGGGGCTGGCCGCGATGGCGCATCTGAAGCTCCACGGCAGCGAGAAGCTCGACGTGCTGGCGCTGCTGGCAGGCCATGCGATGTCGATCGTCCGGCAGGAGTCGGCGAGCGAAGCGCCCGAGCAGGAGCTCGCGGCGGCGATGGCGCGGATCCTCGCCGACCGCGCCGCGGACTATCCGTTCACCGTGGCGGCCTTCGCGGACGCGGAGGGTGCGCGAGGCGATGCGCTGCGCTTCGGCGTCGAGCGCATCATCGCGGGCGTCGACGCCCTCGCCGCGACACGGCAGCAGGCCTGACCGCGGAGCCGCGCTGCTCCCGAGGGAGGAGAGCGGATGCCTCCCGCCGGCGGATGTGCCGGAGCCGGACGCCGACGAGCATGGGGGCATGACCTCCTTCCGATTCGGCGTCGTGACCGGCGCCCATGGCGATGCCCGGGCGTGGGGCGAGACGGCACGGCGCATCGAGAACGACGGATTCTCGGCACTGCTCGTGCCCGACACGCTCTACACCCCCTCCCCCTTCCTCGCCCTGTCGGTCGCCGCGACCGCGACCGCGACCCTGCGCCTGGGAACGTGGGTGCTCGCGGCACCGCTGCGCAGCCCCGCGAGCACCGTCCGCGACACCCGCACACTGGTCGAGCTCTCGGGCGGGCGGTTCGAACTCGGCCTGGGTGCGGGACGACCGCAGGGTGAGGCGGATGCCGTCGCCCTCGGTGTGCCGTGGGGCTCGGGCCGGGAGCGCGTCGATCAGGTCGAGGCGACGATCGGGGCCGTGCGCGCCGCTCTCGGCGACAGCCTGCCGCTGACGCTCGCCGCGGGTGGCGACCGCATGATGCGCCTGGCCGGACGCCACGCTCAGACGGTCGCTCTGCCCGTCCCGCCGCACGCCGACATCGCGGCGGTCGCCGAGGTCGCCGACCGGGTGCGCGCGGCCACCGGCCCCGACCGGCCGCCGGTCGAACTGTCGCTGCAGATCGCCGGCGTCGGCGACGCGGTGCCCGAGTGGCTGCGCCGCAGCGCGGGCCTCACGCCCGAGTCCTTGCGCGAGGCGCGCGCCGTCGCCGCGCTGTCGGGCGACGTCGCGCGCGACGCCGACGCGCTGCGCACGCTCCGCGACGAGACGGGCGTGTCGTTCTTCACGGTGCCTGACGAGCTCTCGGCGCCCCTCGCGCCGCTGGTGGCCGAGCTCACCGGCCGCTGATCGGCAGGTCCGGGTCACCGCGCCTCGCTTCGTCTCGCTGGCGCTCGCTCAGCGACCGACCCCCGGATGCTGAAGCAGGCGCGGCGAACCACAACTCGGCCCTCGCGCGGCACGGTCCCTGCCACAGCCCCGTCGAGCGACCGCCCCCGGACGCTGAGCGAGCGAGGAACGAGCGAGACGAAGCGCCACCCGGGCCGCCCCGGCACAGCCCCCGTCGAGCGACCGGCCCCGGACGCTGAGCGAGCGAGGAACGAGCCAGACGAAGCGCCACCCGGGCCGCCACGGCACGGGTTCTCCCACAGCCCCCCTCGAGCGACCGGCCCCGGACGCTGAGCGAGCGAGGAACGAGCCAGACGAAGCGCAACCCGGGCCGCCGCGCGGCACGGGTTCCCCCACAGCCCCCGTCGAGCGACCGCCCCGGACGCTGAGCGAGCGAGGAACGAGCCAGACGAACGCCACCCGGGCCGCCGCGCAGCACAGGTGCCGCCGCACCACGCTTCGTCTCGCTGGCGCTCGCTCAGCGACCGGCCCCGGACGCTGAGCGAGCGAGGAACGAGCGAGACGAAGCGCCACCCGGGCCGCCGCGCGGCGCGGGTCAGTCGCCTCGGAAGACGGGCTTGCGCCTGTCCTGGAAGGCGGCGAACCCTTCGCGGTAGTCGGCGGTGGCGCGCAGCGCCTCCTGGCCGCGGGACTCCTCCGCGACGGCATCCCACAGCCGCTCGTCGCGCAGGCGGGCGACGAGCCGCTTCGACGCGGCGAATGCGGCCGTCGGCCCCTCGGCGGTGACGGCGGCGCGCTCGCGGGCGAACGCCAGCAGCCCGTCGGCGGGCACCGCCCGGCTGAACAGACCTGCGGCGACTGCGTCGGCGCCCGACAGGAGCTCACCGGTGAAGATGAGGTCGAGCGCCCGGTGCGCGCCGAGCCTCTCCACGAACAGCGCGTGCGCGCCCGAGTCAGGCATCGCACCGAGGTTCGCGAACGGCGAGCCGACCTTGGCGTTCTCAGCGACGTACACGACGTCCGACGCGATCGCGAGACCGAGGCCAACGCCGAGGCACGCGCCCTGCACGGCCGCGAACGTCGGTACCGGGAACCCGGCGATCCGTCGCATGACCTGCTCGACGGCATCCAGGTACTCCGGCACGTCGTCGGTCCCGGGGTCGACTCCGGCGATGTCGCGCCCGGCGCAGAAGGCACGCCCCTCACCGCGCAGCACCAGTGCGCGAACCCCGGATGCCGCGGCCCGCGCGTACGCGTCGTCCAGCTGCCGCAGTGCCTCCAGCGACAGCGCGTTGAGCCTGTCAGGCGCATTCAGCGTGACCTCGCCGACGGCGCCGTCGGTCGCGAGCTCGATCATGGTGACCTCCTAGACGTCGTAGTCGACCACGACGGCATCGGTCGTGGGGTGCGACTGGCACGTGAGCACGTAGCCGCGCTCGAGCTCGTCGGGCTCGAGCGCATAGTTCTCGGTCATCGTGACCGACCCTTGCAGCAGGCGCGCGCGGCACGTGCCGCACACACCGCCCGCGCACGCGAACGGCACGTCGGGACGCACGTGCAACGCCGCGGTCAGAATCGATTCGTGCGCGGCGACAGGGCTGTCGACCGACTGCGACTGCCCATCGAGGGTGAACTCGATGCGGGTGACGGGCTCGTCCTCGCCGATCACGACCGGCACCCCGGCGCCGGGTTCGTCGCGAGGACCGTCGGCCGGCGTGAACAGCTCGTACCGCACATGCGCGGCGTCCACGCCGAGATCGTCGAGGGTGTCACGGCACAGCTGCACCAGCGGGAACGGACCGCACAGGAACCATTCGTCCACGGTGTCGGGCAGCACGAGGTCGTCGAGGATGCGGCGCAGTCGCGGCTCGTCGAGGCGCCCCGACAGCAGCGGCGCCGTGCGCTGCTCGCGTGAGAGCACATGGTGCAGGGCCAGTCGCGTCGGGTAGCGGTCCTTGAGGTCGGAGAGGTCGTCGAGGAACATCACGTCGAGACTCGAGCGGTTCGTGTACACGAGCGTGAAGCGCGACGTGGCCGAGCGGGCGAGCACGGTCGCGGCGAGCGCCATGAGCGGCGTGATGCCCGACCCCGCGGCGATGCCGGCGACGTGGGCACCGTCGAGGTCGGCGAGCGTCGACGTGAACGAGCCCTGCGGATTCATGACGTCGAGCTCGTCGCCGACCTTCAGCCCGGTCTGCGCCCACGTGGAGAAGCGCCCGCCGGTGTCGCGCTTGATCGCGATGCTGATCGTGCGGGGGCCGTCGCCGCCGCCCGCATCCACGGCACGGCACAGCGAGTACGAGCGCCGCACCTCGCGGCCGTCGAGCATCGCGCGCAGCGCGACGTGCTGTCCGGCGAGGTAGTCGAACTGGTCGCGCACCTCCTCGGGGACGGTGAACGTGACCTCGATGGCGTCGTCGGTCAGCGGCCGCACGGCCGCGACCCGGAGGGTGTGGAACCTGCCGCGACGCCGGCTGCCGTGCGGACCGCCCACGGCCGCGGTCAGCAGGGCTTCGGCGATGCGCTCGCGCTCGGCCTGCGCGAGCTCGTCGGCCACCATCAGTGCACCTTGAAGTGGTCGAAGGGCTCGAGGCACGCGCGGCACTCGTACAGCGCCTTGCACGACGTCGACCCGAACCGGGCGATCTCCCTCGTGTCGAGCGAGCCGCAGTGCGGGCACCGCACGGCCAGTCGCACCGGGATCGGCCCTGCCACTGCGCGGCGCCCGGTCGGCGGCGCGATGCCGTACTCGCGCAGCTTGTGCTTGCCGGCATCCGTCATCCAGTCCGTGGTCCACGCGGGAGCGAGCACGAGCCGCACGTCGACGTGCGCGAACCCGTCGGCCGTGAGCGCCAGCACGAGGTCGTCGCGGATGGTGTCCATGGCGGGGCACCCCGAGTAGGTCGGCGTGATCGTCACGGACACGCGGTCGCCGTCGACGTCGACGGCGCGCAGCACCCCGAGGTCCTCGATCGTGAGGACGGGGACCTCAGGATCGAGGACGGATGCCGCGACCTCCCACGCGCGCTCGCCCACCACGTGCCGACCGCCGTCCACCGCGTGCCGACCGCCGCCCACCGCGTGCCGACCGCCGTCCATCGGCTGCTGAACTCCACCCAGCGGTTGCTGAGCCTGTCGAAGCATCACCACGTCACCCCCGGATGCTGCCGCGCGAGCACCTGCATCTCGGCGAGCAGGTACCCGAGCGTCGGGAAATGGGAGCCGTGACGCCCTCCGGCGGACGACATCGGCCCGCCGGGGAGCTCCAGCGCGGCCTGGGCGAACACCGCCGCGATCACGGCGTCGAACCCCGGCTGCAGCGACGACGGCCGCGCGGCGACGCCGTCGAGGCGGTCGGTGAGCGGATCATCGAGGAACAGCTCCCCCACGTAGGGCCACACGTCCCCCACGGCGCGCACGATGCGCCGGCGGGACTCGTCGGTGCCCCCGGCGAGCCGCAGCGTCCACTGCACAGCGTGATCGCGGTGGTACTCGACCTCCTTGACGGCCTTGGCGGCGATCGCGGCCAGCGTCTCGTCGGACGACCCCTGCAGCGCGGTGTACAGCTCGAACAGATACGTGGATGCCGCCAGCTGACGCGCGATCGTCTGCGCGAAGTCCCCGTTCGGCTGCTGGAACAGCCACGCGCAGCGGAACTCGGGCTCGTCCCGCCAGTACGCGAGGTCGTCCTCGCTGCGGCCGTCGTACGTCCCCGCGTATCGCAGGAACGACCGGGCGTGCCCGAGCAGGTCGAGGGCGATGTTGCCGAGGGCGACGTCCTCTTCGAGCTCGGGGGCGCGCGCGATCCACGCGCCGAGCTGCTGAGACAGGATCAGCGCGTCGTCGCCGAGCCACAGCGCGTATTCGGCGACGTCCGCCGATTCGGCACGCCCCTCGCCGCCGGCGAGCTCGGCCGAGAGCGCGACCTCGTCGACCGTGACCTCGCCGTGCGGGTCCTGCGGTCCGCCGGGGTCTCGCTGATCGTCTCGAGCGGTTTGGGGCGCGTGCGCTCCGTCGGGGCGCACGACTCGCGCCCCGACGGACGTCTCGCGCCCCGAACCGGGGAGTTCGGATGCGGTCGTCACAGGTGCGGCACCCCCTCCGACGCCGTGTAGTACGACGCGTGCCGATAGTTCTTGCCCGCGGGGCTCTCGAAGAAGGCGCCCTTGGAATCGGGATCGCTCGTGGTGATGGCATCGGCGGGCACGACCCAGATCGACGTGCCCTCGCCGCGGCGCGTGTACAGGTCGCGCGCGTTGCGCAGCGCGAACTCGGCGTCGGGCGCATGCAGCGACCCGGCGTGCACATGGCTGAGCCCGCGCCCCGCCCGCACGAACACCTCCCACAGCGGCCAGGTCTCGCGGTGCTCGGCGGGTGAGCCTGTCGAACCGCCCGGGGTCGTCATCACGCCGCCTCCTCGTGTCGTGCGACCTGCTGCTTGCGCGCGTACTCGGCGGCGGCCTCCCGCACCCACGCGCCGTCCTCGTGGGCGTTGCGACGGTTGCGGATGCGCTCGGCGTTCATCGGCCCGCGGCCGGAGAGCACCTCGTGGAACTCGGTCCAGTCGATCTCGCTGGTGTGCCAGCGCCGGGCGTCGGCATCCCATCGCAGCTCGGGGTCGGGGAGCGTCACGCCCAGCACCTCGGCCTGAGGCACCAGCATCCCGATGAACCGCTGGCGCAGGTCGTCGTTCGAGAAGCGCTTGATCTTCCATGCCATCGACTGCGCCGAGTTGGGCGACTCGTCGTCGGGCGGCCCGAACATCATGAGGCTCGGCCAGTACCAGCGGTCCACGGCGTCCTGCGCCATCTCGCGCTGCGCGGGCGAGCCCTGCATGAGGGTCAGCAGGATCTCGAACCCCTGCCGCTGGTGGAACGACTCCTCCTTGCAGATGCGCACCATCGCCCGGCCGTAGGGCCCGTACGATGCGCGGCACAGCGGCACCTGGTTGCAGATCGCGGCCCCGTCGACGAGCCAGCCGATCGCGCCCATGTCGGCCCACGTCGGCGTCGGGTAGTTGAAGATCGACGAGTACCGGGCGCGGCCCTCGATGAGCTGCTCGGTCATCTCGTCGCGCGTGATGCCGAGGGTCTGCGCGGCCGAGTAGAGGTACAGTCCGTGCCCCGCCTCGTCCTGCACCTTCGCCATCAGGATCGCCTTGCGCTTGAGGCTCGGCGCGCGCGTGATCCAGTTGCCCTCGGGCTGCATCCCGATGATCTCGGAGTGCGCGTGCTGCGAGATCTGCCGGATCAGCGTCTTGCGATAGGCCGCCGGCATCCAGTCCCGCGGCTCGATGCGCGAGTCGGCCTCGATGATCGCGTCGAACGCCGCCTGGGCGTCCGCCTCGTCGATCAGCATCTCGGTCGTCATCGTCGACTCCGTTCGATTCCTGTGTCCGCGCCTTCGGCTCCAGCGCCTGCCGAAGGATTACAGACCGTTCGTTCAGTAAAGTCTACGCCGTCCGCCGCGTGGTGAGCGAGCGGCCGCGGAACTCCGCCACGACGTCGCCCGTCTCGTCCGTCACCGTCACGTCGTAGAGGCCGGTGCGGCCCGTCACGGCACGGCGGCGCGCGTGCGCGGTCAGCGTCTGGCCGGCGTAGGTGGCCTTGAGAAAGGAGATGTCGGCCCCCGCGGCGACCGTCACGGAGGCGTCTTCATTGCACGCCATGGCGAACGCGGTGTCGGCGAGCGCGAACACGATCCCACCGTGGGTGATCGCGAACCCGTTCGTCATGTCGTCCCGCACCCGCATGGACACGACCGCCTCTCCCGGTTCGTCGCGCTCGACGGACATGCCCATCGCGGCCGACGCCCGGTCGCGCCGGAGCATGTCGCGCTGCCCCGCGAAGTGCTCGGCCGGATCGGTCACGGCGTCACCGCCGCTTCTGCGGTGCGGGATGCCGCGCCGCCGGCTGGGCCCTCGTCCCAGGTCTTCGCGACGAGGGTGAGCACGTCGTACGTCGCGACGATCTCGTCGCGCTGGTTGAGGAGCACCGCGTCCCAGCGCACCTCGCCGTACTCGTCGGTCTCGCGCGGCGTGATCTGCTTCGCGGTGAGCACGACGCGCACCTCGTCGCCCGGTGACACCGGGGTGACGAAGCGGAGGTCCTCGAGGCCGTAGTTGGCGAGCACGGGACCGGGCGCCGGGTCGACGAACAGCCCGGCCGCCCACGACACGAGCAGGTAGCCGTGCGCGACGCGGCCCGGGAAGAACGGGTTGGCGGCCGCCGCCTGCTCGTCCATGTGCGCGTAGAACAGGTCCCCGGTGAAGTGCGCGAACGTCTCGATGTCGTCGAGCGTGACCGCGCGCAGCGGCGACGCGAACTGGTCGCCGATCCGCAGTTCGGCGAGCGACTTGCGGAACGGGTGCCGGTCGGAGCGGGATGCCGCCCCCTGATGCCATACGCCGGTCAGCGCCGTGAGCATCGCGGGCGAGCCCTGCACGGCCGTGCGCTGCATGTGGTGCAGCACGGCGCGGATGCCGCCGAGCTCCTCGCCGCCGCCGGCGCGACCGGGTCCACCGTGGACGAGGTGCGGCACCGGCGCGCCGTGCCCCGTCGACGTGCGGGCGTCGTCGCGGTCGAGGAACAGGAGGCGCCCGTTGAACGCCGCGGTGCGCGCGAGCAGCGTGGCGGCGACAGCCGGGTCGGCGGTGGCGACGCTCGTGACGAGCGACCCACCGCCGCGGCCCACGAGGTCGGCGGCCTCGTCGACGGTGCGGTAGGCGAGGACGCTCGCGACGGGACCGAACGCCTCGATGTCGTGGACGGCGTCGGGCAGCGCGGCCGCGTCGCCTTCGAAGCCGATCACGAGGGGCGCCACGAACGCGCCCTCGGGGGCGGGACCGGTCGAGCCGTCGGCGCGCACCACGTCGGGCGCCGCAGTCGTGCCGAGCACGACACGGCCGCCGGCGGCCTCCAGCGCGGCGACGGCGCGCAGCACCTCGTCGCGCTGAGCGAGTGAGACGAGCGGGCCCATCGTGACCCCTTCGGCGTGCGGGTCGCCGACCACGACACGCTGGGCGATCTTGTCGCGCAGCGCCTCGACGAGCGGCTGGACGACGGCTTCGGGCACGATCGCGCGCCGGATGGCCGTGCACTTCTGACCGGCCTTCGTCGTCAGCTCGATCAGGAGCTGCGTGAGGTAGGCGTCGAACTCGGGCGTGCCCGGCACGGCGTCGGGGCCGAGCACGGACGCGTTGATGGAGTCGGTCTCGCTCGTGAACCGCACGCCGGGCGCCGCCTGCTGCCGGAGCCGGGACGCGGTCGACGCGCTGCCGGTGAAACCGACGAGGTCACCCAGGCCGAGGTGGTCGAACAGGCCGGGCACGGCTCCGCTCACCAGCTGCAGCGAGCCGGCGGGCAGGCGTCCGGTCTCGACGAGGATGCGCACCCACGCCTCGGCGATGTAGGCCGTCGGCGTCGCGGGCTTGACGACGCTGGGCACGCCCGCGAGGAACGCCGGCGCGAACTTCTCCAGGGCGCCCCACATCGGGAAGTTGAAGGCGTTGATCTGCACCGCGACGCCGGGCAGCCGCGTGTACACGTGGCGGCCGAGGAACGAGCCGTCCTTCGCCAGCGACTCGACCGGGCCGTCGAGGTACACCTGCGCGTTGGGCAGCTCGCGACGGCCCTTCGACGCGTAGGTGAAGAGCACGCCGATGCCGCCGTCGACGTCGTTGAGCGAATCGCGCACCGTCGCGCCGGCGCGCTTGGACAGCTCGTGCAGCTCCTCCTTGCGGGCGGTCAGCGCGATCGCGAACTCCTTGAGCAGCAGTGCCCGCTGGTGGAACGTGAGCGCGCCGAGGCTCGCCTGCCCGACGGTGCGCGCGTACTCCAGCGCACCGGCGAGGTCGATGCCGTCGGTGCTGACGCGGGTCACGACCTCGCCGGTCGAGGCGTCGAGCACCGGGATGCCGGCGGCCCCGGCATCCGGAGTCCACCACCGGTCGCGCAGGTAGCTGGGGAGGATGTCGGTCCCCGTCGACTCAATCGCCATGTTCGCTCCATTCGTAGAAGCCGCGGCCGCTCTTGCGGCCGAGATGTCCGTCGGCGACGAGGCGCCGCAGCAGGTCCGGAGGCGCGAACCGGTCGCCCAGTTCCCGGTGCAGCTCTTCCGCGATGCCCAGTCGCACGTCGAGCCCCACGATGTCGGTGGTGCGGAGCGGGCCGACGGGATGCCGGTACCCCAGCTCCATCGCCGCGTCGATGTCGGCCGCGCTCGCGACGCCCTCTTCGAGCATGCGGATCGCCTCCAGTCCGAGCGCGACTCCGAGGCGGCTGGACGCGAAGCCGGGGCTGTCGCGCACGACGATCGCCGTCTTGCCGAGCGCCTCGACCCACGCACGGGCGTCCTCGACGAGGCGAGGTCCGGTCGCCGAGCCCGTGACGACCTCGACGAGCTGCGACGCCGGCACCGGGTTGAAGAAGTGCAGGCCGACGAACCGCTCCGGCCGCGCGAGCTGCGCCGCGAGCTCGTCGATCGAGAGCGACGACGTGTTGGTCGCGAGCGCCGCGTCCGGCGCCACCACCGCCTCCGCCCGCGAGAGCGCGTCGACCTTGAGGGCACGATCCTCCGGCACCGCCTCGATGACGAGCCCGCAGCCGGCGAGCGCAGCGACGTCGGTCGCCGTCGCGACCGCGCGCGCGAGCTCGTCGGCCGTGCGGTCGGTCGCGCCGCGTTCGACGCTGCGCCGCAGGCTGTCGGAAAGACGAGTGGATGCCGCCCCCGCCGCGTCCGCGTCGCGCTCCACGACCACCACGTGGGCGCCCGCGAGCACGAAGGCATGCGCGATCCCCGCTCCCATGCGCCCTCCGCCGATCACTCCGACGCGCTCGGGAACACTCATCGGCTCCGCCTCTCGAGGAACGCCGTCATGCGGCGCTGCTTCTCGGGGCTCTCGAACAGCTCGGCCTGCAGCTCGAGGTCGATCTCGGGGTGCGCGGCGGGCGGCGCGAGCAGCGCGGTCTTGGTGTGCCGGGTCGCGAGCGGGTCGTTGCGGGCGATGCGGTCGGCGAGCGCGTGGGCGGCCGCGAGCAGGTCGCCGGGCTCGAACAGCGACGACACGAGCCCCCAGTCGACGGCGGTGGCGGCATCCAGGATCCGGCCCGTCAGCAGCATCTCGGCGGCGCGCCCCTCGCCGACGATCTCGCACAGCCGCCAGGTGGCGCCCGCGGCGGCGATGATGCCGAGGCCCGTCTCGGGGTTGCCGATCTGCAGGCGCGGGGTGCCGATGCGGATGTCGGCGGCGTACGCGAGCTCCGCTCCCCCGCCGAGCGCGTGCCCGTCGATCGCCGCGATCACCGGCATCGGCAGGTTGCGGACGCGCTGGAACGCCCGCGTGTTGATGCCGCGACGCGCATCGGGGGCGCGCCGCTCGCGCAGCTGCGCGATGTCGGCGCCGGACGCGAACACCCCGCCCGCGCCGATGAGGATCAGCGTGCGGGGGTCGCGCTCCAGCTCGGTGCACACGTCGTGCAGCGCGTCGATCGTGCGCTGGTCGATCGCGTTGCGCACCTCGGGTCGCGACAGGGTCGCCACGACCCGGTCGGCGCGGCGCTCGACGACGAGCGGCAGCTCATTCCGGATCGGCATCGGCATCCTCTCGATCCACACGGCACGGGCGTGCCGGGGTGCGATGCCGTCATATTACCTGACCGATCGTTCGGTATTAAGACTCCGCAGCCGCATCGGGTCCTCGATGAGGGGCTGGATCAGCATCTCGGCCGCACCGATCAGCAGGATGTCCTCGCCGAGCGACGTCGACACGATCTCGAGATCGCTGAGCCCGCCCGGCAGGGTGGCGCCCGCCGCCTCCTTCATCGCGTCGGGGCCGACGGCATCCAGCAGCGCGGCGAGGAAGCCGCCGAGCACGATCGTCTGCGGGTTGAGCGAGTTGACGATCGTGCGCAGCGCCGTGCCGATGTACGCCAGCTGCCGGGCGATCTCGTCGCGGACCGGGCCCGAGCCCGATCGCCACGCCGCCGCCAGGACATCGCCCAGCGCACCGCGCTCGTCGTCGGCGCCCAGTACGTCGACGAGGCGCCCGCGCCGCACCTCGGTCTCGAGGCATCCGATCGCTCCGCAGTGGCAGCGCTCACCCTGGGAGTTCACGAGCGTGTGCCCGAACTCGCCGGCGTGACCGCTGTGCCCGCCCAGCAGGTGCCCGTCGATCGTGATCCCGCTGCCGATGCCGCTCGCGCCGCCGTTGAGGTACACGACGACGCCCGACCGGCGCGCCGCCCCGAAGATGCTCTCGGCGACGACGCCGCAGTTGGCGTCGTTCGCCGCCGCGACCGGGAACCCGGTCGCCTGCTCGACGAGCGCGCCCACCGGCTCGTCACGCCACCCGAGGTGGGGCGCGAGCAGCACCGTGCCGTCGGACTCGCGCACCAGCCCCGGCACCGCGACGGCCACGCCGAGCAGCCGCCGCGCGTCGTCAGGCCCGGTCAGACCCTCGACGATCACCGCCACGATGTTGACGAACTCCTCCACCGTCGGCACGTGGTGGTTGCGATAGCGGATGCGCCGGAGGATCCGCCCGCCCATCGCCACCACGCCCACGTCGATCGCATCGACCTCGGGGTTGACCGCGATCACGACGCTCGAGTCCGACGCGCCGAGCTGGGCGCTGGGGCGCCCGACCTTGCGCGTGCGCGCGGCGTCGAACTCGTCGAGCAGGCCGTTGTCGCGGAGCTCCCCGACGAGGCCGCCCACGGTCGACCGGTTGAGCCCGGTCGCACGTGTGATGTCGGCGCGCGACAGCGGCCCTTCGTGGTGGATCAGGCGCAGGACCTGCGTCAGGTTCTGGCGGCGCAGGTCATCGAGCGTGGCTCCGGGAGCCACCGGGACGTCATCGGTCGAATACACCATGGGCCGCCCCTCCGTGATCGCCGCGGGCTGCAGGAGCGCGCCTCGTCGGCGCGACTGCCGGCCTCACGCTCAGCGGCTGCTGAACGCCGCGTCGAAGGCCGCCTGCGGGGCCGCGAACGCGTTCCGGCGGACGAACTCCAGCGCCTCCGGGGCGCCGAGGAGCCGGTCCATGCCCGCGTCCTCCCATTCGACCGAGATGGGCCCTTCATACCCGATGCTGTTCAGCGCGCGGAACGCCGCCTCCCACGGCACGTCGCCGCGCCCGGTCGAGACGAAGTCCCACCCGCGCCGGAGGTCCGCCCACGCGAGGTGCGACCCGAGCCGCCCGTTGCGGCCGTTGCCCAGGTTGAGCTTCACGTCCTTGCAGTCGACGTGATAGATCCGGTCGCTGAACTCGAGGATGAAGTCGACGGGATCCAGCTGCTGCCACATGAAGTGCGACGGATCCCAGTTGAGCCCGAACGCCTCACGGTGGCCGATCGCCTCCAGCGTGCGGACGGTCGTCCAGTAGTCGTAGGCGATCTCGCTCGGGTGCACCTCGTGCGCGAACCGCACCCCCACTTCGTCGAACACGTCGAGGATCGGATTCCAGCGGTCCGCGAAGTCCTGGTACCCCGCGTCGACGGCCTGCTGCGACACCGGCGGGAACATCGCCACGTACTTCCAGATGCTCGATCCGGTGAAGCCGATGACGGTCTTCACACCGAGCTTCGCCGCCAGCCGGGCGGTGTTCTTCATCTCCTCGGCCGCGCGCTGACGCACGCCCTCCGGGTCGCCGTCGCCCCACACGCGGTCGGACACGATGTCGTGGTGACGCTCGTCGATGGGGTCGTCGCACACCGCCTGGCCCTTCAGGTGGTTCGAGATCGCCCACACGCCCAGGCCGTGGCGCTCGAGGATGTCGAGCCGGCTCTGCACGTACGCGTCGTCGTCCCACCGCCAGGGGTCGAGATGGTCCCCCCAGCACGCGAGCTCCAGCCCGTCGTAGCCCCACTCGGCGGCGAGGCGCGCGACCTCTTCGAGCGGCAGGTCGGCCCACTGGCCGGTGAACAGGGTGATCGGTCGCGTCATCGCGGTGTCCTTCCGTTGGTGTCGTTCGGGGTATCGGTGGCGCCGGCGTCAGCCGACGGCGGTCCACAGTCCGCGGTCGGCGGAGCTGCGCCCGACCGCGTCGAGCACGCGCTGCACATGCAGGCCGTCGGCGAACGACGGCTCGGGCTCCGTGCCGCCGGCGATGGCCGTCACGAGGTCGACCACCTGGTGCGAGAACCCGTGCTCGTAGCCGAGCATGTGGCCGGCCGGCCACCACGGGGCGAGATAGGGATGCTGGTGCTCGGTGACGAGGATCGTCCGGAAGCCCTGCTCGTCGGCGGGCAGCGTCGCGTCGTAGAAGTCGAGCTCGTTGAGGCGCTCGAGGTCGAAGGCGAGGGCGCCGAGCGAGCCCGACACCTCGATCGTGAGGGCGTTCTTGCGGCCGGTGGCGAATCGCGTCGCCTCGAACGAGCCGAACGGCGCGAATCCGCCGCCGGGCGCGGCGAAGCGGCCGGAGAACACGGCGACGTCATCGACGGTGACCGGTCCGCGCTCGGCGGTGGCGGTGCCCGACAGGCCGACACCTTCGCCCATGAGCGGGCGCTCGGCGACGACCGTGTCGACGGTGCCCGAGATGCTGTCCAGGCGCAGCCCCGTGACGTACTCCGCGAGGTCGACGGCGTGCGCGCCGATGTCGCCGAGGGCGCCGGACCCGGCGCGCTCCTTCTGCAGGCGCCACGTGAGGGGAGCCTCTGCGTCGATCAGCCAGTCCTGCCGGTACGCGGCGCGCACCTGGCGGATCTCGCCCAGCCGGCCGGCCGCGACGAGCTGGCGCGCGAAGGCGGTGGCCGGCACCCGCCGGTAGGTGAAGCCCACCATCGAGCGGACGCCTCGAGCGGCCGCCCGGGAGGCGGCATCCGCCATCCGCTCGGCTTCCGCGACGGTGTTGGCGAGAGGCTTCTCGCACAGTACGTGCTTGCCGGCCTCGAGCGCGGCGATCGCGATCTCGGCGTGCGTGTCGCCCGGGGTCACGATGTCGACGATGTCGATGTCGTCGCGGGCGACGACCTCGCGCCAGTCCGTCGCCGACTCGGCCCAGCCCCACTTGCCGGCGGCCGCGGCGACCGCCGTCGCGTCCCTCCCGACGACGACCTGCATCGCGGGGTCGAGCGGGAGGTCGAAGAATCGGGGCGCGACGCGCCACCCCTGCGAGTGGGCGGCGCCCATGAAGCCGTAGCCGATCATGGCGACGCGGAGGTTCTCGGTCATGTGAAGTCTCTCGTGTGACGGGTCGGCGCGGACGGGTCCGGGTCGAGGGGCGGGGGCGCCCGGAACAGTCCGGGCGCCCCCACGGGTCGATCAGGACGCGAAGGCGAGATCGATGTACTGGTCGACGTTGTCCTTCGTCACGACGGGCGCGTCGAGCACGATGCGGTTCGGGACGCTGGGCGTGATCAGGTCGCTCATCGTCTTGCCCTGCGCGATGAGTCGCGCCAGCGCGATGCCGTCGGCGGCCTGCGTGGACGGGTAGATGATGGTGGCCTTCAGCACGGAGCTGTCGTCCTGGATGAGCTCCATCGCGTTCTTCGAGCCGGCGCCGCCGACCATGAAGAACTCGTCGCGGCCGGCCGCGTCGATGGCGGCGAGCACGCCGATGCCCTGGTCGTCGTCGTGGTTCCAGATGGCGTCGATGTGCGGGTTGGCCGCGAGCAGCTGCGAGGTCGCCGACTCGCCGCCCTGGACGGTGAAGTCGGCGGCGACGCGCGGGCCGACCTCGAGGCCGCAGTCCTCGAGCGCGTCCTTGAAGCCCTGCGAGCGGTCCTGCGTGAGCGGCAGCGAGTCGATGCCTGCGATCTCGGCCACCACGGCGTCGCTCTTGCCGTCCAGCTGCTCGCAGATGTAGGTGCCGGCGCTCACGCCCATGCCGTAGTTGTCGCCGAGCACGGTCGTGCGGGCGGCGAACGGGCTCGAGAACTCGCGGTCGACGTTGATGACCGGGATGCCGGCGTTCATGGCCTTGATCGCGACCTCGGTGAGCGCCGCGCCGTCCGACGGGAGCAGGACGATCGCGTCGACGCCGTCGTTGATGAACGTCTCGACGGCGGCGATCTGTGCGCTGGCGTCGTTGGTGCCCTCGGCGACGCGGAAGTCGACGTCGTCGAAGCTGTCGGCGGCGGCCTGCGCCCCCGAGTTGATCGCGCCGAGCCAGCCGTGGTCGGCGGCGGGGCCCGAGAAGCCGATGACGACAGTGTCGCCCGACGACGCGTTCTCCTCGCTGCTCGTGCCCTGGTCGACGACGTCGCCCTCGTCCGCGCCGGTGCCGGTGCATCCCGCGAGCAGTCCGATCGCCAGGAGCGATGCGCTCGCGCCGAACGCGAGGCGCCGGCCGAGTGTGTGCTGTCTTGCCATGCTGTCTCTCCCTTGAGGTAGGTGCAAAGCGCCGCCGCGTCCCGTTCGGTTGGGCTCGCCGCAAATGGCGTTAGTCGCAACATATCCACGAACTCGACCGCTGTCCAGTGATCGTTTCTCCTCGGCGTTTCCCGCCCGCCGTCATAAATGGCGCGGATGGACGGTGCGTGACGGCATCCGGTTCTGATATGTTGCCGCCATGATCAAAGTCGACCATGATCCACCCCTCCTCACGGTCCGGGGCGTGACGAAGGCCTTCGCCGGCGTGCAGGCGCTCCGCGGTGTCGACCTCGAAGTCCGCGCCGGCGAGGTGCACTGCATCCTCGGCCAGAACGGCGCGGGCAAGTCGACGCTCATCAAGACGCTCGCGGGCGTGCACCGTCCCGACGACGGCGAGATCGTGTGGAACGGGGAGGTCGTCGAGATCGCCGATCCCGAGGCCGCCATCGACCTCGGCATCGCCACGATGTACCAGGAGCTCGACGTCGTCGACGGTCTGACGATCGCCGAGAACATCTTCCTCGGGCACGAACTGTCGCGCGCCGGCTTCTCACGGCGCAGCGAGGCAGCGACGCAGACCCGGGCCCTGCTGAAGCGGCTCGGGCACGCCAACCTGTCGCCGCACGCCGAGGTGGGACAGCTCTCGGCGGCGAACAAGCAGATCGTCTCCATGGCGCGCGCGCTGTCGCACGACATCAAGCTCATCATCATGGACGAGCCCTCGGCGGTGCTCGACACCGAAGAGGTCAAGAACCTGTTCCACGTCGTCCACGAGCTCACGGGCGCCGGGATCGCGGTCGTGTACATCACCCATCGGCTCGAAGAGATCCGGCAGATCGGCGACCGCATCTCGGTGCTCAAGGACGGTCGCAGCATGGCCACCGGACTGAGCGTCGCCGACACCCCGACCAGCGAGCTCATCACGCTCATGACCGGCCGTGCGGTCGAGAACGTGTTCCCGCCTGCGACGCCGATCCCCGCCGACTCCCCCGTCGTGCTGCAGGTGGAGAACCTCAGCCTCACCGGCGTCTTCGACGACGTCTCGTTCTCGGTGCGCGCCGGCGAGATCCTCGGCCTGGCGGGCCTCGTCGGCTCGGGACGCTCCGAGATCCTCGAGGCGATCTACGGCGCCCGTCGGCCGCAGAACGGCAGCGTGGCGGTGGCCGGCACGACGCTGCGGCGCGGGTCGGTCGTCAGGGCGGTCGCCGCCGGCGTCGGCCTGTCGCCCGAGGAGCGCAAGAGCCAGGGCCTCGTGCTCGACGAGCCGATCTTCAAGAACGTCACACTGTCGTCGTTCGCCCGCTTCGCCAAGGCCGGCTTCCTCGACGAGCGCCGCGAGCGCGCGGTCGCCCGCGAGCAGATCGAGGCGCTCGGGCTCCGCCCGCCCGACCCCGACCGCGCCGCGCTGACGCTCTCGGGCGGCAACCAGCAGAAGATCCTGCTGGCGCGCTGGCTGGTCCACGGCACCCGCGTGCTGCTGCTGGACGAACCCACCCGTGGCGTGGACGTCGGCGCCCGGGCAGACATCTACGTCCTCATCCGCCGGCTGGCCGCGGCGGGCAACGCGGTCGTCATCGTCTCCAGCGAGATCCCGGAGGTGCTCGGCCTCGCCGACACCGTCGTGGTCGTCGCCGACGGACGCGTCCTGAACACCCTCCCCGCCTCCGAGATCGACGAGCACGGCGTGCTCGACCTCGTCATGAAAGGAACAGCCGCGTGAGCGAGCAGACCACCCGAGTCGAGACCGCGTCGGCGGATGCCGCACCCCCGAGCCCGCCCGCAGCGAAGAAGTCCGGCATCCGACGTGTCCTGTCGGGGCCGGTCGGCCGCAACCTCGGGCTCGTCATCGCCCTGCTGCTCATCGTCCTCGTGGGGGCGATCACCGCCGGCGACACGTTCACGAGCATCAACAACGTGCTGACGATCCTCCGGCAGGCGTCGATCATCGGCGTCGTATCGATCGGCATGACCCTCGTCATCATCTCGGGCGGCATCGACCTCTCGGTCGGTGCGGTCGTCGGCCTCGCGTCGGTGGTCGCGACGCTCGCCGCGGTGCAGGACTTCGTCGACCAGACGCACTGGATCTTCCTCGTCATCGTCGCGATCGCGGTGGGCGTGGGCGCCGGCCTGATCAACGGCATCGTGATCGCCTACGGCAAGGTCGTCGCCTTCATGGCGACCCTGGCGATGCTCGTCGCCGCCCGGGGGCTCGCCGAGATCATCGCCAACCGCCGCACGCTCGTGCTCGAAGACCGCGGCTTCATCAACTTCATGAACGCCGACATCATCGGCGTCGACATGCTGATCTGGATCTTCGCGCTCGTCGCGGTGGGCGGCTGGCTGCTGCTGAACCGCACGACCTTCGGCCGTCGCACCGTGGCGATCGGCGGCAACCGCGAAGCGGCGCGGCTCGCGGGCATCGACGTCAAGCGTCACATCATGTGGATCTACGCGATCTCGGGGCTCACGGCCGGCATCGCCGCGGTCATGATCCTCGGCCGGACGACGGCTGGCACGTCGACCCACGGCACCCTGTGGGAGCTCGACGCGATCGCGGCGGTGGTCGTCGGCGGCACGCTGCTCGCCGGCGGACGCGGCACGATCACCGGAACGGTGTTCGGCGTCCTCATCTTCCAGACCCTCAACAACGTGTTCGTGCAGAACAACCTGTCGTCGTCGGTGCAGGCGGTCGCGAAGGGCGTCATCATCGTCGTGGCGGTGCTGCTGCAGCAGCGGTTCGCGAAGCCGACGGGCCGAGGAGACTGACGCCCGCTGCCACCCCCTGCCGAACGCCGTCCTCCGGGGCGGCGTTCTGCGTGCGAGGCGGGCGTGCGCCGCGCGTCGCAGGACGTCAGGAGCCGACGGCGGCCACGACCGCCCGGGAGCGCGCGAACGCCGCCGGGTCGGCGAGGATCGACGCGAACGCGAGCTCCGCGGCGCCGATGAGCAGGTTGTCGCGGCCGAGGCTCGACGCCACGATCCGCACGTCGGTCCCCGACCCGGGAAGCGCCGTCGCGCGGACGCGCTGTTCGAGGCGCTCCCCGCCGACGCGCTGGAGAGTCGCGAGGAAGCCGCCGAGGATCACGAGACGCGGGTTGAGGGCGTTGACGATGTTCCGCAGCGCCACCGCCAGGTAGTCCACCTGACGGTGGACCTCGTCGCGGGCCTCGGCCGAGGTCTCGTAGGCGGCCTCGAGCAGCTCGTCGAGGCGGGCGGGATCGGCGGCCCCGGCCACGGCCATCAGACGGCTGCGGTCGACCTCGGTCTCGAGGCATCCCACCGCACCGCAGTGGCACGCGCGGCCGTTCGACTCGACCAGGGTGTGGCCGAGCTCGCCGCCGTAGCCGTCGGCGCCGCCGAGGTGCTCGCCTCCCACCACGATGCCGCCGCCGATGCCGCTCGCGCCGCCGTTGAGGTACACGATCTCGCGCTCGCCGATGCCCGCGCCGAACGCGGCCTCGGCGATCACACCGCAGCTGGCGTCGTTGCCGGCGGACACCGGCTGATCGACGGCCTCGGCGAGCATGCCGGCCAGCGGCACGTCGGTCCACGCGAGGTGCGGCGCCAGCTTGACGACGCCGTCCGCGGCGTTGACCAGGCCCGGGACGGCGAGGCCGACGCCGACGATGCGGTGCTCGGGCTCGAGCGAGGGCAGCATGCCGCCGAGGACGGCCGCGGCGACCTTCACCATCTCGGTGGGTGTGGGCTCGCGCTCGTTCTCGTAGCGGACGATGCGCAGCACCCGGCCGCCCATGCCCACGAGGCCGATCGTCAGGGCGTCGAGCTCGGGGTTGACGGCGATCGCGAGGAAGCGGTCCGAGGGCGTGATGACCGAGCTCGGGCGGCCGATGCGCTTGGTGTCGGCGGGTTCCGAGACCGTGACGAGCCCCAGCGTCTCGAGCTCGGTGACGATGGTGGCCACGGTCGAGCGGTTCAGCCCCGTCGCCCGCGTGATGTCGGCGCGCGACAGGGACCGACTGGAGTGGATCAGCTCGAGGACCGTCGACAGGTTGCCGCGACGCAGGTCGTCGAGGTTGCTCCCCCGCTTGGGCGCGGTCGGTGCCGGCTGGTCATGCCCGTCGTACAAGGCCACCTCCGCGGGAAGCAAATTAATCTGCACTCACACAATACTCCGTGGAGTCCCGCGGCCCGTGTGGGCCCCGATCCCGCCGAAGCGGGAGGGGATGCCGTCAGCGCGGCGTCGATGCACGCACCCGGCGCGCCCGCAGCAGCGCGGCGGCGACACCGGCGGCGACCGCCACCGCGACGACCACGCCGCCGGCCAGCAGCAGCCCGTCGGGTCCCGACGCGGTCTCGGCGGCGACAGGTGCGGCATCCCCCGCCGCCTCGTCGGCGTGCTCGTCCACGACGACGTCGGCGAGCACGACGTCGGTGGGGAAGCTCTTCTCGAAGACGACCGGATCGGTGACGCGGACGATCAGCTCCCACTGCCCCTCGCCGAACGCGCCCGGCTCCGCCTGCCAGATGCCGACCCCCTGGCTCGCGGACGACAGCGCGATCGGCCCGACGGTCTCCCCTGTGGACGAGCGACCCTCGACGGTCGCGGCGACGAGCGCCTCGACCGGGTGCCCGTCCTCGACGTACGCGAACGACACGTAGACGCCGCCCTCGCCGTCCTGTCCGAGCTGAGCGTCGATGTCGCCGCCGTGCGCCCGCGCGGGCGAGGCCACGAGGACGAGCAGGGCGGCCAGCAGCAAGGCGGCGAGCGCGGCCGCCGTGGCGGCGAGGTGCGACCGCGAAGCGGAAGCGGGGGCTGAGTGGGTCATGATCCTCCGTCGGTCGTGAGCTCCGGGGTGTGCGCACGGGCTGCGGCCGGAGCAGGGCCGCAGGACGTGCGGGGCCGGGCGACGCGCATCGCCCGGCCCCGCAGCGCTCTACTCGAACAGCGACAGCGTCAGCACCGAGCGATAGCTGCCCGGCGCGACGGTCGCGGCGGTGCGGAGGGCGAGGTCGGCCGTGGCTGTCCACTGCCCTTCCTCCGCGATGGCGCCGGAGTCCGCCGCCATGGCGAGCAGCTCCTGGTCGACGAGGCCGACGGCGTCGTCCCCCTCGTCGAGCACGGTGTCGACCGGGTCGCCCTCGGACACGAGGCCCGAATCGCCGCCGTCGACGAGCCGCGGCGTCCAGCCGAGGTGCCCGGCGTCGATGTCGGGCTGACCGGCGTCGCCGATGAACGCCGTCGCCGATCCCATGACCGTCCACGAGACCCCCGCGGGGATCTCGTCGGGCGTGCGGGTGTCGGTGACGGTGACCTGGGGCAGCGTGCCCGTGAACTGTCGCACGAGGGCGGTCGACCCGTCCTCGACGAGGTTCACCGAGCCCGCCGCCACCGACATCGCCAGCACTCCCGGCTCGTCGATCTGGGCGATCTCGACGGTCACGTCGATGTCCTGGTCGCCCTCGTCGGCGGCCGCGGCCGCGCCGGCGACACCGGCGAGCACGATCGCTCCCGCAGTGACCATCGCGCATCTGGCGAAAAGCTCTCCCCTGCGCATTCCTTCTCCTTCGGGTAGTCCGGTGCACTGCACCGGGGTGGTGTGTATCTGCCGGATGTGTGGGGACAGGTGGCCCGCCGCCGGACGGCGGGCCACCTGTGGGATCAGCCGCAGGCGGCTGCGGCGTAGCCGACCTCGAGCGTGCTCGTGACGGTCTCGCCGCCGACGACCGCCGTGACGGTGACCGTGGCGGTGCCGGCGGGCATCGTCGCGAGGCGCGTCGTGAAGGTGTGGAACGCGTTCTTGCCCGGCGCGACGGCGGCGAACGACTTGGTGCCGTATGTGGTGGTGTACGCGACCGTCACGGGCACCCCCTCGTTGTTCGTCGTCTGCAGGGTGAGCAGCGTCTTGCCTGCCACGCACTTCGTGCCGGGCACGACCGTGACGTCGAGCGGCGCCGCCCCCTCGGGGACGTCGATGCTCGCGACCTCGCTCGTGTTGCCCGCCTCGTCGGTCGCGCGGTACTGGACCACGTGGGCACCGGTGTCCACCGGCGCGAGGCCGGAGAACGCCGTCCACTCGCCCTCGTCGACGCGATACTCGATCGACGCGACGCCGCTGGTGGCGTCCGTGGCCTCGAAGGCCAGGGACCGCAGCGACGGGTCCGCCTCGTCCACGACGACCGATGCGGTGGCGACCGGCGCCGTCCGATCGATCTTGAACGCGACCGACTGGGCCGGCACGGAGCCGCCCGCCGACGTCGAGGCACGGTACTGCAGTTCGTGCTCGCCGTCCGAGGTCACGACGACGGGCGCCGTGTACTCGACCCAGCCCGCGCCGTCGAGGTTGTACTCGCGGTACGCGGTGCCCGCGCCACCCTGCGTCTCGACCGCGACGGTGACGTCGCCCGTGTACCAGCCGCCCTGTCCGTCCGGCTGGCCGGGAGTGACGGATGCCGACGCCTGGAGCTCATCCTCGACCACGTGGAAGTAGTCGAAGTAGCCGGTGTTCGACACCTGCCCCTGAGCCGAGTTGCCGAGGGCGTACAGGCCGACCTTCGCGGAGTCGAGCGCCGTGTTCGAGACCGTCTGGGCGATCTGCGTCCACGTGCTGCCGTCCGCGCTGTAGTACCCCGTGAAGGTCGTTCCGGCCTTCTGGAGTCGCAGCCACACGATGCCGTCGGCCGGCGCCGGGGCGTTCGGCTGAGGGTTCTGCACCGAGTTCGCGATCTCACTGCGCATCTCGAGGTTGCGGGCGATCGTCTGCCCGGCCTCGTTCGTCGCGAGGATGTCGAGCTTCACGTAGTTCTGCTCGTCCCCGAACAGGATGAGGCCCGCCTGCTGGTAGCGCCGGTCGAACCGCGAGGCGTCGACCTTCGTCTCCACGACCCAGTCCGTCGCCGGCTGGGGCTGGAGCACGAAGTTCGTGACTCCCGTGTCGCCGTTGTAGATGTCGAACGGCGACGTGTCGATCTGCAGCTGGCCGTTCGCGACGCGGTAGCGCGCGGCGTCCTCGTTCACCACCTGCCAGCGGCACGACTCCAGCGAGCTGCCGTCGAACTCGTCGTCCGGCGTCTCCGCCGCCGCCGTGTCGTCGGGCGTGACCTGGAACCAGTCGTACTTCGCGTTGACGACCCCGTAGGCCTGCGATGCGGCGCTGTTCGTACCGAGAGCGAGCAGTCCGATCTTCGGGTTGTCGATGCCCGTGAGATCGAACGTGTCCGGCATCGTCGTGAAGTCGGTGCCGTTCGCCGAGTACGACGCGCTGATCGTCGTGCCGTCGCTGGTCAGTCGCACGTAGTACGTGTCGGGGAAGTCGGCGCCCAGGGCCGCGGTGTTGCGCTCGACCGCTGTGGCGTTGTCCTCCTTCAGGAACTGGAACACACGGTTCGCGGGATCCGGCGTCTGACCCCGTGACATCTGCACGAGCTTCAGATAGTTGTCGTCGTCACCGTAGATCGTGATTCCGGCCTGCTGGTACTGCACACGACCCGGGAAGTTCACCTTCGCCGTCATCGAGAACGCCCCCTGCGGGATGTCCTGGAGGACGATGTTCGGCGAACCCGTGCCGGCCGCGTGGATGTCGGTCAGCGACGCCGGGATGGTGAGCTCCCCGTTCGCGACCTGCGCGAACTGGTTGATGCGCACCGACTTGTTCCAGCGTGCCGTGGTGTCCAGCGCGGTGCCGTCGAACCCGTCCGACCGACCGTTGAAGCACACGCCGAGCGGCGGGCTGCTGACGGTGACCGTCTTGGTCAGATCGGCGTAGGCGCCGCCGGCGTCGGTGACCCGGACCTTCAGGCTGTACGTGCCCGGCTCGGTGTACGTGTGCTCGAACTCCGAGGTGCCGGTCACGAAGCCGTCGCCGGTTCCCGCATCCCACTTGTAGGTGAGGAGGCTGGAGTCGCCGTCGGGATCGGTGGCGTCGACCGAGGCGGTCACCGCGACCGGCGCCTCCCCGCTCGTGTTGTCGACCGTCAGCACGCCCGTGGGCGCGGCGTTGGTCTCGACACCGTCGCCCTCGAACACCAGGTAGTTGACGTTCGCGCCGCCCGAGGTGAGGACGAAGTACAGCGTCCCCGTCTCGCCGCCGGTGGGCGCCGTGTTCAGCGCCATGTCGAAGTCGCTGTACGTCTGCCAACCCGGCTGGCCGTTCGACCCGTTGGTCGGCTGGAACGTCACCGAGCCGAGCACGGGGCCGGTGGGCGAGTTCCAGCGCGCCTCGAAGGTGCCGTTGCCGGCGAAACCCTTCGCGATGCGCATCGACACGGAGTCGATCCCCCGGAGGTTGATCGGCTCGTACGACCACCAGTCGTTCGTCTCGATGTGGCTGACGTTGCGTCCGCCGCCCGCCGAGTCGCCCGTGGTCTCGGTGCGCACGCCGTCGCTCTCGCCGCCGGTTCCGCCGACACGACCCGTCTCGTCGAAGTACTCCGCCTGGAAGAACTTCGGGTTGAGGATGTTCGTGCCGAACCCGGTGAGGGGAACGCCCGCGGCGCCGCCGTCGTCGGCGTAGTTCACGTTGATCACCCAGAAGAGGTTCGCCTCGAGGCCGTGGCCCGCGTCGCGGATCGTCTGGATGCTGCCTTCGCAGCCGTGCTGCTCACCGAAGTCGTGGTTGTGCGAGTCGTGACCCAGGGCCGCGACGACCGTGACCTTCGAGCAGTCGATCGGACCCGAGGCATCCGGGTCGTTCACCGTCACCTCGTAGCGGACCTGGTCGCCCCACTCGAAGAACCCGCCCTGCTCGGGGAAGGTGATCTCCACCGTCGGGACGGCGTTGCCGACCACGATCTGCACGTTCGCGACGGCCGAGTGTCCCAGCTCGTCGGTCACGGTCAGCTGCGCGGTGTAGGCGCCGGCGCCCTCGTAGGTGTGGGTCGGGTTCGCCGACGTCGAGGTCGGGCTGCCGTCGCCGAAGTTCCACTCCAGCGTGTAGTCGAGGGCGAGCGGATGCCGCGTCCCGGCCGAGCTGAAGTTGACCGTCAGCGTCTCGTCCGGGCCGTTCGTGACGTCCGCGGACGCACGGGCGATCGGCGAGGGGCTGCCCTGCACGTAGTCGATGCGGTAGACGCCCGAGTCGGCCGTCGACCCGCCGAAGTCAGAGCCCCAGTCGATGACGTAGAGTGCGCCGTCGGGGCCGAACTCGAAGTCCATCGAACGGTGCCAGTCGCCGCCGCCGTCGAAGATGCCGGGCAGGATCCGGTTGATGTCGACGATCTGTGAACCGGTCGCTTCGTCGAGCTGGATCGAGTACTGCTTGCCCTGGTTCCACTCGCCGAAGATCGCCTTGCCGTCCCAGTACGCGGGCCACTTGGTGTCGGAGTCGAGGTCGGGGTCGAAGCGGTACACGGGCCCGCCCATGGGCGCCCCGCTGTTGCCGATCTCCGGGTACAGCGCCGTGAGGCCGTTCTCGGTCCACCACTCCGGCTGGATGACCGGAGGCAGCGTCGTCAGGCCCGTGTTGTTGGGGCTGTTGTTGACCGGAGCCGCCGGGTCGAACGCCGCGCCCGACACACCGGTCGCGAAGTTGTAGTCGCGGTAGCACTTGATGCCGACGCAGAGCGGCCAGCCGTAGTTGCCCGGCTGATCGACGATGTTCCACTCGACGGTGCCGCCGGGGCCGCGGTTCGCGTTGGCCGATCCGGCGTCAGGGCCGTAGTCGGCGACGAACAGCTTGTTCGTCTGCGGGTCCAGGCCGATGCGGAACGGGTTGCGGAAGCCCATGGCGTAGATCTCGGGCCGCGTCTTGCTCTGGGCGTCGTCCGCCTCGGGGAACAGGTTGCCGTCAGGCACCGTGTAGGTGCCGTCGGCCTGCGGGGTGATGCGCAGGACCTTGCCGCGCAGGTCGTTGGTGTTGGCCGACGACTTCTGCGCGTCGAAGTCCGAGCGGCCCGCACGCTCGTCGATCGGCGCATAGCCGTCCGACTCGAACGGGTTGGTGTTGTCGCCCGTCGCCAGCACGAGGTTGCCGTCGTTGTCGAACAGCATGTCGCCACCCGCGTGACAGCACGTGTTCCGCTGCGTCGTGATCTTCAGCAGGACCTTCTCGGACGCCGTGGAGGCCGTCTTCGTGCCGAAGTCGTAGGTGAACCGCGACAGCCGGTTGTGCGGACCGTCCGCGCCGACGGTGTTGGGCGCATAGTACAGGTACACCCAGCCGTTGTCGGCGAAGTCCGGGTCGAGCACGACGCCGAGCAGGCCGTCCTCGTTCGCCTGCGTGACCGGGAGCGTGAGCGCGGTCGACGTGGACCGGGTCACGGGGTCGATCTGCTGCAGGCGTCCGTTGCGCTCGGCGTAGAACACCGTCGAATCCGGTGCGACGTCCATCGCCATCGGGTTCTGCGTGTTGTCGTCGAGCGTGACCTTCTCGTAGTTCTTGCTCTGCGTGGCCGCACAGCCCGACGGCACGACGCCGGCGGCGATCTCGATGCCGCCGAGGATGTGCTGGCGGAACGCGGGCAGCGTGTAGTTGCTCTCGATGTGGCCGAGGCCGGTGTACCACGAACGACCGCCCTCGTAGTCGGCCTGGCACCATGAGATCGGGTGGTCGAAGCCCTGGGTGCCGCCGGTGTACGTCTTCTCGTCGAGCGACAGCAGGACGTGGACGTTGTCACGCGTGAAGGCGCGGAAGTTGTACCACTCGTCCTCGAGCGTCCAGGTGTCGCCGGTGAGGTGCGCGGTGGACGGGTTGGCCTTGTCCTCGATCTTGATGGTCGCCTGCTGCGGGGCCGGGTGGCCGTTGAAGTAGCCGCCGACGAGCCCGCCGTAGAAGGGCCAGTCGTACTCGGTGTCGCTGGCGGAGTGGATGCCGGCGTAGCCGCCGCCGCCCCGGATGTACTCCTCGAACGTCGTCTGCTCGTCGGCCGTCAGCACGTCGCCGGTGGTCGAGTTGAACACGACCGCGTCGAAGAGCGCGAGCTCGTCGGCGTTGTCGGGCGCGAACACGCTCGAGTCCTCGGTGAAGACGGCCTCGAAGCCGTTCTCCTCTGCCAGGTCGGCGATCAGGTTGTTCGCCGGGGTGATGGAGCCGTGGCGGAATCCGGCCGTCTCGGAGAACACCAGGACGCGGAAGTCCGTAGCGGCCACGACAGGTTCGGCCGCAGCCTGGGCAGGAGCCGGGGGGCTCCAGATCGTCGGCAGCGCGAGGCCTGCGACGACCGCGAACGTCGTCGCGAGCGCTGTCGCGCGACGTCTGGTGTGGGGTGGGTGGACTGCTCTGTGCACCATGTGCTCCTGTATCTCGTCGGTCACTTGGCGCCACGGTGCCGACCGGGCCGGGTCGACACTGACAGCGTTGTCGCTGACCGTACTGACCGGGTTTGTTGTCTGTCAAGCCAAATTCGTGAACCGCAGGTTTCTGCGTCAGATTCACACTCGAACGATTGACCGACAGGGCAACGCGTGAGATCGTCGTGAGCATCAACATTTGAAGCCGTCCACCCGAGGATGTGAAGACCGTTGGCTCATCCGCTGCTTTCGCGCACCCTGGCGCCTGCCCGCCTGCTTCGGCCGATCGCGGCGGCGGTCGCGGCGATCGCCCTCGCCGCCGGAGCGCCCGCGTGGGCGGCATCCGCGTCGGAGGCTCCCCCGGTCGCGACGACGGCGGACCAGACGGTGACGTGGTCGGTGCGCCCCGCCGACTCGACCGGCGCCGACGGCAGGTCCTGGGTCGAGCTCACCGTCGACCCCGGGACGACCGTCGAGGAGCACATGGCCGTGCGCAACCTCGGCAGCGCGCCGGCGATGTTCGCGCTGAGCGCCGCCGACGGCTACTTCACCGACAAGGGTCGCTTCAACATGCTGCCTGCGTCGTCGCCCTCCGTGGCCGCCGGAACGTGGATCGCACTGCCCGAGACCGTGACCGTCGCCCCCGGCGAGACCGCCATCGTGGCCTTCACGGTCACCGTCCCCGCCGACGCGACGCCCGGCGACCACGCGGCAGGGGTCGCGGCCTCGGTGCTGTCGGCCGGATCGACGGGCGACGGCAGCGCGGTCTCGGTCGAGAGCCGCGTGGGATTCCGTGTGATGACCCGTGTCACCGGAACGCTGCGCCCCGAGGTGACGGCGACCGGGATCGAGGCGCGGTACCGCACCAGCTGGAACCCCTTCGAGCCCGGAAACCTCACGGTCGACGTGGCCGCCGTCAACGCCGGCAACGTCGGCTTCCGTCTCTCGCACGAGGCAGACGCTGCCGGCCGCGTCGTTCCGGCGGACGCCGAGGCGCTCGACATGCTGCCGGGCGACGCCCGCACCGTGACCGTCGAGGTCGACGACGTCTGGCCGCTGCTGTTCACGCGCGGGGCCGTCGTGCTCACGCCCGAGGTCGCCGAACGCGACGACGCCCCGCTCGAGGCCGCCCGTCCGGTGCGGGTCGAGTACTTCGCGTGGACGATCCCGTGGCCCCAGCTGGCCGTCGTGGGTGCCGTGGCGCTCATCGTGTTCTCGATCTTCGGAGCCCGCCGGCGCGAGCGCACCCGCGTGGACGGCCTGGTCGCGGCCGCCGCCGAGCGGGCGCGCGCCGAAGCGCTCGCCGAGCAGCGCACCGACGGCGCCGTGCGGTCCCGCCCGTGAGCGCCGCCACCCCCGGCGAGGCCACCGTGGACGCCCCCGGACATGAGCTGGGCGACATCGTCATCACCGTCACGATCCCCGAGCTCGGCTGCGGGGATGCCACGACCTCGTGCGCGCCCGTCGAGCTGCCGCCGACCGGACTCGATGCCGCCGCGCTGCCGGTCGCCCTCGCCGTCGCGCTCATGATCGCGGGCACCGCCGTGTGGCGCGCACGCCTGCGGCTGGGCCGCACGGCCTGATCGGCTCTACGCGACCCCGTCGAGCGCCACGAGCGACAACCAGGAGTAGGCGTCGACGCTCTCGGCCAGCATCTCGGTGCCCGCTCCCGGCGCGGACGGCGCACGATAGCGTCCGCCCTCGACGACGGCGGGCGTCACGAAGTGCTCGTGGAAGTGATCGGTGTACTCGATCGCGCGATCCTCCATCGAGCCGGAGACGGCGACGTAGTCGAACATCGCGAGGTGCTGCACGGCTTCGCACAGCCCGGCGCCGCAGGCGTGCGGGCACACCGGGACGCCGCTGCGCGCGGCCAGCAGCAGGTTCGCGATGTTCTCGTTGATGCCGGCGACGCGCGTGGCGTCGATCTGCAGATAGCCGATCGCGTTCGACTGGAGCAGCTGCTTCACTACGACACGGCTGTGTGCGCGCTCCCCCGTCGCGATCGGGATCGGCGTGATCGCGTTCGCGATCGCCGCGTGCGCCAGCACGTCGACGGGACTCGTGGGCTCGGACACCCAGTGGAGGTCGAAGCGCTCGAGGGCGCCGACCCACCGCACCGCGTCGTCGACGTCCCAGCGCCGGCCCGCGTCGATCGCGATGGGGAAGTCCGGGCCGCACACGTCTCGTGCGATCGCGAGGCGGCGGATGTCGTGCTCGAGGTCGACCCCGACCTCGATCTTGATCTGCGTGAACCCGTCGTCGAGTGCCTGCCGGCACAGGCGCTCGAGCTCGTCGTCGGTGTAGCCCAGCCACCCGGGCGTGCTCGTGTAGGCGGGATAGCCGTTCGCGAGCAGGAACGCCTCGCGCTCGGCACGGCCGGGCACGGCGTCGTCGAGGATGTCGAGCGCCTCCATCGGCGTGAGGGCGTCGGTGAGGTAGCGGAAGTCGACGAGGTCCACGATCTCGTCGGGACTCAGCCGCGACAGCAGCCGCCACAGCGGCATGCCCGCGCGTTTGGCCTTGAGGTCCCAGAGCGCGTTCACGACGGCGCCGATCGCCGTCTGCACCACCCCGGTGTCGGGCGCCAGCCAGCGCAGTCGCGTGTCGTGCATCAGCATGCGCCAGGTGCCGCCCATGTCGGCGAGCAGCGCTTCGACGTCCCGGTGCGCGATGAGCGCCATGACCGCATCGATGGCCGCCAGCTGGAAGTGGTTGCCGGTCCCGGTCGAGTACACGAAGCCGTGCCCTTCGAGCCCATCCGCGGACTCGGGCTCGATCGCCAGGTATGCGGCCGACGCCGCCGTGCTGCGCCCTGCGGGGTCGAGCGGAGGCTGCGGCGCGCCATCGTGCCGCGAAGAGGTGACGAATCGGACATCCGTTGTTCGATACGAGGTAGCGATGGTCATTGCCGCCCTTCTTCGCACCAGTAGAACATCCGATCTTTTGAGTCGTCAATGCTTTGGCTATGCCGACTTTCATCGGGTTGCACCAGGTCGAGAGTTCCGAGGTTTCGCGCGAAAGAATCGGACCCACACCGGGTATGGAGCGGCGAAAACACACGGGAATGTCGAAGCGCTTCAAACATCGGACCATGGCGTTCACGTATATGTTGCCGTCGACGACTTCGGGTGAAGATGAGGGTTGCCACTCGCGATGACCATGACAAAGATCCGATCTTTGATCGCTGGGTGCCGTGCACACGCCGACACGTGCGGACGGCCGACGGCGTGCGGCGCCGGCCGGTGCGAGACTGGGCGCATGTCCGCGAGCGCCGAGTCCGCCCCCGCGCGGCGAGGCCGCCCCGGCTACGACCGCGAGCAGGTCCTCGCCGTCGCCGTCGGGCTGTTCAACGAGCAGGGGTACGACGCGACGTCGGTCGCCGACCTGGCCCAGCGCCTCGGCCTCACGAAGTCGGCGCTGTACCACCACTTCGACTCCAAGGAGGAGCTGCTCGCGCTCGCGCTCGACGAGGCCCTGGGCGGACTCGAAGGGGTGCTCGACGCCCCGGCGATCGCCGATCCCGACCCCGCCGAGCGTCTCGCCGCCGTCCTGCGCGGCGCGGTGCTCGTGCTGGTCGACCGGCTCCCGTACGTGACGCTCCTCCTCCGCGTGCGCGGCAACAGCGACGTCGAGCGCGCCGCGCTGGAGCGTCGACGCACCTTCGACCACCGCGTGACGCTGCTCGTCGCCGAGGCGCAGGCGGCCGGCAGCGTGCGGTCCGACGTCGACGGCGCCGTCGTCACGCGCCTCGTGTTCGGCATGGTCAACTCGCTCGTCGAGTGGTACCGCCCGGGCGGCGCGATCGACCGCGACCGCCTCGCGCACGACGTCGTCACGGTCGCCCTGGACGGCATGCGCACCCGCTGATCCGAACGACGGATGCCGCCGCCCGGGGCTCAGCGTGAGCCCGGGGCGACGGCATCCACTCCCGAGAGGTCAGGCCTTGGCGAGGCCGTAGATCGGGCTGACCTCCTGCTCGGCCTCATGCTCGGGGCCGAGCGGGATGCCGGAGCGGTCGCGCAGGAGCAGCGTCGCGAGGAGGCCGACGATCGTCATGCCTGCCAGGTACCACGTGACCGACATGGTCGTTCCGGTGGCCTGCACCAGCGCCGTCGCGATGGTGGGAGCGAACGCGCCGCCGAGGATCGCGCCGATGGCATACGAGATCGAGACCCCCGAGAACCGGATCGAGGCCGGGAACAGCTCGGAGTACAGCGCGGCCTGCGGGCCGTAGGTGAAGCCGAGACCGATCGTGAGGATCGCAAGCCCCAGGAAGAGCAGCCAGATGTTGCCGGTGTTCACGAGCGGGAACAGCAGGAACACGCCCGCGAGCTGCAGGATCCAGCCGATGATGTAGGTCGTGCGACGGCCGATGCGGTCGGAGATGAAGCCGGCGGCGAGCGTCGACAGCAGCCACGTGATGGCGGAGCCGGCGACGGCCCACAGCACCGGTGTGCGATCGAGACCCAGCGGGCCCTCAGGGTTGGTCGCGTAGCCCTGGATGTAGCCGCCGGTGGTCATGTAGCCGACGGCGTTGTTGCCGGCGAACACGAGCGCGGCGATGATCACGAGCAGCAGGTGCTTGCGGAACAGCGTGATGATCGGCATCTTCGCCTTCTCCTTGCGCTCGGCGAGCTCGGCGAACACCGGGCTCTCCTCGACGCGGCGGCGGACGTAGTAGCCCACGAGGATCAGCACGACGCTGAGCAGGAACGGCACACGCCAGCCCCACACGAGGAACGCGTCACCGGGCGCGATCATCGCCATGAGCGCCATGACACCCGAGGCGAGCAGCAGGCCGAGCGGCACCCCGATCTGCGGCGAGGCGCCGAACGCGCCGCGGCGCGTGCGGGGCGCGTGCTCGACGGCCATCAGCACCGCGCCGCCCCACTCGCCGCCGGCCGAGATGCCCTGGATGATGCGCAGCAGCACCAGGAGGATGGGCGCCGCGACGCCGATCGCCTCGTACGTGGGCAGCACGCCGATGAGGGCGGTGGCCGCGCCCATCAGGATGAGCGTCCACATCAGGACGACCTTGCGGCCGTACTTGTCGCCGAAGTGACCGGCCAGGAACGCGCCGAGGGGGCGGAAGAGGAAGCTCACGCCGACCGTCGCGAAGGCGACGATGGCGCTGTTGGCTCCGAGCGGCGCGAAGAACAGCTGGCCGAAGACCAGGCCGACCGCGGTCGCGTAGATGAAGAAGTCGTACCACTCGACGGTGGTTCCGACCACGGTCGCGAACACGACGCGGCGGCGATCGGTGGTCGAGGCGATGGTGCCGGTGGGGGTGAACCCTGCTGGGGACTGCGATGTGCTCATTGTGACTCCTGTGTCGGGGCTGACGTCGTCGTCACCGGCACACTCGTTTCGGGGAGAGTGTTGCCGGATGTGGGACCGATCATATACGATTTCGGATACGACGCAAGAGTGAGGGAGCTCATGACGGTAGACACCGCATCGACCGATGCCGCGGATCCGCGCTTCGCCGCGCTGCCCGGGCGTCCGGGCAAGATCATCGCGATCCACCTCAGCTACGCCTCCCGCGCCGATCAGCGCGGCCGCCGCCCCGCCGACCCCTCGTACTTCTTCAAGCCGTCGAGCTCGGTCGCGGCATCCGGGAGCACCATCGAGCGACCCGCCGGCACCGAGCTGCTCGCCTTCGAGGGCGAGATCGCGCTCGTGATCGGCGTACCCGCCCGCCGCGTCGCCCTCGCCGACGCGTGGTCGCACGTCGCCGCGGTCACCGCCGCGAACGACTTCGGACTGTACGACCTGCGCGCGAACGACAAGGGCTCGAACGTGCGCTCCAAGGGCGGCGACGGCTACACGCCCATCGGCCCGGCGCTCATCGACGCCCGCACGGTCGACCCCGGCCACCTGCGTGTGCGCACGTGGCGCAACGGCACCCTGGTGCAGGACGACACCGCCGGCGGCATGATCTTCCCGCTGGCCCAGCTCGTCGCCGACCTGTCGCAGCACTTCACGCTCGAGACCGGCGACGTCATCCTCACCGGCACGCCCGCGGGCTCGTCGGTCGCGGTTCCCGGAGACGTCATCGAGGTCGAGGTGTCCGTCGACAACGGCCCGTCGTCGGGGCGCCTCGTCACGACGGTCGTGCAGGGCGACGCCGCTTTCGACGGCGCGCTCGGCTCGCTGCCCGCCGTCGACGACCTGCAGCGCACCGAGGCGTGGGGCTCGCGCGAGGCGGCGGGGCTGCCCGCCGAGTCGCCTGTTCTGAGCGCCGAGCTGCGCGCGAAGCTGGAGGCCGTGCCCGTCGCCGGGCTGTCGGCGCAGCTGCGCAAGCGCGGACTGAACAACGTGCACGTCGACGGCGTGCGGCCGCTGCATCCCGACGCCAAGCTCGTCGGCACCGCGCGCACGCTGCGCTTCGTCCCGAACCGCGAAGACCTGTTCGCGAGCCACGGCGGCGGCTTCAACGCGCAGAAGCGGGTGTTCGACGCCGTCGGCGACGGTGAGGTCATCGTCATCGAGGCCCGCGGCGAGACCGGCTCGGGCACGCTCGGCGACATCCTCGCGATCCGCGCCCACGCGCGCGGTGCGGCAGGCATCGTCACCGACGGCGGAGTGAGGGATGCCGCGGCCGTCGCCGCGGTCGGCATCCCGGTCTACACCTCCGGCGCGCACCCCGCGGTCCTCGGCCGCAAGCACGTGCCGTGGGAGGGCGACGTCGCCGTCGCCTGCGGCGGAACGACGGTCGAGCCGGGCGACGTCGTCGTCGGCGACGCCGACGGCGTCATCGTCATCCCGCCCGCGATCGCCGAGGAGGTCGCGGACGCCGCCCTCGCGCAGGAGGCCGAGGACGCGTGGATCGCCGAGCGGGTCGCGGAGGGGCATCCCGTCGACGGGCTCTTCCCGATGAACGCCGAGTGGCGCGCGCGCTACGACACCACCCTCCGACAGGCTCAGGAAGCGAGCGGACGATGACCCCCGAGACGACCGCGCAGAACGCGCTCAGCAAGTCGCAGCGCGCGTACCAGTGGATCAAGGAGCGCATCGCGCACCAGGAGTTCACCCCGGGCTACCGGCTCGTGCTCGGCACCATCGCCACCGACCTCGACATGAGCGTCGTGCCGGTGCGCGAGGCGATCCGCCAGCTCGAGGCCGAGGGTCTCGTGACGTTCGAGCGCAATGTCGGCGCGCGCGTGTCGATGGTCGACGACTCGGCCTACCGCTACAGCATGCAGGCGCTGTCGGTCCTCGAAGGCACGGCGACCGCGCTGTCGGCCCGCCGGCTGAACGCCGACGACCTGCGGGATGCGCGTCGCATCAACGCGCTCATGATCGAGACGCTCGAGCACTTCGATCCGCGCGCGTTCACCGCGCTCAACCAGGAGTTCCACTCCACGCTGTACGCCAAGTGCGCCAACCCCCGCATGCTCGAGCTCGTCAACGCCGAGTGGGGCCGTCTCGGCCACCTGCGCGACTCGACGTTCAGCTTCGTCCCCGGCCGCGCCCAGGAATCCGTGCGCGAGCACGAGAACATCGTGCAGCTCATCGAGGTCGGCGCACCGCTCGGTGAGATCGAGAAGGTCGCCCGTCGCCACCGCGCCGCCACGCTCGACGCGTACATGATCCACGAGCATCCCGACGAGGCCCTCGGCCTGCCGGCGTTCTGAACGGGATGCCGGGCCGCCGGCATCCCTCCCCCGAGCTTTCCTCATATCCGCACCTCCGACGAAGGAGACACCCATGACAGACACCGCTCTTGAGACCCGGCATGTGCCGGAGGGGCTGCCCGAGCGCATCCGCCACTACATCGACGGCGAGTTCGTGGACTCGCTGGACGGCGACACGTTCGACGTGCTCGACCCGGTGACGAACGAGACGTACGTGCAGGCCGCGGCCGGAAAGAAGGCCGACATCGACCGTGCCGTCGCCGCCGCGCGCCGCGCCTTCGCCGACGGCCCGTGGCCGCGCATGCTGCCCCGTGAGCGCTCGCGCGTGCTGCACCGCATCGCCGACATCGTCGAATCCCGCGACGCGCGCCTCGCCGAACTCGAGTCGTTCGACTCGGGCCTGCCGATCACCCAGGCACTCGGCCAGGCGCGCCGTGCGGCCGAGAACTTCCGGTTCTTCGCCGACCTGATCGTCGCCCAGGCCGACGATGCCTACAAGGTGCCGGGCCGCCAGATGAACTACGTCAACCGCAAGCCGATCGGCGTCGCCGGTCTCATCACGCCGTGGAACACGCCCTTCATGCTCGAGTCGTGGAAGCTCGGCCCCGCGCTCGCGACGGGCAACACCGTCGTGCTGAAGCCTGCCGAATTCACGCCGCTCTCGGCGTCGCTGTGGGCCGGCATCTTCGAAGAGGCGGGGCTGCCGAAGGGCGTCTTCAACCTCGTCAACGGACTGGGCGAGGATGCCGGCGACGCGCTGGTCAAGCACCCCGACGTGCCGCTCATCTCGTTCACCGGCGAGAGCCGCACCGGCCAGCTCATCTTCGGCAACGCCGCGCCCTTCCTGAAGGGCCTGTCGATGGAGCTCGGCGGCAAGAGCCCCGCCGTGGTGTTCGCCGACGCCGACCTGGAGGCCGCGATCGACGCGACCATCTTCGGCGTCTTCTCGCTCAACGGCGAGCGCTGCACCGCCGGCTCGCGCATCCTCGTCGAACGCCCGATCTACGACGAGTTCGTCGCCCGCTATGCGGCACAGGCCGATCGCGTCGTCGTCGGCTACCCGCACGACCCCGCGACCGAGGTCGGGGCCCTCGTGCACCCCGAGCACTACGACAAGGTCATGAGCTACGTCGAGCTCGGCAAGACCGAGGCGCGCCTGGTCGCGGGCGGCGGCCGGCCCGACGGCTTCGAGACCGGCAACTTCGTGCGCCCCACGGTGTTCGCCGACGTCGCACCCGACGCCCGCATCTTCCAGGAGGAGATCTTCGGGCCGGTCGTGGCGATCACGCCGTTCGACACCGACGAAGAGGCCCTCGAGCTCGCCAACGGGGTGAAGTACGGCCTCGCCGCCTACGTGTGGACCAACGACCTCAAGCGCGCCCACAACTTCTCGCAGGCCATCGAGGCCGGCATGGTGTGGCTCAACTCGAACAACGTGCGCGACCTGCGCACGCCGTTCGGCGGCGTCAAGGCCTCCGGCCTCGGCCACGAGGGCGGCTACCGGTCGATCGACTTCTACACCGACCAGCAGGCCGTGCACATCACGCTCGGCCCCGCGCACAACCCGACCTTCGGCAAAGCCGGAGCCCCGGCATCCCACTGACCCGCATCGGTCGCTGAGCCCGCACCGGTCTCTGAGCCCGTCGAAGCACCCTTCGACAGGCTCACGGACCGGGAGGGGCCCGGGGACCGCAACACACGCAAGGACGCGACATGACCAGCCGTGACGACATGACCCTCACCTCCTCGGGCTTCTACGTGAGCCAGGAGGCGCCCATCCTCTCCGACAACCCGATCCCGACGCCCACCGCGCCGGCCCCCGACATCCTGCGCTGCGCGTACATGGAGCTCGTCGTCACCGACCTGGCGGCATCCCGCGTTTTCTACGTCGACGTGCTCGGCCTGTACGTCACCGAGGAGGACGATCAGGCGATCTACCTCCGCTCGACGGAGGAGTTCATCCACCACAACCTCGTGCTGCGCCAGGGGCCGGTGGCCGCGGTCGCCGCGTTCTCGTACCGCGTGCGCACCCCCGAAGACCTCGACAAGGCGGTCGCCTTCTATGAGGAGCTCGGCTGCCGCATCGAGCGCCGCCCGGACGGGTTCACGAAGGGCATCGGCGACTCGGTGCGCGTGACCGACCCGCTCGGCTTCCCCTACGAGTTCTTCTACGCCACCGAGCACGTCGAGCGGCTGTCGTGGCGCTACGACCTGCACACCCCGGGTGAGCTGGTGCGCCTGGACCACTTCAACCAGGTCACCCCCGACGTCCCCCGCGCGGTGAACTTCATGCAGTCGCTCGGCTTCCGCGTCACGGAGGACATCCAGGACGAGGAAGGCACCGTCTACGCCGCGTGGATGCGCCGCAAGCCCACGGTGCACGACACCGCGATGACCGGCGGCGACGGCCCCCGCATGCACCACGTCGCGTTCGCCACCCACGAGAAGCACAACATCCTCGCGATCTGCGACAAGCTCGGGGCGCTCCGCCGCTCCGACGCGATCGAGCGCGGCCCTGGCCGCCACGGCGTCTCGAACGCCTTCTACCTGTATCTGCGCGACCCCGACGGCCACCGCGTCGAGATCTACACGCAGGACTACTACACCGGCGACCCCGACAACCCTGTCGTCACGTGGGACGTGCACGACAACCAGCGCCGCGATTGGTGGGGCAACCCCGTGGTCCCGTCCTGGTACACCGAGGCATCCCTGGTCCTCGACCTCGACGGCAACCCGCAGCACGTCGTCGCGCGGACAGACTCGTCCGAGATGGCGGTCACCATCGGCGCCGACGGCTTCTCGTACACCCGTCCCGAGGACAAGGCAGACGAGCTCCCCAGCTGGAAGCAGGGCGAGTACAAGCTCGGCCACCAGCTGTAATTGTCACACCGCCCCGGTCGCTGAGCCTGTCGAAGCGTCCTTCGACAGGCTCAGGAACCGGGCTCACCGAGGAGATGAGTGGATGCTGTCCCCCGAAGACATCGCGACGATCGCGGCGGAGCTGGCCGAGGCCGACCGCACGCACGGCGTGATCCCGCGGATCACCGCCCGCTACCCCGACGCGACCGTCGAGGACTCGTACGCGATCCAGGG
>NZ_JBHXJQ010000023.1:0-44106 GCF_042722305.1 Microbacterium sp. NPDC058389
CGCCGTGGCCGCGGTAGGGGCTGGGGTTGTGCCCGGCACGCGACCGCCGGGCTTAGGGCCGGGCGCTTCCGGCGACGCTCACTGCGTGGCGTTCGCGCGCAGCACCTCCAGGCGCGCGCGGTACTCGGTCTCGTCGATGTCGCCCTTGGCGAAGCGTTCGGCGAGCGTCGTCTCGGCCTGGCGGGCCGGCGTGCGCCCGTACGGCCCGTAGCCGCCGTCCGCGGCCGCGCGGCGCCAGCGTCGGCCGAAGACGGCGAACAGCACGACGATCAGCGTGATCCAGAACAGGGGGATCAGCAGGAACCACCAGCCGAACCCCCACGGTCCGACGAAGTGTGCGGCCACGATTCCCGTGGCGAGTGCAGCGGACATGCGGAATCCTCTCTCGGAGCCGGTCGCACCGGGATGGGCGAACGGATGCCTCCAGTCAAGGCAGGGCGAGGCATCCGCGAATCCGACCGGCGGTGTGTTCCGGACTGCTCCCCGAGGTGTACGCGCGGCACTCGCCCGACGGGCGGGCTACGACCCGACGAGGCCCGACTCGTACGCGATGATGACGAGGCGGACGCGGTCGCGCGCGTGGAGCTTCTGCATGATGCGCGACACGTGGGTCTTGGCCGTGAGCGGCGACAGGTACAGCCGTGCGCCGATCTCGTCGTTCGTGAGGCCTTCGGCGACCAGCCGCAGCACGTCCACCTCGCGTTCGGTGAGCGTCTGCAGCAGCTGCGCATCGGGCACCTGGCGCAGTCCCGAGGCCGCGCGGTCGAGCAGGGTGCGCGTCACGCCCGGCGACAGCAGCGCGTCGCCATCGGCGACCGCGCGCACCGCGCGGATCAGGTCCGCCGGCTCGGTGTCCTTGACGAGGAAGCCGCTGGCGCCCGCGAGCACCGCACGCACGACGTACTCGTCGAGCTCGAACGTGGTGACGATGACGACACGCACGCCCGACAGCGCGGGGTCGGCGGAGATCTGCTCGGCGGCCCACAGGCCGTCGCCGTCCGGCATCCGGATGTCGACCAGCGCGACGTCCACCGGCATCCGTCGGAGCGCGCTGAGCAGCTCCTGACCGCCCGACGCCTCGGCGACGACCTCGATGCCGGGCTCGGAGTCCAGCAGCGCCCGGAACCCGGCGCGCACCAGCTGGTGGTCGTCGGCCAGCGCGACGCGGATCATGCGGCCCCCGCCCACGGGAGGCGGGCGACGACGGAGGTGCCCCGCGCCCCGCTGTCGACGGTCAGACGGCCGCCGGCCAGCTCTGCGCGCTCGCGCATGCCGCGCAGCCCGCCGCGCTCGGAGGCGGAGGCGGGGATCCCCGCGCCGTCGTCGGCGATGGTCACGACGAGATCGGCGGCCTCGTGCGCCACTGTGACGGTGGCGTGGGAGGCGGCGGAGTGGCGCACCACGTTCGTGAGCGCCTCCTGCGCGATGCGGTACGCGGTGGTCTGCACGGCGCTCGACGGCTCGTCGCCGCTGAGCCGGTCGTCGAGCGAGACCGTGAGCCCCAGACCGGAGCGGCCCGCCACGAGGCCCGGAAGCTGGGCGAGCTGCGGCTGCGGGGTCAGGGGAGCGGTGTCGGGCGCGGCGAGCTCGTCGCCGCGCAGGAACGCGAGGACGCCACGCACCTCGTCGAGGCCGGTGGCGCTGAGCGCCCGGATGTTGGCGAGCGCCTCGCGCGCCCGCTCGGGCTCGCGATCGAACAGGTGCAGCCCGACCCCCGACTGCACGGCGATCTGGCTGAGCGAGTGGGCGAGGACGTCGTGCAGCTCCCGCGCGATGCGCGTGCGCTCGTCCTGCTCGGCCGCGCGGCGGCGGGCGGTCAGCTGCGCGCGGCGCTCCTGCGCGCCCCGAAGCCGTGCGCGCACCCCCTCGCCGATGACGAAGCACAGCGCGAGGCCGACGGTGGCCAGCGCGATACCGGCAGGATGCCACTGTGCGATGCCGGCGGGCGACGCGGCGAGCACCGCGGTCGCGAGCTCGGGTCCGACGACGGCGACGAGCCACGCCGTCCCCACCGAGATCAGCGCCCACACCCGCGCACCTCGGACCACGGCGCCGATGATCGCGAAGACCAGCGCGATCGGCGGCGGCCCGCCGATCGGCGGGACGAACAGGTCGACGAGGGTGAGCGCGGCGACGACGGCGACCGTCGGGCCGGGGAACCGTGGTGCCGCCAACAGGGTGAGCGCGGACGCCGCCGCCAGCAGGGCGCTGGTCACCGCCGCCCACAGCGGCACGTGCTGCCACCACGAGAGCCCGATGGTGCCGGGCACCTGCACCAGCAGCGACACGAACACCGGTACGAGGAGCACCACGGCGCTCGGCGGGCGGAAGCGAGCGCCCGGGCCGTCGCCGTCGGCGAGACGCTGCGCGGAGGCGGTCGCGCTCACGCCGAAGTGCCCTGGGCCAAGCATGCGGTCGATGCTACGCCGGGGCCCTCTGTCAGGAGTCTGACCGCCGGAGCGGGCTGCCTACTCCCGTGGGAGTACGCAGCGGGTGTCAGACGGCGTCGAGCGCGTCGACGATGCGGGTGACCGCCGTGCCGAGCGACCACTTCTCGGCGAGGGCGGCGGCCTCCGCCTTCGCTGCGCCGTCGAGCGGGCGCAGCCGGTGGTCGGGCACCTCGAGAGGCAGGTCGCGGACGACCGCCACGACCTTCGGTGCGACAGCCAGGTAAGGAAGCCCCGCCAGCACCTTCGAGCGCACGCCGGCCGACATGCCTTCGCCGGCCTCGGCGGCCGCGATGATCCCATCCAGGTCGCCGTGCGTCGCCAGCAGGCCGGCGGCGGTCTTCTCGCCGATGCCCGCCACCCCGGGCAGGCCGTCAGACGAGTCGCCGCGCAGCGTCGCGAAGTCGGCGTACTGCGAGGGCAGCACGCTGTACTTGGCGACGACCGCCGCGTCCGTGAGGACCTCGAGGTTGCTCATGCCGCGTGCGGTGTACACGACGCGCACGTCACGCGCGTCGTCGACCAGCTGGAACAGGTCGCGGTCACCGGTGACGATGTCGACGGGCATCGTCGCGGTCGTGGCGAGCGTGCCGATGACGTCGTCGGCCTCGTGCTCGGCTGCGCCGACGATGCGGATGCCGAGGGCACCCAGCACCTCGCGGATGACGGGCACCTGCACCTCGAGGGGGTCGGGCACCTCCTCGACGTCGGGTCCGCCGGCGACCACCTCGGCGACGCGGTGGGTCTTGTAGGTGGGGATGAGGTCGACCCGCCACTGCGGCCGCCAGTCGTCGTCCCAGCACGCGACGAGGTGCGTCGGACGGTAGGTCGTCACGAGCCTCGTGATGATGTCGAGGAAACCGCGCACGGCGTTCACCGGCCTGCCGTCGGGCGCCCGCACCGTGTCGGGCACCCCGTAGAACGCGCGGAAGTAGAGGGACGCGGAGTCGAGCAGCATCAGGCGGTCGGTCACGCGTTCATCCTGGCACGCACGTCCGACGCCGCGCGCGGAGGCGGGGCCGTCCCCTCCCGGGGCGGACACCCGCCGTTCATCTGCGCGACGGATGCCGGTCGCCCGTCGGCACCCGTCGCGTTCACGTCTCCCGCTCACCGTGGGGAGACAGCCGGAAAGGGGTGACGCGATGGGCCGTGACGATGTGCTGGCATGGGTGGAGTCGCCGCTGCAGCTCGTCGGCGCCGCGGAGTGGGCCGCTGCCCACTCCACCACGGTGCCGGTGGCGGGCCGACTGACGCCGCAGATCTCGGCGACGGCCGACGCGCTGCTCGCGCGCGGCGCGCGCTTCGGCGCCCTCGAGCCGTACGTCGGCATCCCGTGGAGCCTCCTCGCCCGTCACGGCCACTGGCTCGTGGGCGACGGGTTCTCGGGCCAGTTCCGGCTCGCCGCCGCGGTGCTCCGGCCACGCCGCGTCACCTTCCTCGACGACGGCGCACACGCGGTCGCCTACGCGGACACGCTCCTCGGCCGGCGTCCGTATGAGCGGCCGAATGTGGACGAACGCGGGCTCACGACCCTCGTGGCGCCCTTCGCGGCCGAACTCGTCCACCGGCGCGCGGGCGCGCGCCGTGCCGGCATGTTCACGGCGTTCGACCTCGGCGCCGACCGCCTGGACGCCCTCGCCGACCAGGGGTTCGAGATCCGGCGCCACGACTTCTCGTGGACGCGGGCGACCGCGCCCACCGCTCCGGAGCTCGGCCGCCGCGTCGTGCTGGGCAGCGCCCTGCCCGTCGACGGCCGCATGCTGCTCCTCGACTACGTGCGCTGGGTGCGCGGCGCTGCTGCTGACGGTGCGGTCTACCTTCCGCATCGCCGTGAGACCGCGGAGCAGCTCGGCGCCGTCGCGACCGTGCCCGGCCTCCGCATCCACGAGACGGGTCTGCCCGTGGAGCTCGTGCTCGCCGGCGCCCGGGAGCCGCTGGAGGTGCTGACGCTGCCGTCGAGCACCACGACGACGCTGCCGCTCGTGCTCGCGGGCACGGGCGCGACCGTGCGCACGGTGCGCGCGACCTCCAGCAGCGCTCCTCGAGGACACCGGGCCGTGGCATGAGCGAGGCGGTGGCGATCATCCCCGCGCGCGGCGGGTCGAAGGGCGTCGTGCGCAAGAACCTGCAGCGTGTCGGGGGAGTGCCCCTCGTCGCGCGCGCCGTCGCGGCCGCGCAGCAGTGCGAGGCCATCCGCCGCGTCGTCGTGACCACCGACGACGCGGACATCGCCGCCGTCGCCGCAGAGTGGGGCGCCGAGATCGTCGATCGTCCGGCGGACCTCGCCGGCGACGAGGCGAGCTCCGAAGGCGCGCTGCTCCACGCGCTCGACGAGCTCGAGCGTCGCGGGATCGACGTCGGCGTCGTGGCCTTCCTGCAGGCGACCTCGCCGTTCATCGACGTCGACGCGCTCACGGACGCCGTGCACCTCGTGCGTTCGCGCCGGCGCGACAGCGTCTTCTCGGCCGTCGAGACGTACGGCTTCCTGTGGGAGAAGGGCGTCGGCGGCGCCGCGTCCGCGGTGAACCACGACCTCGAGTTCCGTCCGCGGCGGCAGGACCGCGACCCGCACCACCTGGAGACCGGCGCCTTCTACGTGATGCGCGCGGCAGGGTTCCGTGCGGCGCGACACCGCTTCTTCGGCAGCATCGGCATCGCGGAAGTGCCGGCGCGCACCGCGATCGAGATCGACACCGTCGATGAGCTGGAGCTCGCACGCGCGATCGCTCCGCTCGTCGACCGCGCGGCACCGATCGACGTGGATGCCGTCGTCACGGACTTCGACGGCGTCCACACGGACGACACCGTGCGCGTCGACGAGGACGGTGTCGAGTCGGTGGTCGTCAGCCGGTCGGACGGCATGGGGGTCTCGCTGCTGCGGGCTGCCGGCATCCCTCTCCTCATCCTCTCGACGGAGGCGAACCCCGTCGTCACCGCGCGGGCGCGCAAGCTCGGCGTCGACGTCATCCAGGCCACGAGCGACAAGGCCGCCGCACTGCGCGAGTGGGCGGGCGCCCATGGCGTCGCGCTGACCCGCATCGCCTACCTCGGCAACGACGTCAACGACCTGCCGTGCCTCGACCTCGTCGGCTGGCCTGTCGCCGTGCCCGACGCCCACCCGCTCGTCCTGTCCGCCGCGCGTGCCGTCCTCGACCGCCCCGGCGGCGCGGGCGCCGTGCGCGATCTGGCCGACCGCGTGCTGGCGGGCCGGGAGGCGGCATCCACTCTTCTCACCGCACCACACCCCACCAGCCCCCAGGAGGCATCATGACCGTCACGATCGGATCCCGCGTCGTCGGAGGCGGACGCCCCGCGTACGTGATCGCCGAGATCGGCCTCAACCACAACGGCGACGTCGAGATCGCCAAGCAGCTGATCGACGTGGCCGCCGACGCCGGCGCCGACGCGGTGAAGTTCCAGAAGCGCACGCCCGAGATCGCCACGCCGGAGCACATGCGCGACATTCCGCGCGAGACGCCGTGGGGCACCATGAGCTATCTCGACTACCGCCGTCGCGTCGAGTTCGACCGCGACCAGTACATCGAGATCTCGGATCACGCACTGCTGCGCGGCCTGGAGTGGTTCGCCTCGCCGTGGGATGTGCCGAGCGTGGCGTTCCTCGAGGACCTCGGCGTCGCCGCGCACAAGGTCGCGTCGGCTTCGCTGACCGACCGCGAGCTGCTGGAGGCGCTGCGGGATTCGGGCAAGCCGGTCATCCTGTCGACCGGGATGTCGACGATCGACCAGATCGACGCGGCCATCGACGTGCTGGGCACCGACCGCCTCGTGCTCATGCACGCCACCTCGACGTACCCGATGGAGCCCGAGGAGGCCAACCTGCGGATGATTCCGTCCCTGCGGGACCGCTATCCCGGTGTACCCGTCGGCTACTCGGGACACGAGCGCGGCCTGCAGATCTCGCTCGCCGCAGTGGCGCTCGGCGCGGTCGCGGTGGAGCGTCACATCACGCTCGACCGCACGATGTGGGGCTCGGACCACGCTGCATCGCTGGAGCCGGCGGGCCTCAAGAACCTCGTGCGCGACATCCGCGTCATCGAGGCGGCCCTCGGCGACGGCGTCAAGCGCGTGTATCCCGGCGAGCTCGCGCCCATGGCGAAGCTGCGCCGCGTCCCGGCGTGACCGGCAGGAGCGGGCGCGCGCCCCGTATCGTCGCCGTCGCCGACACCGACTCGTACGTCAAGTGGGCGGCCGCCCTCCTGGGTGCCGAGGGCGAGGGGGTGGATGCCGCACTCCTCGTGCTCGACACGCCCCTCGTGGTGAGCGACGGGCAGCTGAGAGCGGCGCTCGCGGGCAGCGGGCTGCCCGCAGAGCGCGTCGAGCGCATCGCGTACGCCGGGCTGGCGGCACGGCTGACGCAGCTGCGGCCGGATGCCGTGCTGCTGGGCGCCCGCGGACCGCTCGTGCGCGTGCTCGCCCGCGAGATCGCGCAGCTCGACCCGAGGCCCGTGCTCGTGTCAGGCCTGCCGGGGATCTCCATCCCGGCCACCCGCAAGGCCGTCGTGTACCGCATGCAGTGCGACCTGTTCGTGGTGCACTCGCGGCGCGAGGTGCGTGAGTTCGGCGCGCTGTCGGCCCGCACCGGGTACGCGCACCGCTACGCGCTGGCGACGCTGCCGTTCGCGCGGGGCGCCTCGGCCACCGCGGACGGGGCGCGGGGCACGGATCTCGTGTTCGCGACGCAGGCGAAAGTGCCGGCCGAGCGCGAGGACCGGCTGCGCATCGCGCGGCTGCTCGTCGCCGCCGCCGAGGCGGACTCGACCCGTCGCGTGGTCGTGAAGCTGCGCGCCGCGGCCGGCGAGCACCAGACGCACCTCGAGGAGGACGGCTACCCCGAACTGCTCGCGTCGCTCGGGCCGCTGCCGGCGAACCTCGTGACGTCGACGGAGCCGATGAGGCGGGCACTGGCGAGCGCCGAGGGGCTCGTGACCGTGAGCTCCACCGCGGCCATCGAGGCGATCGCCCAGGGGATCCCGGTGATCGCGCTCGACATGTTCGGGGTGTCGCCGAAGCTCATCAACGAGACGCTCGCCGACGCCGACCTGCTGGCGGGGGAGCGTGACGTGATCGGACGGCGGTTCCGGCATCCCGATCCGGAGTGGCTCGACGAGAACTACTTCCACCCGCCGGCCGACGACGACTGGACCGCAGCCGTCGCGCGGCTCGTCGCGCGGCGGGCGGACGGCTCGCTGCCGCCGCGGGAACCGCTCGTGCGTCGCGGCGGGGCGCTGCGCGACGCGTGGGAGCGCCGGGTCGCGCTCGGGCGGAGCGACACGTCGGCTGCCGGCGCCGTCGCCTACGCCATCGGGATGCCGTCACGCGCGGCCGTGCGTCTCGCGACCCGCGCGCGGCGAGCCCTTTCGAGGACGGCCGATGCTGGAACGGGCGCGATCGCGAACGCGACGGCCGAGCGGACGGAAGAAGCCGGCGATCACGTCCGGGGGGATGCGGATCGCCGGCTCCGGGCGGGTCGATGAGACCGCCCCTCGTGCCCTCCGGGGGTCGGGCACGAGGTGTGGTCCCGGGCGACGCGGCGCCCTGCGGGGGGAATCGCAGGGGGACCGGGGGTTGCCCCTCCGCGATGTCTTGATCACCCTCCCAACCGAGTCTGTGAGAAGGCTATGCCGTCGCCACATGAAGGCTCGACGCCGGCCGTGCACCTGCTGGGACCGCTCTCACGGTCCCGCCGCGGCGCGACCGATCGCGCGCGGCACCGACCGTCCGAGCTGTTGCGGGCGTAGTCTCATGCGATGACCTCCGCCGCCGGCCGCACCGAGCTGCGCGCGCTGCTCGAGGAGCTGCGCGAGTCGGCCGCCGTGCGCCTCGCCGCGAACGAGCAGACCCTCGCCGAGCTGCGCGCCGACCGCGGAGCCGACGTCGCCGACGACGAGCACGATCCCGAGGGCGTGACCCTGTCGGGCGAGTGGTCGCGGGCAGTGGCCTTCGCCGACGCCGAGCGGCGCGAGCTCGCCGAGATCGACGGGGCCGTCGCGCGCTGGGAGACCGGCGCCTATGGCGTGTGCGTCGATTGCGGTCGCGGCATCCCCATCGCACGCCTGCGCGTTCGCCCGTTCGCGACCCGCTGCGTCTCGTGCGCGGAGAAGGCCGGCGCCTGAATGTCGTTCGGCCCTGGTGCGACGCCGTCCCGCGCGCGCGGTGACGGTTTCGTGCGTCCCGCGGCGGGCGATCCGTGCCCGTGCGGCAGCGGCGACGCGTTCGAGGGATGCTGCCGCCCCGCGCTGCGCGGAACCCCCGCGCCGACCGCGGAGCGGCTGATGCGCTCCCGGTACACCGCGTTCGTCGTCGGCGACGACCGGTACCTCGCCGCGACGTGGCATCCGGGCACGCGTCCCGACGACCTCGACCTCGATCCCTCGCAGCGGTGGACGGGTCTGCAGATCCTCGACGTCGAGGCCGGTGGCGAGGAGGACGTGCGCGGCGTCGTCGAGTTCCGCGCTGCGTGGCGCCACGGCGCTGATCGCGGCGTGCTGCACGAGCGCAGCCGCTTCGTGCGCCAGAGCGGGCGCTGGTGGTACCTCGACGGGCGCCTCGATCCGTCCTGACCGGCCCTGGCCGCGCCGGCCGCCGCTAGCGTGAAAGTCATGACCACTCAGGCTGAGAAAGCACAGACCCTCGCGCGCCTCCACGCCGCACCCGAGATCCTCCGTGTCGTGAACGTGTGGGATGCCGTGTCGGCGCGCGCCGTCGCCGCGCTCCCCGAGACGCGGGCGATCGCGACCGCGGGCCACTCGATCGCGGCGACGTTCGGGTACCCCGACGGGGGCATCCCGCTGGAGGTGACGCTCGACATGCTGGGACGCATCGTCGAGGCCGCAGGGGACCTGCCGGTGAGCGCGGATCTCGACGGCGGGTACGGCGACGCGGGCGAGACCGTCCGCCGCGCGATCGGCAAGGGCATCGTCGGCGCCAACGTCGAGGACCGCCTGCGCCCGCTGGAGGAGGCGGTCGCCGCCGTCGAGGCCATCGTCGCCGCCGGCGCGGCCGAGGGCGTCCCCTTCGTGCTCAACGCCCGCACCGACGCCTTCGCCCGCGGCGGCGGCCGGCCCGTCGAGGAGTCGCTCGCGGATGCCGTCGAGCGCGGCCGTGCGTACCTCGCGGCGGGAGCCGACCTGGTGTTCGTGCCCGGCATCCTCGACGCCGACATCACGCGTCGTCTCGTCGAGGGGATCGGCGAGCGCAAGGTGAGCGTGATCGGGCTCCCGGGCGCGCTCTCCTCCACCGAGTACGAGGCGCTGGGCGTGGCCCGCATCTCGTACGGGCCGATGACGCAGCGCGTCGCGCTGACCGCCCTGCAGGACGTCGCCGCCGAGCTGTACGCCGGGGGAGTCGTGCCCGCCGGCACGCGCGCCCTCAACTGACGCGGAGCACCTGGACCGGCCCGCGGGGAATCTCCGCGGGCCGGTCGCTGTTGACGCAGGCATGGAGCAGGTACCCGTCGACGTCGTCGTGATCGGCGCCGGGCAGGCGGGGCTGTCGGCCGCCTACCACCTGCAGCGTCGGGGCTTCCGGCCGCTGGGCGCCGAGTCCGCCGACCGGACGTTCGTCGTCCTCGACGCGAACCCTGTGCCGGGTGGCGCATGGCAGCACCGCTGGGCGTCGTTGCGGATGGCCACCGTCAACGGCATCCACGAGCTCCCGGGGCACGTGGTGCCGCCCGCCGACCCGACGGCGGCGAGCCGCGACGTGCTGCCGGCGTACTTCGCCGGCTACGAGGAGCGGTTCGGCCTCGACGTGCGGCGCCCGGTCCGTGTCACCGCGGTCCGTCGCGCCGATGACGATCCCCGGGGCCGACTGCTCGTCGAGAGCGACGCCGGAACGTGGGCGGCGCGACACGTCATCAACGCGACGGGCACCTGGACCCGCCCGTTCTGGCCGCGCTACCCCGGCCAGGAGCGCTTCCGCGGCCGCCAGCTGCACGTCGCCGACTACGTGTCGGCGGAGGAGTTCGCGGGCACGCGCGTCGTGATCGTCGGGGCCGGAGTCTCGGGGGTCCAGTTGCTCGACGAGATCTCGCATGTCGCCGACACGTTCTGGGTCACGCGCCGCGAGCCCGACTGGCGCGAGGACGAGTTCGACATCCCCGCACGGGTGGCTGCCATCGCCGGGGTCGAGGACCGGGTGCGTCGCGGTCTGCCTCCCGGAAGCGTCATCTCGGTCACCGGGATGCACTGGACGCCGTGGGCGCGGGCCGCGCAGGCTCGCGGGGTGCTGGTGCGGCATCCGATGTTCGCGGCGATCGAGGAGGACGGCATCCGCATGCCCGACGGGACCTTCGAGCCCGCCGACGTGATCCTGTGGGCCACGGGCTTCCGCCCGGCCCTCGATCACCTGGCGCCGCTGCACCTGCGGACGCCCGAGGGCGGGTTCCGCGTCGAGAACGGTCGCTCGATCGACGAGCCGCGCCTGTTCCTCATCGGGTACGGGCCGTCGCAGTCGACGGTGGGCGCCAATCGGGCCGGTCGCGACGCGGTGCGCGCGATCGTCGCGGACGAGGTGGCGGACGACGCGCTCGTCGCCTGACGGACGCGGCCGACACGCGTAGCGTGAGACGAAAGACGGAGGAACGCCCATGGCTCGCATCCTGATCTTCGGCGGACACGGCAAGGTCGCCCTGCTCCTCGAGCCGCTGCTCGTGGCCCAGGGGCACACGGTCACCGCCGTCATCCGCAACGCCGCGCACGAGGCCGAGGTGGCAGCCACGGGTGCGCAGCCCCTCGTCGCCGACATCGAGACGCTCGACGTCGACCAGCTGGAGAACATCGTCGCCGGCAACGACGCGGTCGTCTGGTCGGCCGGCGCCGGCGGCGGCGATCCCGCCCGCACGTACGCCGTCGACCGCGACGCGGCCATCCGCTCGATGGACGCCGCGTCCGCCGCCGGCGTGCTGCGGTACGTCATGGTCTCCTGGATCGGCTCGCGGGCCGATCACGGAGTCGACCGCGACGACTCGTTCTTCGCGTACGCCGACGCCAAGTGGGCGGCGGACGCGCACCTCGCCGCGAGCGATCTCGACTGGACGATCCTGGCGCCCGGCACCCTGACGCTCGATCCGCCGACCGGTCGCATCGCGCGGGACCCGGCCGGCCGGGGCGCCGTGCCGCGAGCCGACGTCGCGGAGGTGATCGCCGCGACCCTTGCGGACGACGCCACGATCGCGCGCACCATCCGGTTCGGCGGGGGCGACGAGGTCATCGGCCACGCGATCGCGTGACGGCGCCGGCGCGCATAGGCTCGGACCATGCTCGCCACCGTCATCCACGCCGCCCGCGACATCCGCGTCGAGGACGTGCCCGATCCCGTGCTGTCCACCGGTGCCGACGCGATCGTCCGCGTCGTCGCCGCCTGCGTGTGCGGCTCCGATCTGTGGCCGTACCGCGGCGTCACGCCGACCAAGCAGCCCCACCGCATCGGGCACGAGTTCGTGGGCGTCGTAGAGGAGGTCGGCCCCGACGTCCGCACGGTGCGTGCGGGCGACTTCGTGATCGCGCCGTTCTACGTGTGCGACGGCACGTGCGTCAACTGCCGCAACGGGGTCAGCACGTCGTGCCTCCACGGGGGCTGGTGGGGGAGCGACGACCGCTTCGGCGGCTTCGCGGACGGCGGTCAGGGCGAGCGCGTTCGCGTGCCGCTCGCCGACGGCACCCTGGCGGTCGTGCCCGGCCCCGTGTCCGACGACGAGATCCCGGGCCTGCTCACGCTCAGCGACGTCATGGGCACCGGCCATCACGCCGCTGTCTCGGCCGGCGTCGCCCCCGGCGATTCCGTCGCCGTGGTGGGCGACGGCGCCGTCGGCCTGTGCGCGATCATCGCAGCCAAGCGGCTCGGAGCGACGACGATCATCGCGATGTCGCGGCATCCGCAGCGTCAGGCGCTCGCGCGCGAGTTCGGCGCGACCCACATCGTCGAGGAGCGCGGCGACGCGGGCGTCCAGGCGGTGCGGGCGCTCACCGGCGGGATCGGCGCCGATCGGGTGCTCGAGTGCGTCGGCACCAAGGAGTCCATGGACCAGGCGCTGCGCTCCACCCGCCCGGGCGGCATGGTCGGCTACGTGGGCGTTCCCAACGGCGGCCCCGAGCTGCCGGTGCGGCAGATGTTCGACCGCAACGTCGGCGTCAACGGCGGTGTGGCCCCGGTGCGCGGGTACATCGAGGAGCTCCTGCCGGACGTGCGGTCCGGTGCGATCCGCCCCGGCCGCGTGTTCGACCTCGAGCTGCCGCTGCAGGACGCCGCGAAGGCCTATGCTGCGATGGACGAGCGCCGCGCGACCAAGGTGCTGCTCCGGCCCTGACCCGCTTCGGCGACGCGCCCGCGCGCCTGCGCGCGTGCGGGCTCGTGTGCGGTAGAACTGCAGAAGTCGAAGGGACCCCCGTGAAGATCGTCAAGCGCATCGTTCTGGTGCTCGTCATCGCGTTCGCGGCGTTCTACCTCATCACCCGCCCGCAGGATGCCGCCAACGCGGTGCAGGGTGCGATCAACGCCGTCGTGGGCGCTGTGATGGCCGTCGTCGACTTCTTCGTGGCTCTCGCCGCGGGCTGACCGTGTTCGATCCGCGGATCGACAAGCACCTGATCTCGGATCAGGGCGAGTACGTCGTCGATGAGGTGCGCAAGCACTGGGCGGCGACCGTGTCGGCGGCACTCGAGCTCCTCGGCGGCATCGTCGTCTTCCTCCTGGGCTTCGTCGTGCCCCCGCAGGCGTGGTGGCTTCCGGTGCTCGTGGGCGCCGCCATCGCCGTGCACGCCACGTGGCGCATCTTCGAGCAGCGCATGGACCGCTTCGTCATCACGAACATGCGGGTGTTCCGCGTGCACGGCATCCTGTCGCAGCGCATCGCGACGATGCCCCTCGCCCGCATCCTCGACATCTCCGTCTACAAGCCGCTCATCGGCCGGATCTTCGGCTACGGCCACTTCGTGTTCGAGTCCGCCGCGCAGGAGCAGGGGCTTCGCGAGATCCGGTACGTCGGCGATCCCGACCGGCGCGGCCTCACCATCCAGCGCGTCATCGCCCAGGCGGGCCTGCGCGGCGCGGCCGGCAGGGGCGACCCGACGATGGTGCCGTCGCCGGTGCAGCCGCCGCCGCAGCCCGAGGCGCCGGCATCCGTCACGGTCACCGCTGCACCGTACGACGAGAGCCGCGCCACGGCGCCCGTGCCGGGCATCGAACGGGGCGGCTCGTCGACCGGATGGGACTGGCTGGCCGACGCCCAGCGGCGCGAGGACGAGCGCCTGGCAGCGTTGCGCGGGGAGCCCACGGGCGCACCTGTGCCGTTCGATCCGGACCGCACGAACACGGCCCCGATCGACCTGCCGCGATGACCGCGGAACCCCGTTCGGGAACATCGCGGGCGACCCTCGCGTTCTGATACCCTGGAGTGTCACTCGTGTGGCTGTTTCGCCACGCCTGGAGCCGATCACGGCCTGGGACGCACCCCGTAGGGGGCATGAGGGGCATCGCAATGAAATCCGCTTCGCTTCGGTCTGAGGCATCCGTCCGCGTCCGCGCGACGGAGCCGATGAGGTCCGGAGCCTGATATCCCAACCCAACAAGGACAACCCACTACATGACTAGCGCAACGACCGCCACGGCCACCAAGCAGGTCGCGATCAACGACATCGGATCTGCTGAGGACTTCCTGGCCGCGGTCGAACTGACGATCAAGTCCTTCAACGACGGAGACCTCATCGAAGGCACCGTGGTGAAGGTCGACCGCGACGAGGTCCTCCTCGACGTCGGCTTCAAGACCGAGGGCGTCATCCCCTCGCGTGAGCTTTCCATCAAGCACGACGTCGACCCCAACGAGGTCGTCAAGGTCGGCGACGAGGTCGAAGCCCTCGTTCTCCAGAAGGAGGACAAGGAAGGCCGCCTCATCCTGTCGAAGAAGCGCGCGCAGTACGAGCGCGCGTGGGGCGACGTCGAGAAGATCAAGGAGAACGACGGTGTCGTCACCGGCTCCGTGATCGAGGTCGTCAAGGGTGGCCTCATCGTCGACATCGGCCTCCGTGGCTTCCTCCCCGCCTCCCTCATCGAGCTGCGTCGCGTCCGCGACCTCACGCCGTACCTCGGCCAGGAGATCGAGGCGAAGATCCTCGAGCTCGACAAGAACCGCAACAACGTCGTGCTCTCGCGCCGCGCCCTGCTCGAGCAGACGCAGTCCGAGTCGCGCACCACGTTCCTCAACAACCTCCACAAGGGCCAGGTCCGCAAGGGCACGGTCTCGTCGATCGTCAACTTCGGTGCGTTCGTCGACCTCGGTGGCGTCGACGGTCTCGTCCACGTCTCGGAGCTCTCGTGGAAGCACATCGAGCACGCGTCCGAGGTCGTCGAGGTCGGCCAGGAGGTCACCGTCGAGATCCTCGAGGTCGACCTGGACCGCGAGCGCGTGTCGCTGTCGCTGAAGGCGACGCAGGAGGACCCGTGGCAGGTCTTCGCCCGGACCCACGCGATCGGTCAGGTCGCGCCGGGCAAGGTCACCAAGCTCGTTCCGTTCGGTGCGTTCGTGCGCGTCGCGGACGGCATCGAGGGCCTCGTGCACATCTCGGAGCTGTCGGGCAAGCACGTCGAGCTCGCCGAGCAGGTCGTGTCGGTCGGCGAAGAGGTCTTCGTCAAGATCATCGACATCGACCTCGAGCGTCGCCGCATCTCGCTGTCGCTCAAGCAGGCGAACGAGTCGGTCGACCCCTACGGCACCGAGTTCGACCCGGCCCTCTACGGCATGGTCACCGAGTACGACGAGAACGGGGAGTACAAGTACCCCGAGGGCTTCGACTCGGAGACCAACCAGTGGAAGGAAGGCTTCGACGAGCAGCGCGAGAAGTGGGAGCAGGAGTACGCCGCCGCCCACGCTCGCTGGGAGGCCCACAAGGCTGCCGTCATCAAGGCCCTCGAGGCCGAGGCCGCCGCTCCGGTCGAGACCGGCTCGTCCTCGTACTCGTCCGACAGCAGCCCGGTGGGCACGCTGGCAGACGACGAGGCCCTCGCCGCTCTGCGCGAGAAGCTCTCGGGTCGCTGATCCTGAGCTGACGCTCGCGGTTCGCTGAACCGTCTGGTCCGAAAGGGGCCGTCGCCGAAAGGCGGCGGCCCCTTTCGCGTACCCGGGTGATGTCGGTGGGCGGGCGTATCGTCGCAGCGTGCCTGTGAGACCTGCTTCGCGTGTCAGCGCGGCATCGTCGCGCTGCCTGATGGACGAGGGATGCCGCGGCCCTGTGCCGTCCGACGCGCCGGTGCCGCTGTGCGAGCGTCACCTCGCGGCGGTCGCCGAGTGGGGCGAGGGCGCGTACGGCGTCACGGATGTGCTGCCGTCGCCGTGCCGGCTGTGCGGGTCGCGGCTGGGCGTCCGCTACCCCTCCGGCTGGCTGTGCGCGGTGTGCGAGTGGCGCCACGGCGAGGTCCCCGACGGCGAGATCGCTCCGCCGCGTGTCGAGGTGGTCTACTACCTGCGCTACGCCGACCGCATCAAGATCGGCACGACGGGCAATCCCCGGCAGCGGTTCGCTGCGATCTGGCACGACGAACTGCTGGCGTTCGAGCGCGGCGGACGTGCGGTCGAGCAGGCCCGGCATGTGCAGTTCGCCGAGGACCGGCATCCCGGCACCGAGTGGTTCCGCATCTCGGAGCCCCTCGCGGCGCACGTCGCGGTGCTGGCGGCCGGTGTCGACGACCCGTGGCGGCTCCACGCGCGCTGGGTCAGCGAGGCCGTCGCGGCGCAGCTGTGACTCACGGAGAAGTCTCGACGGCCGGCGCCTCCGCGCACGGCGGGAACGCGTCGTCGCGCAGGCCCGCCGGGTCGCGCACGAATGTGTAGCGGATGCCGTCCGCGTCGGCCGGGAGCATGACCACGACGCCGTACCCCGGGGTCCACTGGTCCGAGATGAGGAAGTAGTGGCCTCCGGTGGCCTCGAGCAGCCGCAGACCCCGGTAGTGGTACCGCGGCTGCTCGCCGGCGCCCGCGCACGAGGTCTCGACGCCGGGCGCGACGATGTCGAGGGGACCGTCACTGTCGATCTCGACACCGGGGAGCGTGTGCACCTCGTCGACGAAGCCGTGCGCGAGCTCCGTGCCCTCGACGGTCGCGAAGTTGGTGGCCGTCCAGAACAGCCCGACGGCGACGAGCACGGCGACGGCCCCGCGCAGCACGCCCTCTGTGAGCGGCTCGAGGCGTGTCGATCCGGGCAGGTAGCCGCGCAGCGAGACGGCGTACAGCAGCAGGAGGATCGCTCCGGCGCACACCAGCGGCGCCGCGATGAAGGTCGTCGCGGCGCCGATCAGCCACAACCCGATGCCGAGGGCGAACGCTCCGAGGGCGAACGCCCACAGCCACCGCGCCACGAACGCGACGACGGGATCGCCCATGCCACGACGCACCCGGCGACGCTGCCACCACTGATCGAACACGACCCACGCGAGGCCCGCTGCGGCGGCGTAGACCGGGATCAGCACGACCGAGCGGACGCTGCGTCGCACGTAGTCGTCGACGGTCATGCCGAGGATCGCCTCGTCGAGCCCGAGCAGGTCGGCCATGCGCTCGCTGCGCACCCAGCCGAAGTACACGAGCAGGGCGGTGAGCACACCGACGTTCACGACGACCGCGAGGAGGGTCTTCACGAGGCCGCCGCGCAGCGCGGACGCCTCCTCGGATTCCGGCTCCGCGGGCGGGGCGGGCGCGGGTGCAGGGGGTCCGTCCGGCTCCGCTGGTGCGCCCGGGGCCTCGGGGGTGGGCGCACTCATCCGTCGACCCCGCTCCGGGCGGGCGTGTAGGTGGCGAGGAGCCCGGCCTGCTGCAGCGGAGCGCACACGCTGAGCGCAGGCTGCAGCCCGTCCTCGGGGACGATCTGCGACTCGTCGACGTCGAACGTGCACGGGTCGTCGGCGAGGGTGAGGGCGCCGTCGACCCCCGCGCCGAACACGATGCCCGACTCAGGGAACGGACCGTCGGCGTCGCACGGGATCGTGTCGGGCGAGACCTGGTCGCGGGCGCTGACGATCGCGCGGTACAGGTCGCACTCGGGCTCGCCGTACCCCGGCGGCCGCGGCGGGGAGTAAGGCTCACCGGTCGCGGGGTCGATCGGGTCGGTCGGGCGATCCAGTCCGCCCTGGCCGTAGCGCTCGAGGGCGCCGGCAGCCAGCGCGTCCGCGAGGGCGGGGTCGCCGTCGCAGACGCGCACGAGGGCGCTCATGTACAGCACGGCGTATCGCGGGTCGACGAGTCCCCACATGACGGGGTTGGGGTCGGTCGTGTTCCCGAAGTCGGTGGGCCCGCCTGTCGCGACGGCGTCGAGGTAGGACGTGGCAGCGGCGCAGCCGGCGAGCAGCGCGGCGTACGCCGGTCCGTCGTTGCCGTACACGCTGGGGTCGCTCGGGGGCAGCGAGAACGGGTACTGCGGGTCGGCCTCGCTCGTCTCCGTGCCGCCGCCGCTGTTGTTGCCGTTGCCGTTGTCGCTGCTGCCGCCGTTGCCGCCGTTGTTGCTGCTGCCGCCGTTGCCGCCTCCGGAGCCGTCAGGCGTGACCGGTGAGTACTGCCCGCACGCGGCGAGACCGAGCCCCAGCGTCACGGCGAGGGCGATCGCGACCCCGCGGCGCGCGAGGGCCGGCCGCCCGGCGCGGTACGGCTTGCGGCTCACGTTCTCCATGACGGGAAGAGCCGTCCGCGGGCGCGCCTGATACCCCGGAAGTCCCGCCGGATGCCGCGAACCGGAGCGATGGTGGATGCCGCCGGGTCGCGGCATCCATTACGTTCACAGTGTGAGCGCCGCGACGCCGGGGGAAGCAGGGAGGCCCGGACCTCGCGCGCGCACGCACGCATCGCCTGACGCCGCGGACCGCACGCGCGACCGAACGGCGACCCTCAACCAGCTGCTGCTGGCGGCCGTCGTGTTCGTGCTCGGCGTGCTCGTGGCGCTCGGACCGTTCCGCGGCGACACCGTCATGTTCTTCGTCGGTCTCGTCGTGGTGGTCATCGTGACGGCGGCGACGCTCGTCGTGCCGTGGAACCGGCTGCCCTACGGGTGGGTCGCCGTCGTCCCCGCCGTCGACATCCTCGCCATCACGATCATGCAGATTGCCGCGCCCGACTCGGTGCTGGGGCTGCTCTGGATCTTCCCGACGACGTGGCTCGCCGGCGGGTTCGGGCTGCTGGGACTGTTCGGCGTGATCGTCGCCATCGCCGGCGTCATCAGCGTGCTCACCGTCCAGAACGCCACCGAAGTCACCTACCGCACGTTCCTGCTGCCGCTCGTGCTGATCGCCGTCGCGACCACGAGCCACCTGAACTCGCGGCGATCCGACGCGCAGCGCACGCTCCTGGCGAAGCAGTCGCAGCTGCTGCGCAGCATCCTCGACCGCACCCGGCGGCAGGAGCAGATCGTGACCGAAGTGCTCGATGCCGTCGACTTCGGCGTCGTGCGCATCACCCCCGACGGCCGCGTCACCGTGACCAACGAGGCGCACGGGCGCCTGCAGCAGGGGATGGAGTCCGACGACCCCGCCGAGGTCGCCGCGTTCCGTGACGACGGGACGACACCCCTCCCACCGGCGGAGCTGCCGCTCGAGCGGGCGCGCCGCGGCGAGTCCTTCGACGGCCAGGTGGTGTGGTTCGGCGTCGAGCCCGGCCCGCGCCGCGCGCTGACCACTGCCGCCCGACGCCTCACCGATCCGGACGGCGAGGACGCCGGCGCCATCGTCGTCTCGCGGGACGTCACGGCCGAGCTCACGGCGCTGCGTGCCCGCGACGACCTGGTGGCGTCGGTGTCGCACGAGCTCCGCACCCCGCTCACATCGATCCTCGGCTACCTCGACCTCGCGATCGAGGATCCTGACACGCCCGCCACGGTGCGCGACGGCCTCGACATCGCCGAGCGCAACGCCGAGCGCCTGCTGCGGATCGTCGCCGACATCCTCGCGGCCTCCAGCTCGTCGCCGTCGACGGTCGAGGCGTCCCTCATCCCGCAGCTCCTCGACATCCAGGCCCTCGTGCGATCTGCGGCCGCCGACGCCGTGACGCGTGCCGCCGCGCGGGCGATCACGATCGACGTGACGGGGCTGGAGCCCGCGACCGCCTGGGCGGACGCGCTGCGGCTGCGTCAGGTGGTCGACAATCTGGTGTCGAACGCGATCGCCTACAACAAGGACGGCGGGACGGTGTTCGTGGGCACCACGAGCGACGGCGCGTCCAGCTGGATCCTCGTGCGCGACACCGGTGTCGGTATCTCGGAGGCCGATCGCTCGCGACTGTTCGAGCGCTACTACAAGGCCGGTGCCGACCGGCGCGCAGGGACGGGGCTCGGTCTCGCCATCACGCGCGACATCGTGCGCGCGCACGGCGGCGAGCTCGGCCTGCACAGCGCGGTCGGTGTGGGGTCGACGTTCATCGTGAAGCTGCCCGCGACACCCCCGGAAGGTGGCACCGCATGATCCTCGATCTGGCGAGCGTGCTGGTCGTGACCGCTCTCGTCGTCAACGTCAGCGGGGTGCTGTTCATCCTCGAGACGCTGCTGCGCCGCGACGAGGGCGCCGGCCGCGTCTGGTCCGTCGCGTTCCTCTCCGCCATGCTCACGACCTTGGCGTACACGGTGTGGGCGCAGACCGACGGCGCCTGGTGGGCGGTCGCGGTCGGGAACGCCGCGTTCGTCGCGGGGACCGGTTGCATGTGGCTCGGGTGCCGTCGCTTCAACGCGCGCCGGATGGACTGGCCGTCCGCGCTCGTCGTGATCGCGGTTCTGGCCGCCGGGATCGCGGTGGCGGTGGAGGGTGAAGCCGGCGGCGACTGGGCCGGGGCGCTGTGGATGTTCGTGCCGCTCATCCTCTTCGCCGGGGCGGGGGCGGTCGAGTGCCTGCGCGGTGCGATGCGCGACTCGCGCACGGCATGGGTGCTGGGCGCCGTGCTGGGGTTCCAGTCGCTCTACTACGTCTCGCGGACGACGGCGTTCGTCACGTCCGGGCCCGACAGTGCGCTGTTCGAGACGGCGTTCGGCACGCTCACGACGAGCTACCTCACCGTGACGCTCACGATCGTGGCGGTGGTGGTCACGTCGGTGCTGCGCGCCTCGCGCGCGCCGGTGCGCGGCTATGTCCGCCGCCTCGACGACGCCGCCGGCGAGGACGGCGTGCTCAGCGCCGAGACGTTCGCCCGCGCTCTCGAAGGCAGCTGCCGTCGAGCCGCCCGTCGGGGCGAGACGATCGCGGTGACCGCCGTGCGAGTGGACGATCTCGACCAGATCTCGACGGCGTTCGGCAGCGAGGTGGCCGGCAACGTCGCCGAGACGTGGCGTGCCGGCGTACGCCGGCACGCGCCGACCAATGCCGTCGTCGCCGAGGACGGGCCTACCGGCATCGCGGTCGCGCTGGCGGTGTCGTCGGCGCAGGAGGCGCGACGGCAGGCCGGCGTCATCTACCGAGGTCTGTTCGACGACCTGGGCCGCGTCGGCGGGGGAGTGATCCCCGTCGTCGGCGTCGGCGTGGCGCTGAGCGACTCCGTCGGCTACGACCCGGTGGGCCTGCTGCGCGTCGCGCGCGAGGCCGCCAGCCGCGCCGCCGCTAACGTCGACACGTCGGTGCTCGTCGGCGACCCCGAATAGCCGGGGTCAGGCGGTCAGGCGGTAGCCGACGCCGCGGACGGTCTCGATCCAGCGCGGCTGCGACGGCGACTCGCCGAGCTTGCGGCGCAGATTCGCCATGTGGACCTCGATGGCGCGCGCGTCGCTGTCCGACACGTACGAGTTGGCGGCGAGCGGGTCGCCGCGCAGCATGAGCGCGAGGTCGGACTTCGCGCGCACGCGACGCCCCGCCGCGAGCAGATCCGCGAGCAGGTCGAACTCGCTGCGCGTGAGGTCGATGCCCGATTCGTCGACCTCGACGATGCGGGTGCCGACATTGAGCCGCAGCCCGCGGTGCTCCAGCCACGAGCCCTCGGCCGGCATCGCGGCCGCGGCATCCGTCGCCACATGATGACGCGGACGGCGCAGCATCGCGTCGATGCGCGCGCGCAGCTCGCGCGGGCGGAACGGCTTCGCCACATAGTCGTCTGCGCCTGCTTCGAGTCCCTGCAGGGCGTCGATCTCCTCGGTGCGGGCGCTGAGCATCACGATGTACGTCGAGCTGATGGCACGGATGCGCTTGGCGGTCTCGAAGCCGTCCATGCCCGGCATGTTGACGTCGAGCGTGGTGACCAGGGGCGAGTGCGCCCGCACGAGCTCGACGCCCTCGGCCCCATCGGCGGCGCCGTGCACCTCGAAGCCCGCCTGTGCCAGCACGACCGACAGCAGGGAACGGATGTCGTCCTCGTCCTCGATGACGACGGCGACGCGTGCTTCCTCCACCGATGCCCCTTCCGGTGCCGGCGAGGAAAGGGCCGACTCCTGGACGTCGGTCATGATATCCCACCCCTGCACGCGGATTCGAGAGCGTGCCCGCGGAGCGCAGGCCGCGCGGAGGGCGGGAGATCTCCCCAGATCCCGCCCCGCGCGCGTCCTCTGTGCTCCGACGTGATCGGCGCGAGCCCCCACAGCTGCCGATCCGTCGAGCCTGAGACGGGTACCACCACAGGCGCTTCCTCGTCTCTTCGGTGAACCGAGGCTATCGCGGGGCCCTCAGTGCGGCCTCAAGGGCGCCTCAGGAACCACGCAGGGTTCGGACTGCCGCCCGCCCGCGTTCCGGCGCCGACGTGGCATCCTCGAGGCATGCCCCTCGTCGCCCTCACCGGAGGCATCGCCTCCGGCAAGTCCACCATCGCCGCACGCCTCGCCGAGCACGGCGCCGTCGTCGTGGACGCCGACCGCATCGTGCGCGACGTGCAGTCGCCCGGGTCGCCCGTGCTCGCGGCGATCGCCGATGCCTTCGGCGAGGGGATGCTGCGCCCCGACGGCTCGCTCGACCGGGCGGCGCTGGGGGCCCAGGTGTTCGGCGACGAGGCGGCGATCGCCCGGCTGAACGCGATCGTGCACCCCGCGGTGCGCACCGAGTCCGCGCGCCGGTTCGCGGAGGCGTTCGCCGCCGAACCCGGCGCCGTCGTCGTGTACGACGTGCCGCTGCTCGTCGAGGCGCGCGTGGACGATCCGTGGGAGCTCATCGTCGTGGCCCATGCGCCGGCGGACGTGCGCGAGCGCCGGCTCGTCGAGCTTCGGGGTCTCACCCCCGGCGAGGCGGCCGCCCGACTGGCATCGCAGGTCCCCGACGAGGCGCGGCTGCGCATCGCCGACGTCGTGATCGAGACCGCCGGCACCGTCGACGACACGCTGCGCCAGGTCGACGAGCTGTGGGCGCGGCTGACCGAGCACCTCGACCGCCGGGCTGCGCGCGCCTGATCCCCGCCCACCCGCTCCACGACCCCGCCTCCGGGCATACCCTGGAACGGACGAGGAGGTGTCGCATGGGCGTGTTCTCGAGGTTCCGGCGGGGTCGCACCCCCTACCGTGCGACGACCGACGAAGAGCGCATCGCGCGCTACGTGTACCTGCTGGGGGCGCTTCCTGCCTCGGTCGTCGAGTCCGCGCACGCGACGGCGTTCGCCGACCTGCCGCCGGAGCGGCGGCGCGAGCTGTTCGAGCAGCTGCGGCCTTTCCTGGCCGAATCCGAGCGTGACAGCGCCGCTGAGGACCCCACCGTCATCGCCCGGCTCGTCCGCCGTGCCGAGGAGCACCGCGCGCGTCGCGCGAGCGCGGCGGGAGCGGATGCCGCGACCCGCCCGGTCGACGCGGGCACCGTCACCGCGGTCGGCGTGGACGACCCCCGCGACGGCGTCGACGTGCGGTCGATGCTGCTCAACGCCGGGGTCATGGTGCTCGTGGCGGACCAGTTCCTGGTGTCGAGCACGATCGCCGCGTACTACACGATGGGCGCCGGATCCCTGCAGCTCGACGCCGCGCCGGCGTGGGTCGGCGAGACGTACGATCCGGGGCCGGTCGGATTCGACGGCGGAGGGTTCGACGGCGGCTCCTACGACGGTGGCGGAGGCTTCGACGGCGGCGGGTTCGGCGGCGGCTTCGACGGCGGAGGAGGCTTCGGCGGCTGACCGGGCCGCGGGGTGCGGCATCCGCTCACCGCGAACCCGGCCCGGATGTCGGAGGGCCGTCATACGCTGGATCGGTGCAGACCACTCGATCCGTGCGGCCGTTCGAGGTCGTGAGCGAATTCGCGCCGTCGGGCGACCAGCCTCAGGCGATCGCCGAGCTCGCCGCCCGTGTCAACGCGGGCGAGACCGACATCGTGCTGCTGGGCGCGACCGGCACCGGAAAGTCGGCGACGACGGCGTGGCTCGTCGAGGCCGTGCAGCGGCCGACACTCGTGCTCGCGCACAACAAGACGCTCGCCGCGCAGCTGGCCAACGAGTTCCGCGAGCTCATGCCGCACAACGCGGTCGAGTACTTCGTCAGCTACTACGACTACTACCAGCCCGAGGCGTACGTCCCGCAGACCGACACCTTCATCGAGAAGGACTCGTCGATCAACGCCGAGGTCGAGCGGCTCCGGCACTCGACGACGAACTCGCTGCTCAGCCGGCGCGACGTCATCGTGGTCAGCACCGTGTCGTGCATCTACGGCCTCGGCTCGCCCGAGGAGTACCTCCGCGCGATGGTCGCGCTCCAGGTCGGCGAGGTGTACGACCGCGACGCCCTGATCCGCAAGTTCATCGGCATGCAGTACAACCGGAACGACGTGGACTTCTCGCGCGGCAACTTCCGCGTGCGCGGCGACACGATCGAGATCATCCCGGTGTACGAGGAGTACGCCATCCGCATCGAGATGTTCGGCGACGAGATCGAGGCGCTCTACATGCTGCACCCGCTCACGGGCGACGTCGTGCAGCGGCTCGAGAGCGTGCCGATCTTCCCGGCCACGCACTACGCCGCGGGCACCGAGACGGTGCAGCGCGCCATCGGCACGATCGAGGACGAGCTCGGCGAACGGCTGAAGGAGCTCGAATCGCAGAACAAGCTCCTCGAAGCGCAGCGCCTCCGCATGCGCACGACGTTCGACCTCGAGATGCTGCAGCAGCTCGGATTCTGCTCGGGCATCGAGAACTACTCGCGGCACCTCGACGGCCGCTCCGCCGGCGAGCCCCCGCACACGCTGCTCGACTTCTTCCCCGACGACTTCCTCATGGTCATCGACGAGTCGCACGTGACCGTTCCGCAGATCGGCGCGATGTACGAAGGGGATGCCTCGCGCAAGCGCACGCTCGTCGAGCACGGGTTCCGGCTCCCCAGCGCGATGGACAATCGACCGCTCCGCTGGGACGAGTTCAAGAACCGCATCGGCCAGACGGTGTACCTGTCGGCCACGCCCGGGCGCTACGAGATGGGGATCGCCGACGGCGTGGTCGAGCAGATCATCCGCCCGACGGGCCTCGTCGACCCCCAGATCGTCGTCAAGCCCTCCAAGGGCCAGATCGACGACCTGCTCGAAGAGATCCGCATCCGCGCGGCACGCGACGAGCGGGTGCTCGTCACGACGCTCACCAAGAAGATGGCCGAAGAGCTCACCGACTTCCTCGGCGAGCACGGGGTGCGCGTGCGCTACCTGCACTCGGACGTCGACACCCTGCGCCGCGTGGAGCTGCTCAGCGAACTGCGCGCGGGCGTGTACGACGTCCTCGTCGGCATCAACCTGCTGCGCGAGGGCCTCGACCTGCCCGAGGTCTCGCTCGTGTCGATCCTCGACGCCGACAAGGAGGGGTTCCTCCGCAGCGGCACGTCTCTGATCCAGACGATCGGGCGTGCGGCGCGCAACGTGTCGGGTGAGGTCCACATGTACGCCGACACGATGACCGACTCGATGGCCAAGGCGATCGAAGAGACCGACCGTCGTCGCGAGAAGCAGATCGAGTACAACAAGGCCAACGGCATCGATCCGCAGCCGCTGCGAAAGAAGATCGCCGACATCACCGAAGTGCTCGCACGCGAGGCCTCCGACACGGATCGCATGCTCCGTGGCAAGGCGTCGGCGAAGACGAAGTCGGGTGTCGGCAAGAGCCCGACGCCGCAGCTGCGGCGCGAAGGCATCGGGGCCGAGGGCGCGGAGCAGCTCGAGGCGACGATCGCCGACCTGAGCCAGCAGATGCTCTCGGCGGCGGGCGAGCTCAAGTTCGAGCTGGCCGCCCGACTGCGCGACGAGGTGCAGGACCTCAAGAAGGAGCTGCGAGCCATGGAGCGTGCCGGGCACGCGTGACGCGACGCCTCGACGAGTGCGTCCGGACTCCGCCGGGGATCACGGGCAGTGCATCAGTGGCTTCGGGCCCGATCGGTCGAAGGTGTGCTCCGTGATGGGTGCGCCGCACAACGGGCAGGCGCGTTCGGCGCGCTCCGCCGCCGTCGGCGGCGGAGTCGTCTCGTAGGGGCCTACGGCGGCGGGGCCGGCGAGGCGGATCAGCTTGGTGTTGAACCAGAGGTACCAGCCGCCGGCCTCGCGCACGCGCTCGCGGAGGGGACGGGAGGCGGAGGGGGTGGCATCCGCATCAGACATGTTCATTAGTGTACTAACGATTAGCGCACGATAGGATCACGGTGTGACGGTCCCCACACCCCCTTCACCCGCCGCCGGCGCGTCGCACGGAGCCTCCGCGCGCGTGAGCCCGGCCGCCGGACTCAGCCCCGACGACCTGCTCCAGCTCGACAACCAGGTGTGCTTCGCCCTGGTCACGGCCGCCCGCAACGTCGTGGGGCTGTACCGGCCGATCCTCGAGCCCTTGGGACTCACACACCCGCAGTATCTCGTGATGCTGGCACTGTGGGAGCAGTCGCCGCGGTCGCTGCGGGAGCTGTCCGGCGAGCTCGCCCTCGAACCCGCCACGCTGTCTCCGCTGGTCAAGCGGCTCGAAGCGCAGGACCTCGTCACCCGCGCGCGGCGCGACGGTGACGAGCGGGTGCTCGACGTCGGCCTCACGGCCGCCGGCAGGCGTTTGCGCGAGCGGGCGCTCGAGGTGCCCGGCCAGGTCATGGCGGCGGCCGGCACCGATGCGGACGCACTGTTCGCCCTGCGTGACGCCCTGCGGCCGTTCTCAGGCGCGCGCTGAGCAGACGCTCTTTGGCGCTCGTTCCCGAACCGTTGCAGGACCGTTCACCGTGCCTCTAGGCGAATGCTCAGGATTCTCCTAGTCTCGGAATCGGCGCGACGAGGTCCACCCGAACCCGGCCCGACCCCGGCGCACCGTCATGCATCGCATACGAGAAAGAAGCACGACCCATGCGCTCTGGTCCGCGTTCCGCACCCCCATCTCCCCGCCGCCGCCTCGCGCTCGGCGCATCGGCCGTCACGGTCGCCGCGCTGGCCACCGGCGGCCTCGTCGTCCCCGCGGCCTACGCCGCCACGACCGACGTCCAGATCCTCGCGACCAACGACTTCCACGGTCGCATCCTCGACAACACGAGCAACGGCGAGGCCGGTGCCGCCGTGCTCGCCGGTGCAGTCAAGCAGCTGCGCGCCGCGAACCCCAACACCGTGTTCGCCGCCGCGGGCGACCTCATCGGCGCGTCCACTTTCGAGTCGTTCATCCAGCACGACAAGCCGACCATCGACGCGCTCAACGCTGCCGGCCTCGAGGTGTCGGCCGTGGGCAACCATGAGCTCGACCAGGGCTACAGCGACCTCGTGAACCGCGTGATGGCGCCCTACGACGCCACCACGAACCCGTTCGGCGGCGCGCAGTGGCAGTACATCGCCTCGAACCTCAAGATGAAGGCGACGGGCGACCCGGCCGTCCCGGCGACGTGGATCAAGGACGTCGGCGGCGTGCAGGTCGGCTTCGTCGGCGCGGTCACCGAAGACCTGCCGACCCTTGTGAGCCCCGGCGGCATCGCGGACATCTCCGTCGAGGACATCGTGACCTCGGTCAACACCGAGGCCGCCGACCTCGTCGCCTCCGGCGCCGACCTGGTCGTCATGCTCGTCCACGAGGGCGCGCCTTCCACGGACTGCGCCACGATGGACGACTCCGGGACGTGGGCGAACATCATCAACAACGTTTCGCCGGACGTCGACGCGATCGTGTCGGGCCACACCCACCTCGCGTACAACTGCTCGTTCCCCGTGGCGGCCTGGCAGGGCCGTGCGGTCACCGACCGGCCGGTCGTCTCCGCCGGCCAGTACGGCACGAACCTCAACCAGCTGATCTTCTCGGTCGACGAGAACGGCAACGTCGCGGCCAAGACGCAGAAGATCCTCGCCCTCGAGCACTCGGTCACTGTCGGCAGCACGACCACGTGGGTCGCGGACTACCCGGCCGATCCGGAGGTCGCGGCCATCGCGGACGCCGCGAAGAAGCAGGCGGAGGTGCTGGGCGCCGTCCCGCTCGGCAAGATCGCCGGGCCGTTCAACCGCGCCAAGCTCGCGAACGGCACCACCGAGAACCGCGGTGGCGAGTCCACCCTCGGCAACGTGGTCGCCGAGGTGCAGCGCTGGGCGACCGAGCAGCCCGAGTCGGGTTCGGCGCAGATCGCGTTCATGAACCCCGGTGGTCTTCGTCAGGACATGGTCGGCAGCAACGCCGCCGGCTACCCTGCGACGCTGACGTACCAGCAGGCGGCAGTGGTCCAGCCGTTCGCGAACACCCTCGTGAACATGCAGCTCACGGGCGCGCAGATCAAGACCGTGCTCGAGCAGCAGTGGCAGCGCGATGCTCTCAACAAGCTGGCCACGCGTCCGTTCCTGCGCCTGGGCGTCTCGGACGGCTTCACGTACACGTACTCGCAGAAGGACGTGACGGAGTTCCAGAAGGACGACCCGAAGACGCCCGACGTCGATGAGTCCACGATCTCGTACACCGCGCCCAAGGGCACCGTGACGGGAATGTGGCTGAACGGCACGCCGATCGACGCTGCGGCGACCTACTCGGTCACCGTGAACTCGTTCCTCGCGACGGGCGGCGACAACTTCTTCGAGCTGGCCAACGGCACGAGCAAGCGCGACACCGGCAAGGTCGACCTCTCCGCGATGGTCGACTACATGGCCACCTTCGCCGCGTCGACGCCGCTGCCTGTCGACTACGCCCAGCACGCCGTCGAGGTCGGGTTCCCGGCGGACGCGCCGAGCGCGTACGACCCGGGTGCGACCGTCGCCTTCGGGGTGAAGTCGTGGGCTATGTCGACGGCCGCCGATCTCAAGGACACCCAGATCGCGGTGTCGCTCGACGGCGTCGCGCTCGGCTCGTTCCCGGTCGACAACACGATCGGCACCGAGGTGTACGACAACTACGGCACGGCGTCCGTCTCGGTGAAGCTGCCGGCGACCCTGAAGTTCGGCAGCACGGTGCAGCTGACGCTCACGGGGGCGCAGACCGGCACCACGGTCATCGTCCCGATCACGATCGACAAGGCCGACAGCACCACGATCGGAATCCCGAGCAAGCTCGTCGTGAGCGGCAACGGGGCGGTGCAGTACACGACGATCGTCCTCGCCGAGAAGCTCACCAAGGTCACCGGCGAGATCACCGTCTATGACGGCGACACGGCGATCGCGACGGCGACGCTCACCGACAAGAGCAAGGGCACGGTCAAGGTGAAGCTGCCGAAGCTCTCGAAGGGCCTGCACAAGCTGTCGGTCGCCTACGGCGGCAGCGACACGGTCAAGCCGTCGACGAGCGGGACCGTGACGGTCGTCGTCAAGTAGCCCGGACCATGAACGCGGCGGGGCCTGCGGCATCCACGGATGCGGCAGGCCCCGTCGGCGTCACCGGCGGGCTCTAGGGTGGGGTCATGACACCTGCCGTCCGTCCCCGCACCGGGCGGACAGGGAGCGTCGTGCGCGGGCTCGTCGCGGGGGCGATCGTCGTGGCCGTCGCCACGCTCCTGATGCTGCTGGCAGGCGTTCAGGGCACTCCGCAGTTCCGGTCCGCTCCGCCTCCGCAGACCACACCGACGGCCGAGCCGGTGCCGGAGCCGACCGCGAGCGCGACCGGCGAGCCGCTTCCCGAGCTGCCCGCCGATGCCGATCCGGGTGTCGTGCGCACCGTGATCCTGGTCCTGCTCGGGCTTGCGGCGGCGGCGCTGCTCGCGCTCTTCGTCGTCACCGTCGTGCGGGCGCTGCGCCGGGCCTGGGAGAACCGCGAGTTCGAGGTGCGCGAGGGGGCCGTGCTCGCCGCCGCATCCATCGGCGCGGCCGCGACCGAAGCGCAGCCCGACGCGGAGGTGATCCAGCGGGGGATCGCCGCGGCCCTGCGTCACCTCGACGTCCCGGCCGCTCCGCGCGACGCGATCGTCGCCGCCTGGGTGGGGGTCGAAGAGGCCGCCGCAGACTCCGGAGTCGCACGGGGCGTCAGCGAGACGCCGGGGGAGTTCGCCGTGCGGATCGTCGTGCGCCGTGCCGCCATCGACGAGGACGCGCGCCGGCTGCTCGCACTGTACGAGCGCGTGCGCTTCGGCGGGTACGTCGCCTCAGAGGCTGATCGCGCCGAGGCGCGCCGTCTGCTTGAGCGGATCGAACAGGAGTGGCGATGAGCGCGAAGCGGATCCTGCTCGTCGTGCTGGGCGTCGTGGCGGCTGCGGGGATCGTGTTCCTCCTGGACGGGCTCGGCGTGCCCGCGGCCTTCGCTGCCGCATGGCTGCTGCTGATCGTCGCGGTGGGACTCCTGTCCCGCGCAGGCCTGGTCGACGACGAATCGTGGCCACCTCCGCGTCCCGAGCGGCGGCCCCGCGGATCCGAGGTCTCGCGGCTCGCCTGGAACATCAACTCCCGCACGGGCGCGGCGGGCTTCGTCGTGGCGCGCCGTGTCGAGCGCGTGCTGCGCCGCCGGCTCGCCCGCCTCGGGATGGACCTCGACGATCCCGACCAGGGTCCCGCCGTCGACGCGCTCCTCGGCGACGGGGTGCGCGAGGTCTTCGCACGCCCCGTGGTGCAGCGCGCCGACCTCGAACGCGTCATGACCGCGATCGACCGCCTTCCGTCCCCCACGAACCAGGAGCGCTGATGCACCCGGAATCCACCCGATCCACCCCGTCCGCCGACGACGTCGCCGATCTCGGGCGCCGCGTCCTCGACAGCGTGCGCACTGCGATCGTCGGGATGGACGATCCCCTCACGATCGCGCTGGCGGCGGTGCTCGCGGGCGGGCATGTGCTGTTCGAGGACGTGCCCGGTCTGGGCAAGACGCTTGCCGCCCGGAGCCTCGCGACCGCGCTCGGGCTCGACTTCCGGCGGCTGCAGTGCACGCCCGACATGCTGCCGGGCGACGTCACCGGCTCGTACGTCTATGCGCCCGACACGGGGGAGTTCCTCTTCCGACCGGGCCCGATCTTCGCGGGGCTGCTGCTGGCGGACGAGATCAACCGCACGACGCCGAAGACGCAGTCGGCGATGCTCGAGGCGATGGCCGAGCGTCAGGTGACCGTCGAGGGGGTGCGCTTCCCGCTGCCGGCGCCGTTCCACGTGATCGCCACGTCCAACCCGATCGAGTACGAGGGCACGTACGCCCTCCCCGAGGCGCAGCTGGACCGGTTCATGGTGCGGCTGTCGGTCGGCTATCCGACCGCAGAGGGCGAGACGCGGATCATCCTCGATCGCATCCGCCGTCAGAGCCCGGATGCCGTCGTCGCGCAGGTCCTCGACGCGGACGGCCTGCTGCAGCTGCAGCACACGGTGGAGACCATCCACGTCGACCCCGACATCGCGCGCTACTGCACGGATCTGGCCCGAGCGACCCGTTCGGCGCAGCATGTCGCCGTGGGAGCCTCGCCGCGCGGTTCGCAGGCCCTCGTCCTGCTGGGCCGGGCGTATGCGGCGCTCGACGGGCGGGACTACGTGCGCCCCGACGACATCAAGCACCTCGCGGTCCCCGTGCTCGCGCACCGACTCACTCTGACGCCGCAGGCGTGGGCACAGGGTGTCGATCCGGCATCGGTGGTGTCGGCGGTGGTCGCGCAGGTGCCCGTCCCGCCCACCGTCGCGCAGCCGCGATGACGGAGGACGTCCGCACGACCACCGAGACGCCGGTGCGCTGGCAGCGCACGCCGGTCACGGCGTTGGGCCTGGCCGGCGCCGTGCTGCTCGCGGCGGCGGGGGTGGCGTTCTCGCGGCCGGACCTCGTGGCGGTCGGACTTCCGCTCGCCCTCGCGACGGCGTGGGCGCTCGCGCGGCGCCCGGCCGCCGGCATCCTGCGCCTCACGGTGTCGGCGCGCGCCGCGTCGGACGCTCTCCAGGACGGCGCGGTGGTCGGCGAGGTGGATGCCGTACTGCCCGCGGACTGGGTGCAGCTGGCCGTCGACCAGGGCGGGCTCCGCACGGGTCTGGCCGACGCCGATCCCGGCGCCGCGAGGGTGCGCACGCGCAGTCGGCTGCGGCACACGGGGCCGGCCGAGCTGATCGCGGTGACGGCGCGCGGGGTCGATCTCGACGGTGCATGGATCACCGAGGTCGGCCCGCGTACCGTGCTCCGGTGGAACGCCGTGCCCGAGACGGTCCCGCTGCAGCAGCTGCCGGTGGCACTGCGGCTCACCGGCCTGCACGGCGGACACGAGGGCGCACGCCCGGGGCAGGGCGGCGACTTCCGCGACATCCACCCGTTCGCGCCGGGCGACGAGCTGCGGCGCGTCGACTGGCGGGCCACCGCGCGGTTGGCACGGCGCCCGGGCGACCTGCTGGTGCGCCGAACCCAGGCGCTCAGCGACAGCACCGTCGTCATCGCGATCGACACCGCCGACGACCTCGGCGAGGCGGTCGTCACGTGGGGCACCGACGATCCCGAGCACAGCGGCGTGACGTCGCTCGACCTCGCCCGCCAGGCCGCGTTGTCGATCGCGACGTCCGCCGTGCAAGCGGGGGACCGCGTCGCCTACCACGTGCTCGCCCCCGACGGGAGGACGGTGCGCGCGGGCGCCGGCGCCCGCCAGCTGGCGCGCCTGCGGGACGTCATCGCCGCGACCGGCACGAGTGACATCGAGGTGCGGTACCGCCGGGCGCCGGTGATCGCGCACGGCTCCATCGTCTTCGTGCTGTCGACGTTCTTCGACGGCGCCGCCGCCGAGCTCGCCACCCATTGGCGCGCCGCGGGCCACGCCGTGGTCGCCGTCGACGTGCTCCCCGTGCCGCACGCGGAGCGCCTGAGCCGGGAACAGCTGCTCGCGATGCGCACCCTCCTTGCCGAGCGCGAGGATGTGTTCGCCGAGCTGCGGGCGACGGGGATCGACGTCGTGCCGTGGGCGGCGGGCGCGCCGGACTCCGCGCTGCGGGTCGCGGCGCGCGGTCAGCGCCGGCTCCGGGCGGTGCGGCGATGACCCGGCGGTCCCACGCCTTCCGCGTGCGCGCCGGCGTGCCCGCGGTGCTGCTGCGCGTGCTGCTGGTCGCGGTCACCGTGGCAGGCGCGTGGAGCCTCGTCCCCGTGCCGCTGTGGCGTGGTGTCGCTGTCGTCGCCGCCGTGATCGGCGCTGTCGTCCCGCGCTCCCTGGGCGGCTGGATCGGGGGAGCCTGCGTCGGGCTCGGGATGGTGTTCGCCGACCCGCAGCCCGCGCAGACCGCGATCGCCGTGCTCGTCGTGCACGCGATCCACGTGCTCGCATCGCTGACCTGGACCGTCCCCGCGCTGTCGTGGATCTCGGTGCGTGCGCTGGCGCCGACGCTGCGCCGGTTCATCGCGGTCCAGCTGGTTGCACAGGCGCTCGCCTTCGGGATCGCGGTGCTCACGACGCCCGAGACAGGAGCGGGCATCTCTTGGGCGGCACTCGCCGGCGCGGCGGTCCTCGTCGTGGCGGTGGGGTTCGGGCTGTACGCGCTCCGCCGGGCGGATTCCGGGGCCTCCGTCGCTCCCAGCGCACAGGCAGGACGATCCGGAACCGATGCGATGCGCTGAGCCGGGCCGAAGTGTCGGAGGCCCCGCCTAGACTTGTCGGGTGCCCATCGTCCCTGTCGCCCTGCCCGGAAATCTGACCGGAAGCACCCCCGGAACCGCCCTCGGCACCAGCGGGAAGCTCAGTGTCCGCGGTGCCCGCGTGCACAACCTGAAGGACGTCGACCTCGACATCCCGCGCGACTCGCTCGTCGTCTTCACCGGTCTGTCCGGTTCGGGCAAGTCGAGCCTCGCGTTCGACACGATCTTCGCCGAGGGCCAGCGTCGCTACGTCGAGTCGCTGAGCGCCTACGCCCGTCAGTTCCTCGGTCAGGTCGATCGCCCGGACGTCGACTTCATCGAGGGGCTCAGCCCGGCGGTGTCGATCGACCAGAAGTCGACCAACCGCAACCCGCGCTCGACGGTCGGCACGATCACCGAGATCCACGACTACATGCGCCTGCTGTGGGCCCGCATCGGCGTGCCCCATTGCCCCGAGTGCGGTGAGACGATCCAGCGCCAGACGGTGCAGCAGATCGCCGACCAGCTCATCGACCTGCCCGAGCGCACCCGCTATCAGGTCGTCGCACCCGTCGTCACGCAGAAGAAGGGCGAGTTCGTCGACCTCTTCAAGGAGCTCGGCGCCAAGGGCTACGCGCGTGCGATCGTCGACGGCGAGCTGATCCAGCTCGCCGAGCCGCCGGCGCTCAAGAAGAGCTACAAGCACGACATCGCGGTCGTCGTCGACCGTCTGGTCGCCGCGCCCGGCATCCTCGACCGCGTCACCGACTCGGTCGAGACCGCCCTGTCGCTGGCCGGCGGCGTGGTGCAGGTCAACTTCGTCGACGAGGAGGGGGATGCCGCGTGGCAGTCGTTCTCCGAGAAGCTGGCGTGCCCGAACGGGCATCCGCTGCAGCTGACCGAGATCGAGCCCCGCACGTTCTCGTTCAACGCGCCGTTCGGCGCCTGCCCTGCCTGCTCCGGCCTCGGCACACGCATGTCGGTCGACGTCGACCTGATGCTCGGCGACGAGGACCTCTCGATCCGCGAGGGCGTCATCATCCCGTGGACGACACAGGGCAAGGGCCTCTTCCAGTACTACGAGCGCCTGCTCGAGGGCCTCGCGACCGATCTCGACTTCTCGCTCGACACGCCCTGGAAGGATCTGCATTCCTCGGTCCGCGAGGCGGTGCTGCGCGGCGAGAACTACAAGGTCACGGTGCGGTGGAAGAACCGCTACGGCCGTGAGATGCGCTACTCGTCGGGCTTCGAGGGCGTCGTGCCGTACATCGAGCGCCAGTACACGCAGGCCGAGTCCGACACGCAGCGCCAGCGGTGGTCCGAGTACCTCCGCGAGGTGCCGTGCCCGGTGTGCGACGGCGATCGGCTGAAGCCCGAGGTGCTCGCGGTGCTCGTGCACGGCCACTCGATCGCGGATGCCTCCCGCCTGAGCCTCGGCGAGGCCCGCGAGTACTTCGCCAAGCTGACCCTGACCGACCGCGAGGCGACGATCGCGGCGGCGGTGCTGCGCGAGATCCGTCTGCGCCTGGACTTCCTGATCCGGGTGGGACTGGACTACCTGAGCCTCAGCCGCGCCGCGGCGACCCTCTCCGGCGGTGAGGCGCAGCGCATCCGCCTCGCGACGCAGATCGGCTCCGGCCTCACCGGCGTCCTGTACGTGCTGGACGAGCCGTCGATCGGCCTGCACCAGCGCGACAACCGGCGTCTCATCGAGACGCTCGTGGCGCTGCGCGACCTGGGCAACACGCTCATCGTGGTCGAGCACGACGAAGAGACAATCCACGCCGCGGACTGGGTCGTCGACATCGGCCCCGGTGCCGGCGTCAACGGCGGCGAGGTCGTGCACTCCGGCCCGGTCGGCGAGCTGCTCGCCGACACGGAGTCGATCACGGGCGACTACCTCTCGGGCCGCCGCGCCATCGCCACGCCGAAGAAGCGTCGCAAGATCGACAAGAAGCGGCAGGTGACGGTCGTCGGCGCGCGCGAGAACAACCTCAAGAACGTCACCGTGGACTTCCCGCTCGGGGTGCTGACCGCGGTCACGGGAGTGAGCGGGTCGGGCAAGTCGTCGCTGGTCAACGGCATCCTGTACCAGGTCCTCGCCACGCGTCTGAACGGCGCGCGTCGCGTCGCCGGCAAGCACACGCGCGTGACCGGCCTGGAGAACCTCGACAAGGTCGTGCACGTCGATCAGGCGCCCATCGGCCGCACGCCGCGGTCGAACCCGGCGACCTACACGGGGGTGTTCGACCGCATCCGGACGCTCTTCAGCGAGACGCCCGAGGCCAAGGTGCGCGGCTACCAGCCGGGGCGCTTCAGCTTCAACGTCAAGGGCGGCCGCTGCGAGGCGTGCTCGGGCGACGGCACGATCAAGATCGAGATGAACTTCCTGCCCGATGTGTATGTCGACTGCGAGGTGTGCCACGGCAAGCGGTACAACCGCGACACGCTGGCAGTGCACTACAAGGGCAAGAACATCGCCGAGGTGCTCGAGATGCCGATCGCCGAGGCGGCCGAGTTCTTCGAGCCGATCCAGGCGATCCACCGCTACCTCAAGACCCTCGTCGACGTGGGCCTCGGCTACGTGCGGCTGGGGCAGTCGGCGACGACCCTCTCCGGCGGCGAGGCGCAGCGCGTCAAGCTGGCGACGGAGCTGCAGCGGCGCACGAACGGCCGCTCCATCTACGTGCTGGACGAGCCGACGACGGGCCTGCACTTCGAGGACGTCCGCAAGCTCCTCGAAGTGCTGAACGGCCTCGTCGACAAGGGCAACACCGTGATCGTGATCGAGCACAACCTCGACGTGATCAAGTCGTCGGACTGGGTCATCGACCTCGGCCCCGAGGGCGGCTCGGGCGGCGGGCAGGTCATCGCGACAGGCACGCCCGAGCAGGTCGCCCGAGCCGAGGGCAGCCACACCGGCGCGTTCCTCGCCGAGGTCCTCGGGCTGCACGCTCCGACGCACGTGGTCCCCGAGCTCGTCGGGGCCCGCAAGGCCGGCTGAGCGGCATGGCACGCTCCGCCCCCACCGTCCCGTACAAGCCGAAGCCGGGGGAGATCCCCACCAACCCCGGGGTGTACCGGTTCCGCGACGCGGACGGCCGCGTGCTGTACGTCGGCAAGGCGAAGAACCTGCGCGCGCGACTGTCGAACTACTTCGCGCCGCTGCACACCCTCCACGAACGCACACGTCGCATGGTGACGACGGCGTCGTCGGTGGAGTGGACGGTCGTCGCCACCGACGTGGACTCGCTGCAGCTCGAGTACCAGTGGATCAAGGAGTTCGACCCGCCCTTCAACGTCCGCTACAAGGACGACAAGTCGTACCCGTTCATGGCGATCACCCTCGCCGACGAGGCGCCCCGCGTGATCGTCACGCGCAACCGCCGCATCCCGGGGGCGAAGTACTTCGGCCCGTACCCCAAGGTGTGGGCGGTGCACGACACGATCGACCTCATGATCAAGGTGTTCCCGATCCGCACCTGCAGCGACTCGTCCTACAAGAAGGCGATGGCGACCGGGCGGCCGTGCTTCCCCGGGCAGATCGGACGCTGCGGCGGCCCGTGCTCGATGAAGGTCACGATCGAGGAGCACCGCGCGATCGTCGAGGACTTCATCGCGTTCATGTCCGGTGGCGACCAGCGCTTCACGCGGGCGCTCACCGCGCGCATGCGGGAGGCATCCGCCGCCATGGACTACGAGGCGGCCGCGGGCTACCGCGACAAGCTGCAGTCGATCGACGCCGTGCTCAACAAGAGCGCGCTGGTGCTCGCCGCCGACACCGACGCCGACCTGTTCGGCATCGCGGAGGACGAGCTGGCCGCCACGGTGCAGCACTTCGTGATCCGTGGCGGGCGTGTGCGCGGTGTGCGGGCGACGACGATCGAGAAGGAGATCGACATCACCGGCGGCGACCTCGTCGACCAGGTGCTGCAGCGCACCTACGGCAACGCGGCCGCAGCCGACATCCCGAAGCAGGTGCTCGTCCCGGCGATGCCCGACGACGCCGCCGATCTCGAGGAGTGGCTGCGCGAGCGCCGCGGCAAGAACGTGACGATCCAGGTCGCGCAGCGCGGGGCGAAGGCAGATCTCATGCGCACGGCGAGCCTCAACGCGCAGCAGGCACTCATGCTGCACAAGACGCGGCGCACGAGCGACTACGTGGCGCGCACGCAGGCGCTCACGGATCTGCAGGAGGCGCTGGGGCTGGCTGAGGCGCCGCTGCGCATCGAGTGCTACGACGTCTCGCACCTGAGCGGCACGAACGTCGTCGCGTCGATGGTGGTGTTCGAGGACGGCCTGCCCCGCAAGGACCAGTACCGCTCGTTCGGCGTCGCCGAGACCACCGACGACACCGACTCGCTGTACCAGGTGCTGACCCGGCGACTGGCGTACCTCGATCGTCCGGAGGAGAACGAGGTGGATGCCGCACCGGATGCGACGGCGGACGGCGAGGTCGTGACCGAACGGCGCAAGCCGCGGTTCGCGTACCGGCCCCAGCTGCTGGTGGTCGACGGCGGGCAGCCGCAGGTCGCGGCCGCGGCCCGCGCACTGCGCGACGCCGGCCATGAGGAGGTCGCGCTGTGCGGCATCGCCAAGCGGCTGGAAGAGGTGTGGCTGCCGGACGAGGAGTACCCGGTGATCCTGCCGCGCACGTCCGAGGCGCTGTACCTGCTGCAGCGGCTGCGCGACGAGGCGCACCGGTTCGCGATCACCCACCAGCGCCGTCGTCGGCGCCGTGACATCCAGAGCGTGCTCGCCGAGGTGCCGGGGCTCGGCGAGGCCCGCATCAAGGCGCTGCTGCGCCACTTCGGGTCCGTGGCGGCGCTGAAGAAGGCGACGCCCGACGAGATCGCGGAGCTGCCGGGCGTCGGCCCGAAGCTCGCCGCCGCCGTGTACGCGCATCTCGCCGCACCCGTGGATGGGTAGGCTGGGCTCGACGACGGGGGTGGTCATGACCGAGGCGACACGGCACGAGGCAGCCGGCGAAGTGCTGATCGTGACCGGGATGTCGGGTGCCGGCCGCTCGACGGCGGCCAACGCGCTCGAGGACCTCGGCTGGTATGTCGTCGACAACCTGCCGCCGCAGATGCTCAAGCCGCTGCTCGACCTCACCGAGATGGCCGGGGGAGTGCTGCCGCGGGTCGCGGTCGTCGTCGACGTGCGCGGCCGCGACCTGTTCGCCGACCTGCCGGAGGCGATGCGCGCCCTCCGTGAGCGACGCCAGATCCGGCTGATGTTCCTCGACGCGTCGGACGAGGTGCTGGTGCGGCGCTTCGAAGCGGTGCGCCGCCCGCACCCGTTGCAGGGCGGAGGCACGATCCTCGACGGGATCCGTCTCGAGCGTGATCGCCTCGCCGCGGCGCGTGAGAGCGCCGACGTCATCATCGACACGTCGTCGTACAACATCCACCAGCTCGCGACGCAGGTCACCGACCTGTTCACCGAGATCGGCGCCGCGCGCCACACGCTCACGCTGCTGAGCTTCGGGTTCAAGTACGGGCTGCCGCCGGACGCCGACCTGGTCGCCGACATGAGGTTCCTGCCCAATCCGTTCTGGGACGAGCGGCTGCGCCCCTTCACCGGCGAGGACCCGGAGGTGCGCGAGTACGTCCTCGCCCAGGAAGGTGCGCTCGAGTTCCTCGACGCGTACACGCAGGCGCTGCGGCCCGTGCTGGAGGGCTATCAGCGCGAGAACAAGAGTCATTCCGTCGTGGCCGTCGGCTGCACCGGCGGCAAGCACCGGTCGGTCGTCATGGTGCGCGAGCTGGCCGAGCGACTGGCGTCCGTGCCCGGCGTCGCGGTGCGTCTGAGCGACCGCGACCTCGGCCGCGAGTGAGCCGACGCGGGGCGCGGAGCGATCCGGCCGAGTAGGCTGGACCGTCGTTCCCGAACCAACCAGAAGGAGACCCGTGTCGCTGACCGCTGACGTGAAGGCCGAGCTGATCACCGTGCGCGACCCGCGCCCGACGGCGCGGGTGGCCGAGCTCACGTCGCTGCTGCGGTTCTCGGGCGGGCTGCACTCCATCGCCAACCGCGTCGCGGTCGAGGCCGAGCTGGACTCCAGCGTGCTGGCCCGCCGCACCGCGCGCGACCTCGTCGAGCTGTACGGCGTGCGTCCCGAGCTCGTGCACGTGCAGGGTTCCGGCGCCCGCGCCGGCGGTCACTACGCCGTGCGCGTGATCGAGGGCGGCGAGACCCTGGCGCGCCAGACGGGGCTGCTCGATCAGCGTCGCCGTCCCGTGCGAGGGCTCCCCAACAAGCTCACCACCGGGTCGCGCGGCGACCTCGCCGCCATCTGGCGCGGTGCGTTCCTCGCCGCCGGCACCCTCAGCGACCCGGGCCGCTCGGCCGCGCTGGAGATCACCTGCCCGTCCTCCGAGGCCGCCATGGCGCTCGTCGGGGCCGCCCACCGGCTCGACATCGCCGGCAAGGCGCGCGAGGTGCGCGGCATCCCGCGCGTCGTCGTCCGCGAAGGCGAGGCGATCCGCGCCGCCCTGGCAGCCATGGGCGCCGTCAAGGCCGCCGCCGAGTGGGATCAGATGCGTCAGCGCCGCGAGGTCCGCGCCGGCGTCAACCGCCTCGTCAACTTCGACGACGCGAACCTGCGCCGTTCGGCCCAGGCCGCCGTCGCCGCCTGCGCGCGCGTCGAGCGCGCGCTCGAGATCCTCGGCGACGACGTGCCCGGACACCTCCGTCAGGCCGGCGAGCTGCGCCTCGCGCACCGCGACGCGAGCCTCGACGAGCTCGGTCACCACGCCGACCCGCCCCTCACCAAGGACGCCGTCGCCGGCCGCATCCGCCGCCTCCTCGCGATGGCCGACAAGAAGGCCGAGACCGAGGGTCTGCCGGGCACCGAGTCCGCCGTGCCCGCCGGCATCGAGGACTGACAGCGAGACCATGTGAGAAGGGGATGCCGCGGCTCGCGGCATCCCCTTCTCGCATGCCGGAGCACCCGTCACAGTGGGAAGCAACCCCCGCCCCGACGCGTTGCCGCTCAGTAGGATGAAGTGTCACCCTCGCTGCGCCGAGGTCTTCACGGCGCGCGCCGACAGGAAGAAGAGAACATGGCGAAGTACACCTTGCCCGACCTCCCCTACGACTACGCCGCGCTCGAGCCGCACATCAGCGGCAAGATCATGCAGCTGCATCACGACAAGCACCACCAGGCGTACGTCACCGGGGCGAACACCGCGCTCGAGCAGCTCGCCGAGGCCCGCGAGTCCGGCAACCTCGCGAACGTGAACAAGCTCGAGAAGGACCTCGCGTTCCACCTCGGCGGACACGTCAACCACTCCATCTTCTGGACCAACCTCTCGCCCGAGGGCGGCGGAGAGCCCGAGGGCGAGCTGCGCGCCGCCATCGACGAGTTCTTCGGCGGCTTCGACAAGTTCCAGGCGCACTTCACCGCCGCCGCGAACGGGATCCAGGGCTCGGGCTGGGCCGTGCTCAGCTGGGACCCGATCGGAGAGCAGCTCATCATCCAGCAGCTGTTCGACCAGCAGGGCAACACCGCGCAGGGCACGATCCCGCTCTTCCAGCTCGACATGTGGGAGCACGCCTTCTACCTCGACTACCTGAACGTCAAGGCCGACTACGTCAAGGCCGTCTGGAACATCGCCAACTGGCAGAACGTCGCCCAGCGTCTCGACGCGGCCCGTGAGAAGACCTCGGGCCTGCTGGTACTGTCATAGCAAGCGCGGCGTCCCAGCAGGTCGCCCCGCTGGGACGCCGTTGTCTCTGTCTGCATCGCAACAACCGCGCATTCGCGCACGACACATCTCAGGAGAAACTCCGTGACTGTCAAGATCGGCATCAACGGCTTCGGCCGGATCGGACGCAACTTCCTCCGCGCGGCTCTCGCGCAGGGTGCGGACCTCGAAATCGTGGCGGTGAACGACCTCACCGACAACAAGACGCTTGCGCACCTGCTCAAGTACGACTCGGTCGGCGGGCGCCTCGACGCCGAGGTCTCGTACGACGAGGACTCGATCACCGTCAACGGCAAGGCCATCAAGGTCTTCGAAGAGCGCGACCCGGCGAACCTGCCGTGGGGCGAGCTCGGGGTCGACGTCGTCATCGAGTCGACGGGCCGCTTCACCAAGGCGGTCGACGCCAAGAAGCACCTCGACGGCGGTGCCAAGAAGGTCATCATCTCTGCCCCCGGCACCGATGTCGACGGCACGTTCGTCATGGGCGTGAACGAGGACACCTACGACGCGGCGACGATGAACATCATCTCGAACGCGTCGTGCACCACGAACTGCCTCGCGCCGCTGGCCAAGGTCTTCAACGACGCGTTCGGCATCGAGCGCGGCTTCATGATGACCGCGCACGCCTACACGGCCGACCAGAACCTGCAGGACGGCCCGCACAGCGACCTGCACCGCGCCCGCGCCGCGGCGATCAACATCGTCCCGGCCTCGACCGGTGCCGCCAAGGCGATCGGCCTGGTCCTGCCCGAGCTCAACGGCAAGCTGAGCGGCTCGTCGTACCGCGTCCCGGTCCCCACGGGCTCGATCGTCGATCTCACGATCGTCACGAACACCGAGGGCCTCACCAAGGAGGCCGTCAACGCCGCGTACGCGGCTGCTGCGGCCGACGGGCGCCTCGCGGGCTACCTCAAGTACAACGAGGACGCGATCGTCTCGAGCGACATCCAGCTCGACCCGCACTCGTCGATCTTCGACGCCGGCCTGACCAACGTCAGCGGCAACCTCGTCAAGGTCTCGAGCTGGTACGACAACGAGTGGGGCTACTCGAACCGCCTCGTCGACCTGACCGAGTACGTCGCCGAGCGCCTGTAACCCCTCGCCATGGCTCTGCGCACCCTCAGCACTCTGGGTCCGCTGGCCGGCAAGCGCGTCATCGTCCGTGCTGACCTCAACGTTCCTCTCCAGGACGCGGTCATCACGGACGATGGCCGTGTGCGGGCCACGCTCCCCACGCTCAACGCTCTGATCAACCAGGGCGCCCGCGTCATCGTCTGCTCGCACCTCGGGCGTCCCGATGGCGCGCCCGACGCGAAGTACAGCCTCGAGCCGGTCGCGCAGCGGCTGTCGGAGCTGCTCGGCAAGCCGGTGGCGTTCGCCCGCGACACCGTGGGGGAGTCGGCCCGGGAGGCCGTCGCCGCCCTCGAAGACGGCGACGTCACGGTCATCGAGAACCTCCGCTTCAACGCGGGCGAGACCTCCAAGGACGACGCGACGCGTCGCGCGTTCGCAGAGGAGCTCGCCGCCCTGGGCGACGTGCTCGTCTCGGACGGCTTCGGCGTCGTGCACCGCAAGCAGGCGTCGGTCTACGACCTCGCCGAGATCCTGCCGTCGGCCGCGGGCTACCTGATCGAGAAGGAGGTCGACGTCCTCGACCGCCTCACCGAGAACCCCGAGCGCCCCTACGCGGTCGTCCTCGGCGGTTCGAAGGTCAGCGACAAGCTCGGTGTCATCGCGCACCTGCTGCCGCGCGCCGACAAGATCCTCGTGGGCGGCGGCATGCTGTTCACGTTTCTCGCGGCGCAGGGCCACAAGGTCGGCAAGAGCCTCCTCGAGGTCGACCAGATCGACACCGTTAAGGGCTACATCGCGGATGCCGCGGAGCGCGGCGTCGAGCTGATCCTCCCTGTCGACGCAGTCATGGCCTCGGCGTTCGCCGCGGACGCCGACCATGTCGTCGCCCCGGCGGATGCGCTGGAGGACACGCCGTTCGGTGCGGACGGGCTGGGCCTGGACATCGGACCGCAGACGGCGGAGCTGTTCGCCGCGGCGATCCGCTCCTCGACGACCGTGTTCTGGAACGGCCCGATGGGCGTGTTCGAGATGCCCGCGTTCGCCGCCGGCACCAAGGCGGTCGCCAGGGCGCTCACCGCGGTCGAGGGCCTGTCGGTCGTCGGCGGCGGCGATTCCGCCGCGGCGGTGCGTCAGCTCGGATTCGCCGACGATCAGTTCGGTCACATCTCGACGGGTGGCGGCGCGAGCCTCGAGTTCCTCGAGGGCAAGAAGCTCCCCGGACTGGAGGTCCTCGGATGGCAGTGAACAGCCGCACCCCGCTCATCGCGGGCAACTGGAAGATGAACCTCGACCACCTGCAGGCGGTCGCGTTCGTGCAGAAGCTGCACTGGACGCTCAAGGACGCCAAGCACGAGGACGGCTCGGTCGAGGTGGCGGTCTTCCCGCCGTTCACCGACCTGCGCACCGTGCAGACGCTCCTCGACGCCGACAAGATCCCGTTCGCCCTCGGCGCGCAGGACGTGTCGGCGCACGACGCGGGCGCCTACACGGGCGAGGTGTCGGGCGCGTTCCTGGCGAAGCTCGATGCGCGGTACGTGATCATCGGTCACTCCGAGCGTCGGCAGTACCACGCCGAGACCGACGAGATCGTGGCGTCGAAGGTCAAGGCGGCGATCAAGCACGGGCTCGTCCCCGTGATCTGCGTCGGCGAGACGCTCGAGCAGCGCGAGGCGTCCGGACCGACCGCGGTCTCTGTCGAGCAGCTCGAGGTCGCCCTCCAGGGCCTGTCCGCTGACGCCGAGATCGTCGTCGCGTACGAACCGGTCTGGGCGATCGGCACCGGCCAGGTGGCGTCGCCCGAGCAGGCACAGGAAGTGTGTGCCGCGCTCCGCGAGGTCATCGCCGCGAAGCTCGGCGCTGACGCGGCCGCTCGCACGCGCGTGCTGTACGGCGGCTCGGTGAAGTCGGCGAACATCGCCAGCTTCATGCGCGAACCCGATGTCGACGGCGCCCTGGTGGGCGGTGCGAGCCTCGTCGTGGACGAGTTCGCGGCGATCATCCGGTACCAGAAGCACGTCGGCGTCTGACGCCGCGCTTCGACAGGCTCAGCGACCCCGCGCAGAGCCTGTAG
>NZ_JBHXJQ010000024.1:0-38028 GCF_042722305.1 Microbacterium sp. NPDC058389
GTCTCGACGCGGCCGGTGCGGACGGCGCCCACCGAGGTGCGGGTGCGGAACTCGACGCCCAGCGACTCCAGGTGAGCCCGGATCGCCGCCGCAGCGGATCGCGGGTCGGTCTGCAGGTCGGGGGCGATCCACGCGCCGCCGGCCGCCACGCCCGGACGCACCGCGACGCGCGCCTCGAGCGCGTCCGCGGTGAGCAGGTCGATGCCGCCGTCCGTGGCCGCCGCTGCGAGCAGCGCCAGCTCGTCGTCGTGACGGGCGACGACCAGGGTGCCGGACTCGCGCAGCCAGAACCCGGCGTCGTGCGCCAGCTGCAGCCACAGCGGACGCGACGCGTCGGCGTACTCGCGGGCCAGTCCGGTCTGTGCGCCGATGCAGAGGTGGCCGAAGTTGCGCACGGTGGCGCCGAGCGTCTCGGACGCCCGGTCGATCACGACCACGCGCTGTCCACGGCGGGCGGCGGCGTACGCGGCGCCGAGGCCCACGATGCCGGCGCCGACGACGGCGACGTCGAACGAGCGGTTCATCGGAACACCCTCCGCATCCACATGGCGATGCCTTCGACGATCAGCACCGTGACGAGGATCATCAGCACGATCGCCGTCACCATGCCGTAGTTCGCCCCCTGGCTGGCGTTGAGCAGGTAGTAGCCGACCCCGCCGCCGCCGACGATGCCGAGGATCGTGGCCGCGCGGATGTTGGTGTCGAGCAGGTAGAACGAGTGGCCGATGAGCGCACGCGATCCCTGCGGCACCGTGGCACCGGCGTACACCTGCAGGCGCGTGGCCCCGGTCGCGAAGAGGGCGCGCTCGGGGCCGCGGTCGACCTCTTCGAACGAGTCCGCGATGAGCTTGCCGAGGAGGCCCACACCGCCGACGGCCAGGGCGATCGTGCCCGCCTGCATGCCGAGCCCGGTGATCACGATGAGCACGATCGCGAGGATGATCTCGGGGATGCCGCGGATGCCGACGAGCGCGAACCTCGCGGTGCCGCGCACGCCCGCGCCGGCCGCCACGTTGCGTGCGGCGAACGAGCCGAGCAGCAGCGACGGCACGAGGGCGAGGAGCGTCGCGGCGAGCGCGATCGCGACGGTCTCGCGGAGCGCCTCGAACATCACCTCGGGGCCGTACACGCCGAAGGTCGGCGGCCAGAACTGCACGGCGACGGCAGGGATCTTCGCCCAGAAGGTCAGGAAGTCGCCCCAGTTGATCTGGCACACCCAGACCCCGGCGACCACGATCGCGACGGCGACCCAGCCGGCCACGACGTTGCGCACGCGCTCGGCGGTCCACGGGCGGCGCAACGCCGTCTGCGGGCTCTGCGCCCACGATGCGGCGGTCGAGGCGGAGCTCGGGGCGGCGGCACCCACCCGGTCCCGACGCATCACGCGACGGCCGACCAGGTGGTCGGCCCAGGTGGTGCGCAGGAGCCTGGTCCGCCGGTCGCCGGTGCGTCCGAGCATCCAGGCACGGACGACGCTGGAGACGATCTCCATCACCACGCACAGCACGAAGATGACGAGCGCGATGCCGAGGCCGAGCCCGTAGTTCAGCGACTTGAAGGCGTACGACATCTCCAGGCCGAGGCCCGCGACGCCGACGTAGCCGAGCACCACCGAGCCGCGCAGGTTGATGTCGTTGCGGTGCAGCACGGTCGCCACCCACGACGGCAGCACCTGCGGCAGGATGCCACTGAAGAACTCCTGCGCGCGAGAGCCGCCGGCCGCGCGGATCGCGAGGCGCGGCCCCTCGTCGATCTGTTCGATCGCGTCGGCGAACATCTTCGAGATCATGCCGATCGAGTGGATGCCGATGGCCAGGATGCCGGGCAGCGCGCCGAGCGAGAACATCAGCACGAACACCATGGCGAGCACGACGTCGGGCAGCGATCGTGCGAGGACGCCCGCGAACCGGGCCGCCGCCCGCCAGCCGTTGCCGGGGGTCGTGTTCGAGGCTGCGAGGTACGCGATCGGCACCGACAGGGCCGCCGCGAGCAGGGTACCCGTCAGCACGAGTCCGAGCGTGAGGGCGATGAGCCACGCGAGCTCGGCCGGCTCGGGGAAGCTGAGCGCGCCGACGCGCGCGAAGAAGCGCTCCGCGTTGCCCCAGCTGGCGATCATGTCGGGGAGCGAGATGTCGACCTCGCCGAGCGCGGCGATCGACACGGCCACGAGGGCGACGAGGGTGAGGCCGGCGGCGATGCGCTCGGGCGAGACCGGGCGCTTCGGCGCGCGCTCGGCGAGGGACGCGAGCGCCGGTGTCACGCGGGGACGGTCGACGGTGGTCGTCATCGCACCGGCTCCGCGCCCGTCACGAGGAGCTCGTCCTGCACGGCGCGCAGCTCGGCGGTCGTCGTCGCGACCCGGCCGTAGATCTCCATGACCTGGGTCTTCGTGAGGTCCTGCGTGGGCAGGTCGAGGACGACCCCGCCGTGGCGGAGTCCGACGATGCGGTCCGCCCACGAGATCGCGAGGTCGACCTGGTGCAGGCTGCAGATCACCGTGAGCCCCTCGTCGGCGGCGATCTCGCGGATGAGCGCCATGACCTGGTCGCTCGACTCCGGGTCGAGCGAGGCGACGGGCTCGTCGGCCAGCAGCACGCTCGGGTTCTGCATCAGGGCGCGGGCGATCGCCACGCGCTGCTGCTGCCCGCCCGACAGCGTGTCGGAGCGCTGGTACGCGCGGTCGAGGAGCCCCACTCGGTCGAGGTGCCCGAGGGCGGCGAGCCGACGGGCCTTCGCGTACGACCACAGGCCGAGCCGCGGTCCGCGCACGCCCGCGAGCGATCCGGTGAGCACGTTCTCGAGCACGGTCAGCGACGGCACGAGCTCGAACTGCTGGAAGATGAAGCCGACGCGGCTGCGCAGGCCGCGCAGGCGCCGGCCCGCGAGCGCGGGCACGTCCTCGCCGAGCACCTCGACGGAGCCGGAGGTGGGAACCTCCAGCCCGTCGAGGTGCCGCAGCAGGGTGGACTTGCCCGAGCCCGAGAGCCCGAGCAGCACGACGATCTCTCCGCGGTCCACGGTGAGCGTGACGTCGTCGAGGGCGGTGGTGGCGCCGAAGCGCTTGGTGACACCGTCCAGGCGGACGACCGTCTCGGGTGCGGTGGTGTTCATGGCTGCTCGGGTCCTCGTGCGGGTGCCGTCAGAGTGCGGGCGTCAGCCCTGGCACTGGGTCGCGTTCGTCGCCTTGCAGATGTCGCGGATGACGTCGTAGTACGCGTCGTCGACCGGCTTGGTGGCGTAGAAGACGCTGCGGAAGCCTTCGCTGTCGGCGCTGTCGACGCCGCTCGCGATGATGTCGTCGATCGTGACCTCGCCGAGGATCGAGACGAGCTGCTTCTTCACGTCGTCGGGCAGCGTGTTCGAGTACACGAGCGGCGCACCGGGCACCATCGTCTCCTCGATGACCTTCACCTTGTCGGACTTGGCGACCTCGCTGTCCTCGGCGAAGCCCGCCTCGCACTCGACGCCCTCGCCGACCTTCTGGACGCTCACGTCGTGCTTGCCGGCGAAGACCGGGGTGACGTCCTTCTCGGGGTCGATGCCCTCTTCGAGCAGGTTGTACGACGGGAAGAGGTAGCCCGAGGTCGACGACGGGTCGACGAAGCAGACCTTCTTGCCCTGGAAGTCGGCGAGAGAGGCGATGCTGCTGCCGGTCGGGACGATCGCCTGCGAGTAGTAGCCCGGCTCCTGGCCCTCCGCGGTGACGATGGACGAGATCGGGGTGAGCTGCGCGCCGTTGTTCGTCGCGGTCACGTACGTGAAGCCCGAGAACGAGGCGACGTCGATCTTGCCCGCGATGGCCGCCTCGATGAGGGCGGCGTAGTCGGTCGACTCGTGGTACTCCACTGTCTTGCCGGTCTCCTGGGCGATGTAGTCCATGAGCGGCTGGTAGTTGGTCTCGGTGTCGGCCGAGTCGGGGACGACGCCGAACACGAGGGTGTCGGAGTCGACGGCGTAGCCGGACGTCGTGGCGGCGTCCTCGGCGGCGCCGGCGTCGCCGGAGCACGCGGACAGACCGAGGGCGAGGAGCGCGGCGCCGGCGAGGGCGATCGACGCGCGGGTGGCACGGAGGTTCATGACGACCTTTCGGGTGAGGGAGGGAGGAAGAACCTCCAGAACTCTCGCACCGGTTGCACCGAGAAATGTACCTACGTGGTGATTGTTCAAGGGTTGTTCACCCAAGTCACGCGGGGGCGAACAGTTTGCGCCGCGAACGTCGCGCATCCGGCATCCCGAGTAGTATTCCTACGTGGCAGATACGGTGTACAAGCTCATCGCCGACGACCTGCGTGCCCAGATCGTGGGCGGACGTCTCGCACCCGGTGACGACGTACCCACCGAGGCCGAGCTGGCCGAGCGCTGGAACACGTCCCGTGGCCCGGTGCGCAACGCGCTGGCCGCACTGCGCAACGAGGGGCTCCTCGAGACCACGCGCGGGCGACCGGCGCGGGTGACCGCGCGCAAGGCGCACCAGGCCGTCGACGTGTCGATCCCGTTCACGCGCTGGGCGCGGGAGATCGGCGCCGCGCCGGGTGCGCGCACGCAGGAGGTGAGCCTGCGCCGCGCCGACGCCGAGAAGGCCGAGCTGCTCGGCATCGACGAGGGCGACCTCGTCGTCGATGTGCTGCGACTGCGTCTGCTCGACGGCCGCGCCACCATGCTCGAGCGCCTCACCTACATCGAGCCCGTCGGGCGCGTGCTGTTCGGCGTCGATCTCGACACCGTGTCGATCACCGAGTACCTCGAAGAGCACGGCACCGCCTCCGCCGACGTCGACCACGAGATCGACGCCATCGGCGCCGACGACACCGACAGCCTGCTGCTCGGGGTGCCGCTGGGCGCCCCGGTGCTGCGCCTGCGGCGCGTGACGAGGGATGCCGGCGGCCGCACGTTCGAGGCGTCCGACGACCGCTACCTCAGCGACATCGTGCGGTTCACGGTGTCGGCCTCGGGGCGGTCGCGTCAGGGCGACGCGTACGTGCGCCCGCTCGGCAGCGCCTGACCCGGCTCACATCGCGAGCAGCGCGATGCCCGCGACGACGACGACGGATGCCGCGACCCGCGCCCCCGGTCGCCCCTCGCGCAGCACGAACGCGCCGAACAGGCTCACCAGCACGACGCTCACCTCCCGCATCGGCGCCACGATCGACACCGGTGCGATGGTGACGGCGGTGAGCACGAGGATGTACGACAGCGGCGAGAGCACACCGAAGACGACCAGCCGTCGCCAGTCCCGGCGCAGCAGCCGCACCCCCTCGGGCAGTCGCCGCCCGAGCAGCGCCGTGAACACCGGGAGCTCCAGCGCGGTGCAGCCGACCATGAACGCGACCGGCGAGAGCTGCCACGTGCGCAGCGCCTGGGCGTCCCACAGCGTGTAGGCGGCGATCGCGGCGCCGGTGAGGAGGCCGAACACGATCGCCGGATCGACGCGGCGACCGTCCGCCGGCCGCTCGCCGGCACGGTCCACGAAGCCGATGCCGATGACGCCGGCGAGGATCGCGGCGACCCCGACGAGGGCGATCGGCGACGGGCGCTCGCCGATCACGGCGACCGCGACGATCACGGTCAGCAGCGGGCCGCTCCCCCGCGCCGTCGCATACACGGTCGACAGGTTGCCGACCGCGTAGCCCCGTTGCAGCACGAGCATGTAGACCACGTGCAGCACCGCCGAGACCGCGACGCCGAGCGCGAACCCCTGCAGATCGGCGGTGCCGCCGCCGAACGACCCCAGCCCTCCGGTGAGCGGCACGACCGGCAGCCACAGCACGGTGCTCACGAGCGATCCGGCCCACAGGAAGGGCAGGCCGGATCGGCTGGCGCCGTGCGCGATGACGTTCCACGACGCGTGGGCGACCGCCGCGGCGAGGACGAGGAGGACGGCGAGACCGGACACGCGGGACCCTTCCGTGCGTCGCGGGCGCGACGAACCGGGTCCTCCGGGCTTTTGTCCTGTCAGATGACGACCCGCCGTCAGGGCGGCCGGTCGTGGCGCCGCTCGGACCAGTCGAGCCGTGGCTCCGGAACCCTAGGCGCTATCGGGGTCACCGTAGCACGCCCGGGTGACGTGCCTTCCGACGGGCACTCGCAGTGCCTGTCACGGCGCGCGGGGTGGACGTAGCGTGGAGGCATGACCGACATCCGTGCCGAGGCGAAGGAGTTCCTGAGCTCGCGGCGAGCACGCATCACTCCCGAGGAGGCGGGGCTCCCCGCGTACGGCGGCAACCGCCGCGTGACGGGCCTGCGCCGCGAAGAGGTGGCGATGCTCGCCGGCGTGTCGGTGGACTACTACGTGCGACTCGAGCGCGGGAACCTCGCGGGCGCGTCGGAGTCGGTGCTCGATGCCGTCGCCCGCACGCTGCAGCTCGACGAGGCCGAACGCGAGTACCTGTTCGACCTGGCGCGCGCGGCCGGCCCCACTCGCCGCGGCGAGCGCCGGGTGCCCTCGACGGTGCGCCCGGCAGTGCGGCAGGTGCTCGACGCGATCACCGAGGCGCCCGCCTGGGTGCGCAACGGACGCCACGACATCCTGGCCACGAATCTACTGGCGCGTGCCCTCTACTCCCCCGTGTTCGACGACCCGCGGCGGCCCGTCAACACGACGCGCTTCGCCTACCTCAACCCTGCGGCACGCGAATTCTGGCGCGACTGGGAGCGCATCACGCACGACTCCGCCGCGATGCTGCGCCTGGAGGCCGGCCGCAACCCGCACGACCCGGAGCTGATCCGTCTCATCGGCGAGCTGTCGACGCAGAGCGAGCTGTTCCGCGAGCGGTGGGCGTCGCAGGACGTCAAGTTCCACCGCAGCGGCGTCAAGCGCCTGCACCACCCGGTCGTCGGCGACCTCGAGCTCCACTACGAGTCGATGGACCTGCCGAGCGAGCCGGGACTCGTGCTCAACGTGTACACGGCCCCGGCCGGCTCGCCGTCGTCCGATGCCCTCAAGCTGCTGGCATCGTGGGCGGCGACGCAGGCGGCCGAGTTCGCCGCCGCCGACACGACGGCGACGGGGTCGATCACTCCGGCATGACCAGGAGGGTCGTGGTGGCGGCATCCACTCCGGTGATGGCGCCGACCGGACCCGGGCCGAACCGGTCGTACTTCGCGTGGAGCGCCGCGCTGACCCCGGGGCCGAGCGCGGGGTCGGCGAGGCGGAAGGTCACGTCCTGCTCGACGCCGCCGGACGAGATGCGCCCGGCCCCCGAGCGCACCGCCCGTCGGAACCAGCCGTTCTCGGGCCCGTGCGCCGAGCGCAGGTAGAGGGCCTCATCGACCACGACGTGCCAGATCGTCACGTACGGACGCAGCGAGCCGTCGGGCCGGCGCGACGACACGCGCAGCTCGGTGGCACCGCCGACGCGGCGCAGGTCACCCTCGTCCCACGCGGCCATCAGAGGCCAACCATCGCCATGCCGGCGTCGTCGTAGCGATTGCCCGCGACGGTCGCCGCCAGAGCGTCGAGCGTCGCGATGTCATCGGCCGACAGTGCGACGGCGGTCGAGCCTGCATTCTCGTCGACGCGTTCGCGGCGGCGGGTCCCTGGGATCGGGACGATGAAGGGATGCCGCGACAGCAGCCACGCGAGCGCCACCTGTGCGGGCGTGGCCTCGCGGGCGGCGGCGATCCCGCGGACACCGTCGACGATCGCCTGGTTGGCGCGCAGGTTGTCGGGCTGGAATCGGGGCACTCGACCGCGGATCTCGCCGGCGCCGAACGTGGCGTCGGCCGAGACGGTCCCGGTGAGGAACCCCTTGCCGAGCGGGCTGAACGGCACGAAGCCGATGCCGAGCTCGGCAAGCGTCGGCAGCACGTCGGTCTCGGGGTCGCGGGTCCACAGCGAGTACTCGCTCTGCACCGCTGTGACGGGGTACACCGCGTGGGCGCGGCGGATGGTCTGCGCACCGGCCTCCGACAGCCCGAAGTGCGCGACTTTGCCCTCCCTGACCAGCTCGGCGACGGCGCCCGCGACCTCTTCGATCGGCACGTCGGGGTCGACGCGGTGCTGGTAGAACAGGTCGATCGTCTCGACGCCGAGACGCTGCAGCGAGGCGTCCGCCACGCGGCGGATCTGCTCGGGCCGCGAGTCCGTCCCCTGCATACGGCCGTCGACGATGTTCCAGCCGAACTTCGTCGCGACGACGACCTGGTCGCGGATCGGGGCGATCGCCTCGCCCACGAGCACCTCGTTGTCGTACGGGCCGTAGACCTCGGCCGTGTCGATGAAGGTCACGCCCTGCTCGACGGCGTACCGCAGCACGCCGATCATGTCGTCGCGATCACCCGGGTTGGGACCGTAGCTCATCGACATGCCCATCGCGCCGATGCCGATGGCCGAGACCTCGAGTCCCTGACCGAGCTTCCTGGTGTGCATGGATCCTCCTCGTGCCGCCCGCGACGCTCGCCCGCGGCATCCCCATTCCACATCGTCCGGGTGCGCCGCGGGAGTCCCTCCGAAGACAGGTACTGCGAGAACCTCCCCGGCTCGTGCTCGTCGTGGGCGAACGCGGGCTCGTCGCGGGCCGAGTCCTGGGATGCGGGTACCCGCGGCACCGGAGAGGATGGACGGATGCGAGAACTGACGGAGGTCGCCGACGGCGTGTTCGTCGCGACGAGCGCCATCATGTCGACGACGTCCACCGTGCTCATCGGCGACGACGAGGCGCTGCTCATCGACCCGTGCTGGCTGCCGACCGAGCTCGACGGCCTCGCAGACACGCTCGACGCCCGCGGGCTCACCGTGGTCGGCGGCTTCGCGACGCACGCGCACCACGACCACCTGCTGTGGCACGAGAGGTTCGGCAGGGCGCCGCGCTGGGCGTCTCAGGCGACCGCGGCGCTCGCCCGCGACGAGCGCGCGGAGCTGCTCCACAGCCTCGGCGCCGGGTTCCCGCACCCGCTCGCCGACCTCATGGGACGCGTCGACGGAGTGGATGCCGCCATCCCGTCCGAATCGGTACCCCGCGGCTTCGCCCCTGAACTCGTGGTGCACGACGGCCACGCTCCCGGGCACACCGCCGTGTGGCTTCCCGAGCAGCGCGTGCTGGTCGCCGGCGACATGCTGAGCGACCTCGAGCTGCCGCTGCCGTTCGCACCCGACGACCTCGACTCGTACGTCGCCGCGCTCGACCGGCTCGCCCCGTACGCGGCACAGGCCGCCGTCGTGATCCCCGGCCACGGCACCCCGGGGGGCGACGCGCTCGCTCGGCTCGACGCCGACCGCCGCTACCTCAACGACGTGGTCGCCGGGCGCGCTCCCGCGGACCCGCGCCTCGCGAACCCCGGGATGGACCAGGAGTACGAGCGGCTCCAGCGGATGGTCGCCGCGAACGGCTGAGGCGCCGGCCGGGCCCGACGATCAGTTCGTCAGCCGGGCGCGCAGCTCGTCGCCGGCCGCACGCATCACCGCGAGGACACGATCGCGCACATCCACGCCGCGAGGCCAGTTCGCCAGCACCGCATACGCCAGTCGCCGGTCCGGCGACATCACGAGTCCCGTGTCGGCGCGCACGGTCGAGATCGTGCCCGTCTTGTTCCACAGCCACACATCGCGATCGAAGTAGTAGTGCGCGAGCGGGTCGAGCCCGAACGCCGCGGCGACCATCGACAGATCCATGCCGGCGCCGAGCCACCGCTGCAGCGTGTCGGCGGACGCAGGAGTGAGGTCAGCCGCCGTCGCGGTGCGCGTGACGAACCGCACGAGCTCCTCCGCGGTCGCGTGCGAGAGCGTCCGCGGCGCACCCGGCGGCAGCGGCCAGCGGACGACGTCGTCGAGGCCGGATCTCTCGTAGCCGAGGGCGCGGGTGTGCCGCTGCACGACGGGCAGGCCGATGACCCGGCTGAGCGTGTTCGTGGCGGCGTTGTCGCTCACGGCGCCGATCAGCGCCGCCACGTCATACAGCGACAGGGTGTCGGCCTGAAGCAGGTACCAGAGCCCCGAATTGTCCATCCACTCGACCGGGCGGCGGGTGACCCGCTCCTCCAGCGAGCGCTCGCCCGCGTCCACCTCGGTCAGCAGACGGTGCAGCAGGAACACCTTTCCGACGCTCGCGGTGTCGAGCTCCACCTCGGGGCGATGGCGGAACACCGTCTCGCCCGAGTCGACGTCGACCGCCAGCGCGGAGAACCGCAGTCCCGGGATCTGCTGCTCGAGCTCCTCGATTCCGACGACCATGCTTCCTCCGCTCAGCCGAGCTTCTCGTCGTCACGGCGGCGGCCGGTGACGTGAGCGCGCAGCTCCTCGCCGATGGCGTGCATCGCGTCGAGCACCGGCGCACGCAGGTCGTCGTCGGAGTCCTTCCAGTTCGCCGCCACAGCGTACGCGACCGACGCCCGCGGCCCCGACAGATGGCCGATGTCGATGCGGGCGAACGACGTGCTGCCCGTCTTGTGCCGCAGGACCATGCCCTGGTACTCCGGGTCGACGTGCGCGAGCGGGTCGAGCAGCAGCGCGTCGGCGACCATCGACGTGTCGGTGTCGGCGGCCAGCCAGTCGAGCACGCGCCCGCTGACCGCCGGCGTCTCGACCTCTCCGGCGCCGAGTCTGCGCATGAGCTCGGCCAGCTCTGCCGCGGTGCCGTATGACGGCGTCCACGGCAGATCGGGCGTGCGTTCGTTGCGGATGTAGTCGTGCAGCGACGTGTCGGCGAAACCGAGACCGGGAGCCACCGCCCGCACCGCGTCGAGGCCGCAGAGCGCCAGCAGCGCGTTGGTGGCGAGGTTGTCACTGACCGCGCCGACGAGCAGGGCGGCGTCGTCGACCGTCAGCCGCTGATCGCGCATGCGATACAGCAGCCCGGAATCAGCGACGCGGTGCTCGTCGGGGATCTCGATGCGCTGGTCGGGGTCCAGCTCGCCGGACTCCAGCCGCCGCGCCACCTCGATGAGCAGGAACACCTTGCCGATGCTCGCCGTCTCGCACTGCTGCTGCGGCGCATGTTCGGCGAGGACGGCCGCGTCGGCGGCATCCACGATCCTGACCGACCACCGCACCCGCGGGTCCAGCGCGGGCAGGCTCAGGGCGCTCACAGGGCCGCCCCTACCGTGAGTCGGGCGGGTCCGCCGGCCGGGGCGACCAGTGCGCCGTCGACGTTCAGCGGGATGCTGAGCGCGTCGGGATCGTGACCGAACCCCTGCTCCCCCACCACCGGGACGCCGAGGTCGCAGAGATACTCCCGCAGCAGCGCGGCCACCCGGCCGAGTGAGGCGGACGCGTCGGGGCCTTCCGGTCCGTCGGGGCCGCCGCAGTTGTGCCACGAGCCGAGCACGATGCCCGACGCGGCGCCGATGCGGCCGGCTCGCCAGAGCGCCAGGAGGAACCCGTCCAGCCGGTAGGTCTCTTCGTCGATGTCTTCGAGGAACAGGATGCCGCTCGGCAGCACCGCGGCTTCCACGGCGCCCAGAGCACCGGCAAGGAGGCTGAGGTTGCCGCCGGTGAAGCGTCCCTCGGCGGTGCCGGGCACGACCACCTCGGTCCGGGGGCCCACGATGTCGCGTCCGCGCCACGGCTCGAAGAGCCAGCGCCGGACGTCGGCGCGGATGAACTCGGAATCGCGGAACACGTCATTGCCGGGCATCGGGCAGAACAGCGTCGGCACGTCCAGGTGCACCCGGAACGCCTCGTGCAGCGCGGTGACGTCCGACGAGCCGGTCAGCAGCTTCGGGCGCCCGTCCCGGCGGAGGGCCGCCGCCCGCATCGCCTCCCAGTCGATGCCGTCGAGGAGGCGCATCGCGCCGTAGCCGCCGCGCACGCACACGACGGCCGCGGTGTCGGGGTCGAGCCACGCGTCGACGAGGTCCTGACGACGGGCGTCGTCGCCGCCGGCGAGGTACTTCGCCCGCGGGTGCGGATCGAGCACATGATCGCCGACCACCACGTCGAGGCCCCAGTCGCGGTAGTACGACACCGCGCGCTCGAGACTCTCGGCGCTGCCCGGTCCCGAGGGCGAGACGAAGCGGACCCGGTCACCCGGCTGCAGCGGCGCGGTGTCGAGATAGGCGAACCGGTCGGCCGCCACGAGAGGCGCGGTCATGCCAGCCGCCGTTCGATCGTCGGCGCCGCTGCCAGCAGCCGCCGCGTGTACTGATGCTGGGGGTCGAGCAGCACCTGCTCGGTGGTCCCGTACTCCACGAGCGCGCCCTCGTACATCACCGCGACGGTGTCGGCGATGTTCCAGGCCAGCCCCAGATCGTGCGTGATCACGAGGGCGCTCAGGTCGAGGCGGTCGCGCAGCGACAGGATCAGGGAGAGGATCTCGCCACGCACCGAAGCGTCCAGGGACGCGACGGGTTCGTCCGCGACGAGCAGCTGCGGCCCGACGGCGAGCGCACCGGCGATCACCGCACGCTGGCGCTGACCGCCGGAGAGCTCCTGCGGGATCGCGGTGAAGAAGCGCTCCGGGGGCGTGAGCTCGGCATCCGCCAGCGCCTGCGCCACGCGCTCCTGCTCGTCCCCCGGGTAGCGCTGCACGCGCAGACCCTCGGCGACCGACTCGTAGATGCTGAGCTTCGGGTTCAGCGCCGCGGACGGGTCCTGCAGCACCATCTGCACCTCGCTGCGGAACTCGCGCAGCGCGCGCCCCTTGCGCGGGATCTCCTTGCCGCGGAAGCGGATGGTCGACCCTTCGTCCGGATGCTGAAGGCCGACGATGGTGCGAGCGAGCGTGGTCTTGCCCGATCCGGACTGCCCGACGAGGGCGAGGATCTCGCCGCGCCGCAGCGTCAGGTCGACGTTCTTCACGGCGGCGAGGGGCTTCCCACGCCCGTGGTACGTCACGGTGACGCCCCGCGTCTCCAGCAGCACCTCCTCCGAGAGCTCGCGAGTTCTTCCGCCTGGCGCGTCGCCTCGGCGGGTGACCGGGTTCAGTCGCGACGCCGGGTCCCCGATCGTGGGGAACGCCTCCGCAAGCTGACGCGTGTACGGGTGCTGCGGATTCGTGCACACCTCGTAGGCGTCGCCGACCTCGACGAGCCCGCCGTCGCGCATGACGGCGATGCGCTCGCACGCCGTGGCGAGCACCGACAGGTCGTGGCTGATCATCATCATCGAGATCCCGCGCTCGGCCACGAGCACGCTGATCATGTCGAGGATCTGCTTCTGCACGATCACGTCCAGCGCCGTGGTGGGCTCGTCCGCGATGATGATGTCGGGCTCGCAGGCGAGCGCCATCGCGATCATGACGCGCTGCTTCTGTCCGCCGGACAGCTCGTGCGGGTACGCATCGGCCTTGGCCGGCGGCAGGTCGACATCGCTGAGCAGTTCGACGATGCGCGCCTTGCGGGCCTTGTCGGTCTTCCAGCCGTCCGCGACGTGCAGCTCCAGCGCTTCGAGGATCTGCTGCCCGACGGTGCGGACCGGGTTGAGCGAGTGCATCGCCCCCTGGAAGACGATGGATGCCTCGGCCCAGCGCAGCGCGCGCAGCTCGCCGAAGCGCAGGTCGGCGATCGCCGTCTCGCCGATCAGCACGCGGCCCTCGATGGCGGCGTTCGGCGGCAGCAGACGCAGCACGCTCATGGCGAGCGTGGACTTGCCCGAGCCCGACTCGCCGGCCACGCCCAGCGTGCCGCCGGCGGGGAGCTTCAGCGAGACGTTCTTGACGGCGGCGACCTCGCCGCGGTCATTGCGCCCACTCGTGCGATAGACGATCGAGACGTCGTCGAAGGTCAGATCCGGCATCTCAACGGCTCCTCAGCGTCGGGTTCACGATCGTCTCGACGGCGCGCCCGACAAGGGTGAAGGCGAGCACGACCAGGACGATGGCCAGGCCCGGGACAAGGACGTACCACCAGTACCCCGCGGTGGCGGCGGAGACGTCCATCGAGTTCTTGAGGACCGACCCCCACGACTGGAGGGTCGCGTCTCCGAGACCCAGGAACGACAGCGTCGACTCGGCGATGATCGCCGACCCCACGGTCAGCGTCGTGTTCGCGAGCACCAGCGGGAGCACCGCCGGAAGCAGGTGCTTGCCGATGATGTGCCAGTGCCCGGCGCCCAGCACCCGCGAGCGCTCGATGTAGTCGCGCGACTCCACCGACAGCGTCTGCGCGCGCACGACGCGGGCAGTGCCGGCCCACGAGGTGAGCCCGATCGCGATCACGATCGTCCAGACACCGCGAGAGAGCACGATCGAGAGCACGATCGCGAGGATCAGCGAGGGCAGCACGAGGAAGAAGTCGATGATCCGCATCAGCAGCCCGCCGGTCCATCCGGTGAAGTGCCCGGCCGCGATGCCGACGACGGTGCCGATGATCATGGAGACGGCGGTGGCGGCGAAGCCGACCAGCAGCGACACGCGTGCGCCCCAGATCATCCGCACCCACAGCTCCCGGCCCTGGTCGTCGGTGCCGAGCGGGTGCTCGAGCGACGGCGGGGCGAATCGGGGGGAGTCGAGCAGCTTCGTCACGTCCAGCATCCAGGCCGGGGCGATCAGCGGCGCCAGCACCGCGAGCAGGATGATCACGGCCAGGAACACGAGGCCGGCCATGCCGGCGCGGTTGCGCGAGAACTCCCGGCAGAAGGTGGCGAATGCGCGCCGGCGGCGCGCCCAGGCCATGCTGCGCGGCGAGCGCGCGATGGTGGCGGTGGAGCCGCTCATCCGCGCCTCACTCTCGGGTCGAGCCGGCGGTACACGAAGTCCGCGACGAGGTTCGTGAAGATGATGATCGCGGAGAAGACCACGAAGGTTCCCTGCAGCAGCGGCAGGTCCGGACCCTGGATGGCCTGGTAGGTGAGCTTGCCGAGGCCGGGCCACGAGAACACCGTCTCGACGGTCACCGCGCCCGCGATGAGCCCGCCGATGTGCAGGAAGACCAGGGTCACGGTCGGCAGCAGGGCGTTGGGCACCGCGTGACGCGTCCGCAGGTCGTCGTCCTTGAGCCCCTTGGCCCGGGCGGTGATCAGGTAGTCGGCGCTCTTCTCCTCCATGACCGACGCGCGCATGACCATCACATACTGCGCGTACACGACGGCGACCATGGTGATCACCGGCAGCACCATGTGCGAGATGACGTCGAAGATCTTGCCGAGGGTGTCGTCGGGCGGGTCCGGCGAGACCATGCCGCCGGTGGGGAACCAGTGCAGCGTCCCGCCGAAGACCATCAGCAGGAGCAGCGCGAGCCAGAACGTGGGCACCGACCACAGCACGAGCGACGTGCCGGTCGTCGTCTTGTCGAATCGCGATCCCGGACGCCACCCGGCCTTCTGCCCGAGCCACAGGCCGAGCGCGATGGCGATGACGGCCGACGTGCCGGTGAGCAGGATCGTGTTCCAGAAGTAGTCGCCGATCAACGAGGCGACGCTCTGCTTGTACACGTAGCTCTCACCGAAGTTGAGCGTGAAGACGTTGACGAGGTAGTCGCCGAACTGCTGCCAGAGCGGCTTGTCGAGTCCGAGCTGCGCGCGCAGCTGCGCGATCTGCTCGGGCGACATGGGATGCTCTCGGGCCGCCTTGGCGACCGGGTCACCCGGCAGGATCTTGAAGGCGAAGAATCCGAGGAGGATCACCATCGCGAGGCTGATGAGGGCCCCGCCGATCTTGGTGAGCGCGAACTTCAGCGCCGGGCTGCTGCGGACGGAGGCTTCGCCCTGCTCCTCGAGGATCACCGCCTCGGTGGGGGGGACTGTGCTGCTCATGTGCTTCTTCGCTGGGTCGTGGGTGTGAGAGGGCTGCCACGCTTCGGTGGCCGCGGCGAGTTCGCCGCGGCCACCGAAGGGATCACTCTACGTCACCGCTCTTGCGCCGCCGGATCACGATGTAGATCACTGCGCCGATCACGATGACCGCGATGACCACACCGGTCACGATCAGGCCGACATTTGGGCCGTCGGATGCCGCGGACTCGCCGTCCTCGGCGGCGACGGGCGCCACGTCCTTGAAGCCCCAGTACCCGGACTGGTTGGCGATGATGCCGCCGTCGGCGGGCATCATGCGGAAGTCCGTGAAGCGGTCGGAGCGGTAGGCCTCCAGCCCGTTGGCGAACCAGTACGTGATCTGTGCCGTGTCGGTGTAGTTGAGCGCGAGCATGTCGTGAACGATCGACTCACGCGTCGCGGGGTCGAGCTCGGTTCGCTGCTCCTGGTACATCTCGTCGAACTCGGCGTTGCACCAGCCGTCCTGGTTGGTGGCACCGGTGCCGTCGGTCTCGGTGGGCAGCGCGGCGCACGTGTTGATGCCGAGCTGGTAGTCCGGGTCGGGACCGATGCTCCAGCCGCTCAGGTAGATGTCGTAGTCGCCCGAGACGGCCACCGCGCTGATGGTGTCGGAGTCGGTCGACACGATCTGCACGTCGATGCCGATCTCCTTCATCCACGGCTGGAAGTACTGCGAGATCGCCTGCTCGGTCGGGTCGGAGGCATCCACCGTCAGCCGGATGGAGAGCTTCTGCCCGTCCTTCACGCGGATGCCGTCGTCGCCGGCCACCCAGCCGTCGGCGTCGAGCTTCGCCATGGCCTTCTCGGGGTCGTACGCGAACTCCTCGACCACCGGGTCGTCGGTGGGGAGCGTCCACTGCGGGTACGAGGCGGGGATGAAGCTCGTGCCGGGGTCGCCGAGGCCGCCGAGGACCTTGTCGAGCAGCGTCTGCGTGTCGGTGCCGAGACGGATCGCCTGACGCACCTCGACGTCCTGCAGCGCGGGGTTGCCCGTGCCGAACGGACGCCCGTCGACCGTCTTCAGGCCGCTGTTGATGCTGAACGACGAGTACCGCCGGCCGATGCCCGAGTGGACCGTGATGCCCTCGACGTCCTTGAGCGCGTCGTACTGCGTCGGCGTGAGACCCGAGACGAAGTCGACGTCGCCGGAGCGCAGCGCCTGCACCTGCGCGTCGGAGTTCGTGTAGTAGACGTACTGGATCTTGTCGATCTTCGGGGCGCCGTCCCAGAACGTCGGGTTGGCCTTGAGCGTGATGAACTGGTTCGCCTTGTAGCTCTCCAGCAGGAACGGACCGGAGCCGACGACGTCAGCGTCGTTCGCGTACTCCGCCGGGTTCGAGATCTCGGACCAGATGTGCTCGGGGACGATCGGGATCTCGATCGCCGGGTTCGGCGCCTGCGCCTCCTTGAGGTTGATGACGACCGTCTTGTCGTCGGGCGCCTCGACGCTGTCGAAGTTGGAGACGAGGCTGCCGTTGGCGACGCTCAGCTCCGGCACCTCCATCATCTGGTCGAACGTGTACTTCACGTCACCCGAGGTGATCGGCTCGCCGTCGGACCACTCGAGGTCGTCCTGCAGGGTGAACGTCCACGTCTTGCCGCCGTCGGTCACGTCCCAGTGATCGGCCAGGCCCTTGGTCGGAGAACCGTCGACGTCGCTGTTCTGGACGAGGTTCTCGTACATGTAGCGGATGAGGTTCGTCGGCAGCAGGTAGATCGAGACGAACGGGTTGAACGTGTCGACGAATCCGGAGGTCGCGATCCGCATCGTCTTGGCATCGTCGCCGGACGAGGGAGAATCGGACGGGTCCGCTGCGTGGACACGAGTGGGCGCTGCCGCATTCGCCGCAGCCGCCGGAGCGACGAGGAGCGCGGTGGCGGCGACGAGTGACATCGCGCGGATCAGATGTTTGCGGTGCCGTGATCGCATGTGAGTCCTTCCATCGGGGGAGGTCCGGAATCCGGACTTCAAGGGATGCAGCAATGCAACATCATGCGGCACCTTCGGTCACCGTATTTGTACCCGATCTTCATGAGAACGTAACGACCTGAGGGGCGCTCCCACCCTTCCGGGAAGGCGTCACTCGCGGAGCAGGTTGTGCAGTATGAAGGCCCACTGCGAGCTTTGCGCACGTGAGTCGCAGACCAAATCCGCCTTCAGTTGTCATATTGCTCATCCCACCGACGCTTGACCGACTCTCGCTGTTGCGAGATGATCCGTAGCGGATCATCCCACAAAAGGAGAAATCGTGACCGCTGCGCCCGCGCCCGCCGAGCAGCTCGCCCCCGCGACCTGGCACACTCGGCTGGTGCGCGCCGACGCCGCTGCGGGATGGGACGGGCATCGATGGACCTCGGACGTCCTCGAGCCCGGGTTTCCGGTGGGCGTCCACCCCGACGAGGTCGTCGCATCGTGGAACCTCGATGCCGGCGCCGGAGCCGACGTCTCGATCCGCGCGCGGAGCATCGACACCGGATGGCACGAGTGGCAGCAGCTCGCGCGATGGGGAGCGGCGGGCGACCGACGCAGCGCCCCCGCTCCCGGCGACGACGACCGCGACCCGCTCCGCCCGATCATCGACACCGACATCCTGCGCGCCGCCCCCGGGGACCGCTGGGATGCCGTCCAGCTGCGACTCGTGCTGCACGACGGGCCGCCGGCATCCACTCCCCCGCTGCGGCTCGCGGCGGCGAGCTTCAGCGCCCCGGCCGACCCCGCTCCGCCTGTCCCGGCCGAGTCCCCGCGCGTGCCGCGGGCGGCGCATGCGGTCGTCGTGCCGCCGCTGTCGCAGCGCGCGTACCCGCCGCGCGCCGACCTCGGCGGGGGCGGGCCCGGCTGGTGCTCGCCGACCTCGCTGACGATGGTGGCCGCGACCTGGGGAGTCGACATCCCGGCGGCGGCACCCGCCGACGTCCCTGCCGGCGCAGACCCTCGCGTGCCACGGGTCGCGCGCGCCGTGTACGACTCGTCGTACGACGGCACCGGGAACTGGGCGTTCAACGCCGCACTGGCCGGCGAGCTCGGACTGGATGCCGTCGTCACGCGCCTGCCGTCGCTGCAGGAGGCCTCCGAGCTCACGCGGTCCGGCATCCCGCTGATCGCCTCGATCTCGTTCCGCGACGGCGAGCTGCCCGGCGCCGACTACGCGACGGCGGGCCACCTCCTGGTGATGCGCGGGTTCGACGCCCACGGCGACGTGCTGGTCGCCGACCCGGCGAATCCGGGCGGCGAGGCGGGACTGCGGACCTACCCTCGCGACGCGTTCGACACCGCGTGGTCGCACAGCCGGCGCACCGTCTACCTCATCACGCCTCGCGGCCATGCCCTGCCGCCGGCCGGCTCGACGGCGGCCTGGTGAGCACTCCAGCCCGGAGTGCGAGACGCAGGCGGGGGCTCTCAGGCCGGCACATCGGCGAGCAGCGCCTCCAGCAGGTCGACCCGCTCGCCCAGCGATGCCAGCGAGACGTGCTCGGTGACGGCGTGCGCGCCCCCTCCGCGCGGTCCGAAGCCGTCGACCGTCGGGATGCCGAGGCTCCCGAGCAGATTCGTGTCGCCCGCGCCGGTCGCGGGCCGGGCCTCGACGACCTGGCCGATGCGCCGTCCTCCGGCCGCGATCGCGGCGACGAGCCCATCGTCCGCGGTCGACGGACTCCAGGCGGGGCGACTGCTGAGGACGGCCGTCTCCACGACCGCGTCGCGGCGTACCGGCTCGAGCCCTCCCAGCGCGGCCATGACCCGGCCCTCGGTGACGGCATCCACGAATCGCAACCCGATCTCGGCCTGCGCGTGCGCCGGCACGACGTTGGCGCGGCCGCCGCCCGAGATCGTGCCGACGTTGCAGAGCACCTCCGACGGCAGTGCGGGGTCCGCGACCACGGCGCGCACACGGACCAGCTGGTCGACGAGCTCGTCGATCGCGGAGATGCCGTTCTCCGGGTCGAGTGCGGCGTGCGACGCCCGGCCCCGGACCTCCAGCCGCAGTCGCGTGCTGCCGCGGCGGCCGACCTTCAGAGCGCCGTCCGGATGCGGCGATTCGAACCCGATCGCCCCCGAGACCCCCTCCGCGCTGCGGCGCAGCAGCGCCTGCGTCGTCGGCGAGCCGATCTCCTCGTCGCACACGACGACCACCCGGACGCTCCGGTGGCGACGGCCCTGCAGACGCTCCAGCGCCGCGATCATCACGAGCAGGCCGCTCTTCATGTCGTACACGCCCGGGCCGCGCACGATGTCGCCGTCGATCGACCAGGGCACGGCTCCGTCCAGCGCACCACGCGGCCACACGGTGTCGGAGTGCCCGACCAGCAGCAGCGGGTCGCCCTCACCGGCGACTTCGGCGACGAGGCTGGTGCCGGCATCCGTGGTCTCGAATGCCACGGTCGCGCCTGCGCCCTGCCACCACTCGGCCAGCTGGGCGGCCATGTGCTCGCTCGCGGCCGCGTCACGCGACGGGGACTCGATGCGCGCGAGGCGTTCCAGTCGTCCGACGAGGTCGCCGGACGTGCCGCCACGAGTGTGAGTCATATTCTGTCCCGTCTGTCTTTTGAATCATATCTCGCGCTTGATGCCACTGTAAGTCTGCGATAAATTCGGCAATCGACCGGTTTGCCCGCCAACATAGGATTCGTATCGTGCCCCCCACGCTCGCTCCCTCGCTCCGCGCCGAGACGCTGACCTCGGGTGAGCAATTCCGTGCCGCAGCCAGCCTCTACACCCGCGTGTTCGGCTACGACCGACCGGAGTTCTCCCTCAACCCGAACCTTCTCAGCGCACTGGCGCGAAACGGCGGATCCGCGGTCGGCGTGTACACCGTCGACGATGAGCTCGTCGGCTTCGCCTATGGATTCGCGGGGCGCGACCACGACGGCAGCGAGTTCCACTACTCGCAGGCCGCGGTCGTCGACGCCGCCTATCAGGGCGCCGGCGTCGGCCGTCTGGCCAAGGAGCACCAGCGCACCGTCGCCCTCGGGTGGGGGCACCGCACGATGCGATGGACCTTCGATCCGGTGCTCGCACGCAACGCGCACTTCAACTTCTCGTCGCTGCGCGGCGAGGGCGTGGCGTTCGTCCCCGACTACTACGGCAGGCCCGGCACCGACCGCGTCGTCGTCGAGTGGGCGCTGGACCGCGACGACGACCCGTACGCCGACCTGCGCCGCGCCGAACCCCCGCGGCTCGGCCGCGCGGATTGGGGGCGCGTGACGCGCGCCGAGGCGGCACGACCCGACGGCGGCGTCCAGGACGCCGCGTGGGTGGCGATCCCGGCCCAGGCGACAGCGCTGTCGGACGACGACGAGGAGCAGGCGTCGCACGACCGGGTCCGCGCACGGCTGCGGGAATCGCTCACACGACTCGTGGCCGAGGGGAGCATACTCGTGGCCTGCACGCGGATCGACGAGTCCACGGCCGCCTACATGGCGGTCCGACGCAGCAAGGGGGAGGCAGCGTGATGACCACGCACGAATTCGACGACAGCGAGCACGACCGCTCGCTCGTGTCACCGGGCGAACGGTACGGCGACCGGTTCCGGATGAACATCTCGGCCGAGGCGCTGCAGACGCGCGTCATCGAGGCCGAGACCCGGGCGCTGGCGCTGACTTTCGAGGAGCTCAGTCGCAGCGGGGACGTCCCTCGCGCCGCCGCTCTGATCCTCGGTGCGCGCCGGCGGTACATCACCGGTCGTGGCAAGGCGGCCGCCTATGCCGAGCTGCTCGGCGCAGACCTCGGGGCGACGCTGTCGAACGTGTTCCTCGTCGACGGCCGGGCGCTGACCCCGCTCACCGTCCTCACCGACGTGCGGGCGACAGACGTGCTGGTCGCCTTCACCATGCGGCGGTATCGCGAAGAGACGGTGCGGTTCGGCGAGCTGTTCCACCAGGCCGGCGGCCAGCTCCTGCTCATCACCGACAGCGCGGACGCCCCGCTCACCGACATCGCCACGACGGTGATCCACGTGCACACGCACTCGGCCTCGTACGCGGACTCCCCCACCGCGGTCGCCGCCGCCTGCCACCTGCTGAGCACCCTGACGACCGCCAGCGCGAAGGGCGCCCGTCGGCGCCTGACCGTCCGCGACGAGCTTGCGTCGGCATTGCACCTGTACCGCCCCGAGGCCGACAAGGAGCTCCTCGAGTGAGGATCGACAGACTGCGGCTGTTCGAGGTGAACCTGCCGCTCGTCCACGGGTTCGAGACGAGCTCGCACCGCAAGACCGGGCTGACCCACCTGCTGGTCGAAGCCACCGAGGCCGACGGACGGGTGGGATGGGGCGAGATCGCCTCACCCGCCGACCCGTTCTACGGCCCCGAGACGACGGCCACGGCGTGGACCATCGCCGAGCGCTATCTGGTCCCCGCGGCGGTCGGCGCGACATGGGAGACCCCCGAGGAGCTGGAGTCCCGCTGGTACCGCATCCGCGGCCACGAGTTCGCGAAGGCGGGGTTCTCCATCGCCGCGTGGGACCTGCACGCACGATCGGCCGGCCTCTCGCTCGCGAGTTCGCTCGGCGGCACGCGCACCGAGGTGACCGCCGGAGTCTCGCTCGGCATCGAGCCCACCGTCGACGAGCTGCTCACGCAGGTCGCACGGCAGGTCGACAGCGGGTATTCCCGCGTCAAGCTCAAGATCGCGCCCGGCTGGGACGTCGCGCCGGTGCGCGCCGTGCGGGCCGCGTACCCCGAGCTCGACCTGCACGTCGACGCCAACGGCGCGTACGCCGACACCGACGAGACCGCGTCCGTGATGCGCTCGCTCGACGCACAGGGCCTCACGATGATCGAACAGCCGTACGCGCCGCGCGACTTCGTGGCGCACGCCCGCCTGCAGCGCACCCTCTCGACCCCGATCTGCCTCGACGAGTCGATCGTCGACGTCGCCGACCTGCACACGATGCTGACGCTCGACGCCGGCCGCGTGCTGAACATCAAGGTGTCGCGGATGGGCGGACTCACCGCCGCCCGCCGCGCACACGACATCGCGCAGGACGCCGGCGTGCCCGTCTGGTGCGGTGGGATGCACGAGTTCGGCGTCGGGCGCGCGGCGAACGTCGCCATCTCGTCTCTGCCGAATTTCACCCTCCCCTCCGACGTGTCAGGCTCGGACAAGTACTACGCACGCGACGTCGTGGTGCCGCCGGTGCTCGCAGACCAGGGCGTCGTGCAGGTCCCCGTCTCGCCGGGCCTCGGACACGTCGTCGACGTGGACTGGGTGCGACAGAACGCGACGCGCATCCTCGACACCGCGGCCGCGGCCGTCTGAACCGGAAGGACTCCGTGCTCCCCCTGACCCTTCACCGCCTCGACCTCGTCTCGGACGCGGATGCCTCCGACTGCCTCACCCGCGTCGAACCGCGGGACGGGGTGCTGACGGCCACCGACCTGTCGGCGACCCGGGGCGACGGGATCTTCGAGACCGTCGTCGTGGTCGACGGCATCCCCCAGGCCCTCGGCCCGCATCTCGACCGGTTCGAGCGGTCGGCCGCGATGCTCGATCTTCCGGCGCCCCGCCGGGAGCTGTGGATGCGGGCGGTCACGGAGGCTGCCGCGGCGCTGCACGAGCACACCAGCCGCGGCGCGGTGAAGTTCGTCATGTCGCGTGGCGACGAGGCCGCACCCGCCGCCCCCACGGGGTGGGCGCTCGGCTTCGCGCCCGACAGTCGCACCGGCACGCGGGCTCCCGAGGTCGACGTCGTGCTGCTGGATCGCGGGTACCGGCACGATGTCGCGCAGACCTCGCCGTGGCTGCTGCAGGGCGCCAAGACGCTGTCGTACGCGGTCAACATGGCCGCACTGCGCGAGGCCCGCCGCCGCGGGGCGCAGGACGTCATCTTCACGAGCATCGACGGGTTCGTCCTCGAGGGTCCGAACTCCACGGTCATCGCCCGCATCGACGGCGACTACGTGACCCCGCCCACCGACCTCGGGCTGCTGCCCGGCACCACCCAGGCGGACGCCTTCACGGCGCTGGAGGGCTGGGGTGAATCGGTGGCGACGCGCCGGATCGAAGTCGCCGACCTCCGCCGCGCCGACGCCGTCTGGCTCTGCTCGAGCACGCGCGGCGTCGCGCCGGTGCGCTCGCTGGACGGGACTGCGCTCGCCGTCGACATCCCGTTGAGCGATCGACTCAACGACGCACTGGACGCACGGAAGGCGTAGCACCATGATCCCCGTCATTGACGGCCACAACGACCTCGCCTGGGCGCGGCGCGAACGGTTCGGCTACACCACGGACGGACTGGACCGCGTGGTCCCGGAGCTGCACACGGACCTGCCGCGCCTGGACGCCGGCGGCGTGGGCGGACAGTTCTGGTCGGTGTGGATCGATCCGGTCCTCACCGGCGCGGAGCAGGTGACGGCCACGCTCGAGCAGATCGATTTCGTCCACCGCCTGGTGGCCGCGTACCCCGACCGGCTGCGACTGGCCCGCACCGCGGACGACGTCCGCGCGTCGATGCGGGACGGCCGCATCGCGTCGCTGATCGGCGTCGAGGGCGGTGCGCAGCTCGACGGCTCGCTGGCCGTCCTGCGGCAGTACGCGCGCCTGGGTGCGCGCTACCTCACCCTCACCTGGTCGCGCACGATCGATTGGGCCGACTCCGCCACCGATGAGGCGCGACACGGCGGCCTCACGGACTTCGGCCGCGATGTGGTGCGCGAGCTGAACCGGATCGGGGTGCTCGTCGATCTCGCGCACGTGTCGCCCGCGACGATGCGCGATGCCCTGCAGATCAGCACCCGGCCGGTCATCGTGAGCCACTCCGCCGCGTATGCGCTCTGTGCGCATCCGCGAAACGTGCCCGACGACGTCCTTCGCGCGATCGGCGCTCAGGGCGGCGTCGTCATGGTCGCGTTCGTGCCGTCGTTCCTCTCGCCCGCCCGGCGCGAATGGGTGGAGGGCGGCGAGCACGGCGACGCGCCGGTCGTCGGCATCCCGCAGCTCGCCGACCACATCGAGCACGTGCGAGATGTCGCGGGCCCGCATGCCGTGGGTCTCGGCGCCGACTACGACGGCACCGATGCGATGCCGTCCGGGCTCGAAGACGTGTCGCGCTATCAGGACCTCCTGCAAGAGCTCCGCCGCCGCGGCTGGTCGGAGCCGGACCTCGGGGCGCTCGCGCACGGCAATGTCCTGCGGGTGCTCGAGGCCTCCGACGCGGATCATCTCGCCTTCCTGGCCGGGACCGCCGAGCCGCCGGCTGCGGCGGCGCTGACTCCCGCAGTGGATGCCGACGCCCGGGCGCTCGCCGGCGAACCGGTGCGTCCGCGGGTGCTGGCGGTCGTCAACGCCGCCCCGTCGGGGCCGCGACGGCTCACCGGATGGCTGGCGGACGAGGGCGTCGAGGTGCACGCGGTGCTGGGTGCGGACGGGCTGCCCGAGAGCCTCGACGGCTATGCGGGGCTCGTGATGCTCGGGGGCGGGCTGATGCCGGACGACGATGACCGCGCCCCGTGGCTCGCACAGGAGCGGGAGCTCGCCCGGCAGGCGATCGACGCCGATCTGCCGACGCTCGGCATCTGCCTCGGCGGCCAGCTGCTGGCGCACGTCGCGGGCGGCGAGGTCCGCGCGAAGTTCGGCCCCCGGGAGCGCGGCGCCACGCTCATCACGCCGTCGGAGGAAGGCCGCGCCGACCTGCTGACGACGAGCCTCGGCGCCGGCGCGCCGATGATCGAGAACCACCAGGACATGATCACCGCGCTCCCGCCGGGTGCCGTCCTGCTCGCGTCGAGCGCGGCCGTCGCCCACCAGGCGTTCCGGCTCGGCGAACGCGTGTACGGCGTCCAGTTCCACCCAGAGGTGGGCGCGGAGGACCTGCTCAAGTGGGACGAGCCGGTCTCGCCCGGTCCGGAGGACCGCCCGGTCGCCGAACTCGTCGCCGAGGCCCGTCGCGCGGACGGGCAGAACACCGGCGCCGCGCGTGCACTCGTGAGCGGCTTCGCGGAGCACGTGCGGTCTTTCGCCGCCGCGCAGGAGCAGGCGTGAGCGACACCTCGACGTCGACCGTGGACGATCTGCTCGAAAGCCATGCCCGGGACGCCCTGGCGGAGCGCCTCGACGCGCCGACGCTGCGGCGGTCACCGGCATCCATCGCCGCCGTCGTGCACGACGGCAGGATCATCGCGATGTCGGCGCACGGCGAGCCTCGACGCGACGGTGCACCCACCTCGCGCGGCACGGTGTTCCGCATCGCGTCGATGTCGAAGAGCTTCCTGGCCGCCGCGGCCCTGTCGCTGCGCGACGAGGGCGTCCTCGACCTGCACGCGCCGGCGACCGAGTACGTGCCCGAGCTGGCCGGGGCGCGGTTCGGCGACGACGACACGGTGCTGACCCTGGACGCGCTCCTGTCGAACCGGGCCGGCCTCGCCGAGGACAACCCGTGGGGCGACGAGCACCTCGGATCGTCCCGTGCCGAGATCGCCGCGCTCGTCGCGGCGGGGCTGCCGCTTGCTGCACTCCCCGGCACGGAGTACCACTACTCGAATCTGGGGATCTCGTTCCTCGGCCGCGCGATCGAGGCCGTGACCGGTCGCGCCGTCGAAGACGTCGTCCGGGAACGCCTCATCGAGCCGCTCGGCCTGCACGACACGCGCGCCGACGCCGGGCTCTACGACGGCGACGCCGACCTCGCCGCAGGCTTCCGCACCTTCGACGACGGACTCGCGTTCGCCCCCGAACCGTATGTCGGCTCCGGGGCGCTGGCGTGCATCGGCAGCCTCTTCAGCACCGTCGACGACATCGCGACGTGGATGCACTTCCTGGGTTCGGCGTTCGACGACACCACGACCGGCGCCGGACCGCTGCGTGCGGCATCCCGTCGGGAGATGCAGACCGTCCGCACGATGGTGCCGTTGAGCGAGCGGGCCTCGGCCGGCCGCGAGCTCGACGGTGCCGGATACGGCTACGGCCTCGTGGTCGAGCACGACCGCCGGTTCGGGCGCATCGTGCTGCACGCCGGCGGACTGCCCGGCTTCTCGTCGCACATGCGGTGGCACCCCGCCTCGGGCCTCGGCGTCGTCGTGTTCGGCAACTCGGACTCCTACGGTGCCGGCGCGATCGCCGTCGACGTCCTGCAGGGCGTCCTCGCCCGCACCGACGCTCCGGCCGCGATCGTGCGCCCATGGCCGGCGACCCTGGCCGCCGCCGCTCGCATCGACGCGCTCATCGCCGAGGGGCGGCCGCTGTCGGCGGCGCCGGATCTGCTCGCCCGCAACGTGCTGCGCGACGTGCCCGACGAAGTGCGGCGGCGCCGGCTCTCGGAAGCGCTCGCCGAGACGGGCCCGGTGCGCGCGGACGCCGCACCCTTCGCTGCGCGTGTGCTCTCGGCCGCCGACCGCTCCTCGCTGAGGTGGGTCGTCCCGTGCGAGCGCGGGGCGCTGGTGTGCGACGTGCACCTGATGGGTCTGCGCGAACCGCTCGTCCAGGAGCTCTCGGTCCAGGTGGCGGACGCAAGCGGCATGCGCCCCCGGGGCGAGGCCGCCCGCGTCACCGATCACTTCAGAGTCGCCCCGCTCTGACGGCTCACGCCTCGCGCGACGCCCGCCCCCGCCATTCCGAACGCAAGGACACACCGATGGCCTCGACACTGTTCCGCCACCCGAGGATCCACCTGCTCGACGGCCGTGGCGGGACCGCCGAGGCGATGCTGGTCGTCGATGGTGTGATCGCCGCGATCGGCGGAGCGGATGCCGTCGCCGAGGGTGCACCCGCCGGCACGGCCGTGTGCGACCTGCCGGGCGAGGCCGTCGTCGCCGGACTCCACGACGCTCACATCCACACCGCAAGCCTGGCGCGCAGCCTCGACGAGCTCGACGTGAACCACGCCGGCAGTCTCGCCGACGCCCTCAGCGGCATCGACGAGCACCTGCGCGCGCGGCCGGGCGACGGCTGGGTGATCGGCGGCCGCTGGGACGCGAACGGGTGGACGGACGGGCGTCCGACCCTCGCCGCGCTGGACGCCGTCGCACCGGATCGGCCGGTGTGCCTGTCGAGCGTGGACGGCCACTCGGTGTGGGTGAACAGCGAAGCGCTGCGGCGCGCCGGCATCGACGCCCTCACCGCCGACCCGATCGGCGGACGCATCGAACGCGACCCCGACGGCCACCCGACCGGGCTGCTCCGCGAGACCGCGGCAGACGCCGTCGTCGACCAGGCCGAGCGCGAGTCCCCGGTCGACCTGCTCGCCCTGCTGGAGCAGACGCAGCGGCTGCTGCTGTCGCAGGGGGTGACCCACGTCACCGATTTCGACGGCGAGGACGCCCGCGACGCCTTCCTCCGCCTGAAGGATGCCGGCCGGCTCCGGCTGCGGGTGCACAAGGGCACGCCGGTCGCCGCGCTGGAGGAGGCCGTCGCCACCGGCCGGCGCACCGGCATGGGTGACGACTGGTTCACGAACGGGCCGGTCAAGCTGTTCTCGGACGGGGCCCTCGGCTCGCACACCGCCCACATGGGTGAGGACTTCGCCGGCGAGCCGGGGAACCACGGCATCGAGGTGCTCGATCCGAGCGAGCTCGACCGCCTCATCGCGATCGCCGTCGCCGGCGGCATCGCCGTGGCCACCCACGCCATCGGGGATCAGGCGAACGCCCGGGTCCTCGACGCCTATGCCCGCGCTCATGGCGCTGCCACCCGCGCCGGGCTGCGACTGCGCGTCGAGCACTCACAGCACCTCGCCCCCGGCGACGTCGCACGGTTCGCCCGCCTGGGTGTCATCGCCTCGCTCCAGCCGACCCACTGGGCCGGCGACATCCCGCTCGTGTCGCGGCTGCTGCAGGGTCGCGACCTCGACAGCTACGCGTGGGCGGCGCTTCGGGACGCCGGAGCGGTGGTCGCGTTCGGGTCCGACGCCCCGGTCGAGCCGTCGGCGCCGCTGCGCGGCATCCGCGACGCGGTCGTCAGGGGCACCGAGGCGTCGCCTGCCGGTGAAGAGCCAGGCATCCGCCCCCTGACGACTGAAGAGGCATTGACCGCCTACACGGCCGGACCGGCGCATGCGGCCGGGCTCGACGGCCGGGTCGGCCGGCTCGGTGTCGGCATGCTCGCCGACTTCGTCGCGCTCGACGCGGATCCTGTTCGTGTCGCGCCAGCTGACATCGCCGGCATCCGCCCGGTCGCCACCGTCGTGGGCGGCTCACCGGCGTTCGGCCTGGACGACCGGGAGGACCGATGACCGCCGCCGACACCCGCCTGCGTCTGGCCGATCTAGGGGTGGGCGCCGGCGCGTTCCCCCGAGGCGGGGACAACGCGATCACCGACGTTCCAGGCGTGCTGGTGGGCCACGCGACCGTGCACACCGACCGGCTCCACACCGGCGTGACGGCCGTCGTGCCGGCGATGCTGGGCGCCGAGCGGCGCTGGCTTCCGGCAGGGCTCGCGGTCGGCAACGGGTTCGGAAAGCTCGTCGGCGCGACGCAGCTCCAGGAGCTCGGCGCTCTCGAGACCCCCGTGCTGCTCACCAGCACCCTGTCGGTGTACCGCGTCGCCGACGCACTGCTCGGGCACATGCTCGCGCAGCCGGGATACGAACGGACCACGACGCTCAACCCCGTCGTCGGCGAGACGAACGACGGCTTCCTGTCCGACATCCGCTCCCGTCCGCTGGGCGAGGAACACGTCGCCGCAGCGTTGGCGACCGCCTCCTCGGGTGCCGTCGCCGAGGGAAGCGTCGGCGCGGGGGCGGGGACGGTCGCCCTCGGGTTCAAAGGTGGGATCGGCACCGCGTCCCGCGCCGCACCGGTGGGTGAGGACGCCTACACGGTCGGCGCCCTGGTGCAGTCGAACTTCAGCGGCACGCTGTCGATCGCGGGCGTGCCGATGCCCGCAGACGAGCTCGCGCCCGGTCCGCCGGCGGAGACCGTCGGCAACTCGTGCATGATCGTGGTCGCCACGGACGCGCCGGTCGACGGGCGACAGCTTGCACGGTGCGCGCGGCGGGCGGTGTTCGCGATGCGCGGCGTCGGCTCGGACTTCGCGCAGGGCAGTGGCGACTACGCGATCGCGTTCTCGGTCGGGTCGGGGATGCCGCCGGCCGATGCCGCGCTGTCCCCCCTGTTCCACGCGACGATGGACGCGGTCGAGGAGGCACTCGTCAACTCGATCCTCATGGCGACCACGCAGACGCACGCCGACGGGAACATCGCTCGTGCCATCCCGCTCGACGCCGTGCGCGCACGCCTGAAGGCGGCAGGGGCGATCTGACACCGCCGCATGAAGACCGATCGTCAGCGCAGGTCGGCGAGCGCCCGGTGCACGGAAGCGACCGCGCTGGACCCCTCGCCCACGGCGGCAGCGACCCTCTTCATCGAACCGCGGCGCACATCGCCGGCGGCGAAGATGCGGGGCACCGACGTCTCGAACGGCAGCGGCTCGCGGCCGAGGCCCTGCCAGCGCTCGAGCGACTGCACCGACACGTCGGTGCCGGTGCGCAGGAACCCGTCGGCATCCCGGTCCAGCTCGCCGAGCCATGACGTCGCCGGCTCGGCGCCGATGAAGCAGAACAGGCCGCGCGCCGCGACGTCGCCGACCGAGTCGATGCTCACGCGCTCGAGGGCGGAACCGCCGTCGAGCCCGACGACGCGCGACTGGGTGTGCACCTCGATGCGCCGGTCTTCGAGCAGCCGGTCGACGAGGTACGACGACATGCGCGTGCCGAGATCCGAGCCGCGCACCACCAGGTGCACGGGGCATCCGTTCGCAGCGAGGAACAGCGACGCCTGGCCGGCCGAGTTCGCACCGCCGACGACGACCACCGGGGATTCGAACACCTGACGCAGTTCGAGCGGCGTGGCGGCGTAGAAGATGCCGGCACCTTCGAAGTCGTTCCAGCGCTCCAGGTCGAGCGTGCGGTAGGCGGCACCGGAGGTCACGATCGCGGTGCGGGTGCGGATCACCCGGCCGTCCGTGAGCGTGATGTCGAGGGTGTCGCCGGCGGCGCGCAGCTCCCGCGCCTCACAGGGCGCGTAGACCCGCACGCCGAACTTGAGCGCCTGCAGCGACGCCTGCCCGATGAGATCGCCGCCGCTCACGCCGAACGGGAATCCGAGGAAGTTCTCGATGCGCGAGGTGGCCGCCGCCTGGCCGCCCGGCGCGACGGCATCCAGCAGCACTGTGCTGAGCCCCTCCGACGCGCCGTAGATCGCGGCCGCGAGGCCCGCCGGGCCACCGCCGACGACGACGAGGTCGACCACTTCGTCGGCGTGCGCCTGGTAGCTGAGGCCGAGCCGCTCGGCGACCATGCCGGGCGTCGCGCGACGCAGCGGCTCACCCTGGATGAACGCCACCGGCAGGTCCTCTGCCGTGACGCCGTGGTCGGCGAGGACGTCGAGGCCGCCCGGGGCCAGCTCCATCGCGGTGTGGACGAGGTCGAGCCGCTCGGCGAAGCGCCGCAGCGACAGGAAGTCCCGTGACGACCGCGCGCCGACGAGCTTGAGGGTGAGCGCGGCCGGCCCTCGTCGCAGCATCTCGCGCCGCGCCCACAGCGCATGCAGGACGAGGTCGCACAGCTCGTCGTCCTCGGCCATGAGCAGCCGCAGGCTCGCGCGGCTCACCCGCAGCATGCGGCCCGCCTGTTTCGCGCGCGCCGACAGGAACGCCCCCTGTCCGTTGAGCAGACCGAGCTCGCCCACGAACGAGCGCGGACCCATCGTCCCGATCACGGTCTCGTCGACCCATGACAGCGCGTCACGGACGATCTGCACCTCGCCGGTGTCCACGAGGATCAGGTCGTAGTCGGGATCTCCGGCCCGGAAGAGGTACTCCCCCTCGGCGACGTCGTGCGGCTCGCCGAAGGTCTTGAGGCGAGCCCACTGCTCGTCGGTCAGCGTCGGCTTGCCGAGCCGGAGGATGTCGGGCTGCTTCATCGTGCCTCCTCGCGTGGGGCGGTGCCGTCAGCGGTGGATGAGCTGACGCCAGTCGTCGGGCACTCTGCCGTCCGGACCGGGCGACGGCCACGACGCAGGCCGCGAGTCCGGCGGCGCCAGCTCCGGCCCGTCGACGTAGTCCTCGGCGACGTAGTCCCAGAACCACACCTCGCCCGGCTCGAAGCTGCGTACGACGCGGTGTCCGGTGGTGTGGAAGTGGCCCGTCGCGTGCTGAGCGGGCGACGTGTCGCAGCATCCGATGTTCCCGCATTCGGCGCACCGGCGCAGGTGCACCCACCACCCGCCCACGGCGTCGCACTCGGCGCAGCCCTCTCCCGAGGGCGCCACGGCGGGGTCGATCTGGTCGAGGGTCATGCTCGCGATGCTAGCCCGCGGTGCGGCCCGACGGGGCTGTCGGTCGCGGGACATTCTCCGACACGACCTCCGGATCTCCGCTCTCAGCAGTTTCTCAGGCTCTATGTTCGATCCATGACTTTCTTCGAAGACATCGAGCCCATCAGCACGGGCGTGTCGACCGGTGCAATGTTCGGGTACATCGTCGTGGGGCTCATCTACTGGGTGATCACGATCATCGCCTTCTGGAGGACCTTCACCAAGGCGGGCTACCCGGGCTGGCTCGCCATCATCCCGATCGTGAACCTGTTCGTCCTGGTCAAGATCGCGGGATACTCGGCGTGGCTGGGCATCCTCTGGTTCATCCCGATCGCCAACATCGTGCTCGCGATCCTCGTCGCGTTCCGCAACGGCCGCGCGTTCGGTCACGGCGGAGCGTTCTCGTTCTTCCTCCTGTTCCTGCTCAACCCGATCGGCTACTTCATCACCGGTTTCAGCAACGACACCTACACGAAGCCGGTGTCGGCATAACCGGACCCGCAGCGTCGCGACCTCCGGGGTCGAGTGGGAGCACGCTCCCGCTCAGCCCCCGGAGGTCGCGCTCATTCACGAAGGAGATCCGCATGACCGAGACGGTGACCGCGTCCCCTTGGCGCAGGTTCTGGAGCAAGGGCGGCTGGTGGCGCTCGCTGCTGCTGGTCGTCGCGTACTACGTCCTCTACCAGGCGGGATCGCTCCTGTTCCTGCCGCTGGCCGAATCGACGGACGATCCTGCGGCGCAGGTGTGGTTCACGACGGCACTGCCGATCGCGCTGGGCGGCGTGATCCTCGTGCTCTTCGGCTGGTCGGTGGGCTGGCTCCGTGAACTGTTCGGTCCGCAGCCGATCCGCGGCTCGTGGTGGATGTGGATCGCCGTCGGGGTCGTGGTGCTGTTCAACGTGCTCCACTTCGCCACCGTCGACTACGGCAAGGCCGGCGCCGGAGTGGTCATCGCATGGATCGTCGCCGGACTGTTCATCGGCTTCGCGGAAGAGACGCTGACGCGCGGATACGTCGTCAACCTCATGCGCAAGGCCGGGTACCGCGAGATCGCGGTCGCCTTGGTCAGCGCCGCGCTGTTCGCGGCACTTCACTCGGGCAACCTGCTGACCGGTCAGGCTCTGCTGCCGACGATGATCCAGCTGGTCTACACGTTCGGCTTCGGCATCCTGATGTACCTGTCGCTGCGGGTGACCGGCAACCTCGTCTGGCCGATCCTGCTCCACGCGACGACCGACCCGTCGATCTTCCTGCAGACCTTGTACCCCGCCGGCGGCGGGCTGACCGCGATCGCGAGTCTCGGCAACTTCGCCGTCATCGGAGCCGGCATCATCATGCTCTTCTTCATCCGCGGAAAGGTCGCACCGGCCGAGCCCACCTTCGACGAGAAGCCGGCCTGACACCGAGCCGACCTTGAGGAGAGTGGATGCCGCGGCCAGCGGCATCCACCCTCCTGTTCCGGCTGTCCGACACGAGGGCCAGACTGGTCGCATGGCGACCCTCTCCGCCGTCCAGGGCGACATCACCGAGCAGCAGGTCGATGCGGTCGTCAACGCCGCGAACAGCCGGATGCGCGGCGGCGGCGGCGTCGACGGGGCCATCCACCGCGCGGGCGGACCAGCGGTGCTCGCGGACTGCATCGCACGGTTCCCGCACGGGCTGGCGACCGGCGACGCCGGCTGGACCACGGGCGGCGACCTCCCCGCCCAGTGGGTCGTCCACACCGTCGGCCCGAACTTCGCCGCCGGGGAGCGCGACCGCGCGCTGCTGGTGTCGTGCTATCGGCGCTCGCTCGAAGTGGCCGACGAACTGGGGGCGCGCTCGATCGCGTTCCCCCTGATCAGCGCAGGCATCTACGGCTGGCCGCTCGACGACGCGATCGACGCGGCCATCGACACGCTGGCACGCACCGTCAGCGGGCTGGACGACATCCGCGTGATCGCGTTCTCGGCGTCGACCTTCGCGCGCCTGCACGACCGCGTCGCGGCGGGCTGAGCGGCGCGGTCAGTCGAAGCGCGCGGCGGTCTCTCGCGGGTAGACGCCGCCGGCGAGCTTCACGAGCCGCGCGTGCGCGTACTCGCACACGAGCGCGTGGCGGTAGACCATGCGGGGCACGTCGACGTTCGAGTCCATCCAGAGGCTCATGCCGGCGAGCTTCCAGTGACGGAACGTGTCGTCGCCCGTGACGAGGGCCAGGATCTCGAGGAACGAGTCGTCGAACCGGATCGAGTGCACCGCACGCCGGTACTCCTCGACGGTGAGGGCCATCGAGAACGGGATGTTCATGAAGCACAGCGCCGTCTGGATGTCGAGCCGCAGGTAGCGCCGGCGCCAGCGCTCGGCGTCGAGCCGGGGCACGTCGAGCTGCGAGAAGTCGAGGGTCGCCGGCCGCGTGAGCGGCACCTGGTCGAGGGCGATGAGGACGTCGTAGACGTTGACGTCGTGCTCGACCACCGCGTTGTCCCCGAGACCCGACAGCGTCTCGGGGCGAAGGGTGACCGGCTCCATCGCGACCGGGGTGTTGCGGATGATGAAGTTCACGAGGTTCGTCTCGACGACGAAGTGCCGGATCAGCAGCTCGACCGCGTCGGGCGACACGAACCTGCGGAGGAACCAGACACAGAGCCGATCCATCATTCCGAGCGGCATCCACCGGAACGGCAGCACGCGCTTGACGATCGAGATCAGCGCGACGAGCACGCGCGAGAGCACGCGGGCGATCGGGTACAGCCAGCGCCGTGACAGTCGGCGCTGGTCGTCGATGATCTGGCGCACGAGGGCCCGGTCCAGCGGCACCGACGGGTCGGCGTAGATCGCCTCCCACATGCTCGGGTCGGAGCGGACGTACTCCGGAACGGTGCGCCGTCGGTCCGCCACGTCAGCGATCCAGCTCTTCGAGCTGCAGCGCGTACAGCCGCGCCACGACCTGTGCGCAGCGCACGATGTCGTCGGCTGCCGCGTCGTCGATGATCCCCGATGTGAGGATCGCGTCGAGGTCGCCGGTGTGCGCGCTGTCGGCCTGCTCGTGGTACCGCATGAAGTGCACCTGCCCGTCAGCCAGTCCGAGAACCTCCTGGAACCTCGCGGCCCACCCGGCCGCACGCTGCGCGCCGAGGCCCTCGATGATGAACATCGCACCCAGCAGGCCCACCGGGTTGGGGCGGTCGGCGTAGTGGAACATGTAGCCCGACAGCGCCTCGGACCCGATGTTCTTGCGCCCCGCCCGCAGCTCGTCGAGCGAGCCGCCGACGGCGACGTAGTCCCGCTCGAGCATGAGGTAGTCGCGGTGCTCCTCCTCCGCGTGCCGGATCGCGGCGGCACGCAGCTCGAAGTGCGCGATGTCGAAGTTCGACGCGGCCCGCGAGATCCACAGCGACCCGTCGACCACCTGCTGTCGCAGGTTGAACAGCAGCCGCAGGTAGTCGTCGAGCGTCACCGCGCCCTCGTCGAGCCGCCGCAGGATCGGCACCTGCGCGAGGCGCTCCTCCAGGTCTGCCCACACGTCGGCGAGACGCTCGGCAAGGGTGTCTGTGGTGGTGGCGGTCACGTGCTCACTCCTTGATCCGAGGATGCCGCCGCCCGGCCGGGCGGGGCGACCACCGTGAGGTGGGCGAAGGCGAACGAGAAGCGTCCCGACTCGGGCACGGCCAGCAGCACGGTGTCGCCGACGGCGAACCGGCCCGAGCGCCACGCCTCTTCCAGGGCGATGAAGATGCTCGCAGACCCCGTGTTGCCGCGCGTCTCGAGGTTCGAGAACCAGCGGTCGGTGTCGAGCGTCGGGATGCGGCGGCGCAGCGCGTCGAACGCCACGTCGCGGAACGCGTTCGTGCTGTAGTGGCACACGACGTGGTCGAGATGACCGACGTCGATGAGGCCGATGTCGACGAGTTCTTCGAACTGACGGATGCCGGCGCCGGCAAGGTCGTCCAGCATGCTGACGTCCTGGCGCAGCAGGAACATGCCCGCGGCCTCCGCCTCGGCGATGCCGACATCCTGCCACGTGCGCCCGACGACGGGCTCGGGCCCGCTCATGCCGGCCCGCATGCAGACATCGTGCTCATGCGCGAGCGACACCTGCCGCACCCAGTCCACCCGCAGCGACGGGCGATCGGGGTGGGGCTGGAACTCCACGACCACCGCTCCCGCGCCGTCCGACAGCATCCACCTGAGGAAGTGGGCGTCCATGCCGGAGCGGATGCCGTCGTACCGGCGCTGTCGCAGGCTGCGGCTGGCGAGCTCCGAGGCGACGACCGCGGCGCGAGGGTGGTCGCCGAGGCGCACCTTGCTCACGGCCGCGTCGAGGGCGGAGAGGCTCGAGGCGCACACGCCGGAGACCGACAGCAGCTGCTTCGGGCCGCCGCCGAGGCGCCCGTGCACCATCGACGCGAAGCCCGGAACGAGCACGTCGCCCATGGTGGTCGCGCACGCCAGCATGCGGATGTCTGACGCGCCGATGCCGCGATCGTCGAGCGCCGCGTGCAGCGCCTTGACCGCGAGCTCTTCGTTCAGCTCGGTCGGCTCGCCGTGCTCGTCGAGCGCGTAGTGACGCCGCCGGATGCCGTTGGCGTCGAGCACGCGCCGGCGGATCCGCTCGGTGACGGGGTCGTCGCCGCCCAGGCGCGCGACGATCCCGTCGTTGTCGACAGGTTCACCCGGCAGGTAGCTGCCGAACCCGGTCAGGTAGGCGGTCGCGCTCACGGTTCACCGAGCTCGTCTGGGTGGGTCAGCCGCCACCAGTCATCGGGCGGCTCGATGCTCCCCTCGACCACGAGCGGGATCGTGGTCGTGCTCGGGCCGGCCGTCCAGGTGATGCTGCCGACGACTTCGCCGTCGGAGTAGGTCTTCGGCGTCGTCGTCTCCATGGCGACCGTGATGGGCGTGTCGGACCACGTGAGGATCGACGCCTCCTGCGCGATCACGATCTTCGCCGACGCGCCCCACGGCGTCCGGTACTCGCCCACCTGCTGTCCGTGCGTGGCGACCGGCACGGGGCGGAGGCCCTCACGGATGCTGGTCAGCAGGGCGCGCACGTCATTGTCGAGGCCCTCACGAGTGTTCTCGCCGAGTACGACGCCGACGATCTGGAGCGGCTGCCCGATGCCGACGTCCATCGTCGCGGTGTACAGCAGGTTGTAGGTGCCGTAGCCCAGGTTGCCGGTCTTGAGCCCGGTGATCCCCTCGACGCCGAGGAGGTCGTTCGTGTTCGAGAGCGCCCCCGCACCGGGGAGCGAGATCGACGGGGTGGCGGCGATCGCCGCGATGGTCGGGTTCGCCCCGGCGATCCGGCCGAGCGCGATCAGGTCGGTCGGCGTGCTGGTGTTGCGCTCGCTCATCCCGGTGGGCTCGGCGATCGTCGTGCCGGTGAGGCCGTTCGCGGCGAGCCACCGTCGCGCCGCGGAGACGAACGCGCCCTGCGACCCATAGGCCCATGTCGAGACCGCCTCGGCGTAGTTGCTCGCCGACGGGATCAGCATGGCGGCGAGTGCTTCGCGCTCGGTCATCGAGCTGCCGGTCGGCATCGCGGCGATCGTGGCCCCCATCACGTAGTACTTGTCGTACAGGTCGTGGTCGGCCTTGCTGAAGGTGATCGTCGGGCCGGCGTCGTTCGCGTCCGCGAGCGGCTTCGCGTCGAGGATCACGAGCGCCGTGATCAGCTTGCTGATGCTCGCCATGGGGCGGGGGTCGTTCGCGCCGGTCGTCGCCCAGATGCCCGCGGCGTCGGGTCCGAGGTACGCGTCCGCGCCCGAGATCGAGATCGCCGACGCGGTCCCGTCGGGAAGGATGATCGGCGCCGCAGTGGATGCCGGCGCCCCAGGCAGCTGGGATGTCGCTCTGGGAGCGGCAAGCGGCGCATTGAGCGCCCACGCCACGTAGCCTCCGGCGGTGCCGAGGATCGACACCAGGATGATCGCGGTGACGAGCAGCCCGATCCTGCGGCGTCTGCGGCGCCTGAGGTGGGCCTCCGGATCGGCGTCGGCGAGCCCGTCGGTCAGCTCCTGCTCTTCGCGCATGAGCTCCGCGAGATCGGAGAACTCATCGGTCACCTCTTCGTGGGTCGCGATCGCTGGCCTCCATCCGGAAATCTGCTCCCATCATGCATTATCCGGAGGGATGCGGTTGCTCGGAGTTCGCCGGGAACGCGC
>NZ_JBHXJQ010000025.1:0-35893 GCF_042722305.1 Microbacterium sp. NPDC058389
CTCCGGCGCAACCACTAACACCCCCCCCCCCCCCGCGGGGGCGCCCGCTATGGGGCCGCCCCGGCCGGGCCGCTGCGCGCGGGGGGCCGGGGGGGGGGGGGGGCGGCGCCCCGGCCCGCGCGCCGCGCGCGCGGCGGCTGCCGCCTCAGTGCCGCAGCGACACCGGCCCCAGGACGGGTCGTCGTCGGTCCCGCACCCATCGCGCACGGGTCTGCCGGAACTCCGCGCGGGTCGTGAAGCGGTAGCGGTACGACACCGCGCGCACATAGCGCGGGCGCTCGCCCGCGAAGGGGTCGTCGGCGAGCAGGCGCAGGGTTGCGGCATCCGCTTCCAGGAGCTCGACCAGGAACGCCGTGAACCACTCGTCGAGCGACCGCCCGAGGGGAAGGAACCACATCAGCCAGTCCAGTCGCAGATGGTAGGGCGCGAACTGCCGAGGGATGCGGTGCACGTCGCCGGGCTTGCCCTTGAACGCGTACTCGTGCCACGTCGCCGTCTGGGGGTCGTCGTCGAGCGTGCCCTCCACGACGATCTCGATCCGCTCCTTGGTGACGGTGCCGAACGCGCCGTAGGCGTTCGCCAGCTGCCAGCGGTTGAAGCTTGCGTTCATCAGCTGCCGGTGCGCGAACAGGTTGCGCAACGGCGCCCAGCTGAGCCACACGTACAGCAGCCCGACGGCGCACGTCACCACGACCCAGTACAGCGGGGTGCCGCCAGGCTCAGCGACCGGTCCCTGACCCTGTCGAAGGGCGCCGACGCCGGGCAGCCCGATCGCCGAGAACGCCAGCACGATCGTCATCCAGTTGAGCCAGGCGAAGTTGCCGGTCAGGACCAGCCACAGCTGCGTCGCGATCACGACCGCTGCCGCCGCCGCACCGATGATCGCGGGAGCGGGCCCGGGCACCCACAGCCCGATGATCGGCGCGAACAGGAACCACGGCACGACCAGCTGCGCGACGTGGTTGCCCAGCACCTCGCCCTTGTGGAACCAGCGGGGGAGCAGATGCGCCTGCCGACTCAGCGGTCCCGGCATGGGCTGGGTCTCGTGGTGGTACGTCAGGGCCGTGAGGTCGCGCCATTCCCTGCCGCCGCGGATCTTGATCATCCCCGCGCCGAACTCGAGGCGGAACACGAGCCACCAGAACAGCACGATCACGACCGTCGACGGGGGCTGGTCGTCCGAGCCGAGGAACGCCGCGAGGAACCCCGCCTCCAGCAGCAGCATCTCCCACCCGAAGCCGTAGAACGTCTGGCCGATCGAGGTGATCGACATGTACGCCAGCCACAGCGCCAGGAAGCACAGCATCGGCACCCACGGCGGACCCAGCTGCGGGATGCCGGCGGCCAGTGCGCCCGCCACCGTCACGCCGCCCACGCACAGCGCGACCAGGCGGCGGTCGGTGTACCGGACGTGGCGGAACACGGTGGGGTGCAGCATCCACTTCCGCCTGCTGGTCGCGGAGCTGGTCGAAGCGTGCGCCCACGCCAGGAGCTCGGGTGCCGGGAGCAGGCCGCGCTCGCCGAGGAGCGGGCGGAACTGGTTCAGCGTCGACACGAAGGCGATCACGTAGAGCGCGGCGATGCCCCGCTGCAGCACCTGCCGTGCGAACTCGAAGTCGACCGCTGCCAGTGCGTCCATCGGGTCACGTCCCGAAGAGGTCCTCGAGCTCGTGGCGCTCGCCGAGACCGCGTCGTGCGGCGTCGTGCATCGCCTGCCGTGCGGCGTACCAGCCCGGCATGCCGGTGACGCCGGGGCCGGGCGGCGTCGACGCCGACGCGAGATAGACGCCTCGCAGCGGCGTGCGCCACGGCGTCGTCGACACCACCGGGCGCCGGAACGCCTGCGCGAACGTGAAGGCCCCGCCGAGGATGTCGCCGCCGATGTCGGACGGGTTGAAGGCGGAGCGCTCCGCGGCCGTCATCGCGTGGCTCGCGAGGATGCTGCGACGGAACCCCGGTGCGAACCGCTCGACCTGGCGCACCACGAGCTCGGTCGGGTCGAGCGTCGACCCCGAGGGCACGTGGATGTACGCCCACAGCACGTGCTTGCCGGCCGGTGCGCGGGACGCGTCGAGCACCGTGGGCTGCACGGCCAGCACGTACGGGCGCTCGGTCATGCTGCCGCGCGCGACGGCGTTCTCGCTCGCCTCGATCTCGTCGCGGGTGCCGCCGAGGTGCACCGTGGGTGCGAGCGCCACATCGGGGTGGGCCCACGGCACCGGCGCATCGAGGGCGAAGTCGACCTTCGCGGCGGCCGCGCCGTACCGGTAGCGCCGGATCGCCTCGCGGTACTGCTGCGGCAGGCCGTGGTGGGTGAGCAGCAGGCGCGGCGTCGTGTCGAGCAGCAGCAGGTCGCCCGCGCCGGGGTCGCCCCACTCGAGCTCGGAGAGGTCGGAGACGTGGCGGCGCGTCTCGACGGTGCCGCCGTGCGCGTACAGATCGGCGACCAGCGCGTCGGCGATGGCCTGCGCCCCGCCGCGGGGGAACGCCCAGCCGTCGGCCGTGTGCGCGTGCGCCGCGAGGAACAACCCGGACGCGGCCGCGCCCAGCGACGGCAGATGCGTGTTCGCGTGGGCCAGCACACCGGCCAGCAGCGCGTTCGCCTCCTCGGTCGCGAACGTGCCGCGGCCGAGCGGCGACCCGAGCTGCAGGGCGCGCAGGCCGAACCGCAGCGCGGTGACAGGATGCCGGGGCACCCGCAGCAGCTGCGAGCCGGTGAAGTCCACCAGGGCGCCGAGGTGGCGGCTCAGCGGGCGCAGGACGCCGCGCCACGCGCGCGCGTCGCGCCCGAGCTCCTCGGCGGTGCGCTCCAGGTCGCGCCAGGCGATCGCCGCCCGGCCGCCGTCGAGCGGCTGCGCGTACGACGCTCGCGGATGGACCCACTCCACGCGCTCGCCGAGGCCGAATGCGCGGAAGAACGGCGACGACAGCGCCGCGGGGTGCACGGCCGAGCCGACGTCGTGGTGGAAGCCGGGGAGCGTGAGCGACGCGGTGCGGGTGCCGCCGCCGACCGTCGATGACGCTTCGAGCACGCGCACGTCGTACCCCGCGCGGGCGAGCGCGACAGCCGCCGCAAGGCCGTTGGGCCCGCTCCCGACCACCGTCGCATGCCTGGCCATGTCCCCATCCTCCCACCGCGCCGACGGAGCCCGCGTGGCGATCTTCCCCCGTGCGTCGGACGGGGAGAGGATGGAAGCGCGGACGGCCCGCGGAGATGAGGTGGATCATGCAATCGGTGCTTCTCGAGACTCCGGACGGGATCACGGCGCGGCTGGGCTGGGATCCCAAGCTTCCCGAGCACGACCGCAAGCGGCAGCTCGCGAAGGAGCTCGTGGCCGCGCGCCTCGGCATCGAGGCGAAGGACGTCCGCGTGGAGCGCGAGGCGCCCGGCACGTTCGGCTTCCACACGCAGCTGATCGCCGAGGTCGCGGGCGAGGAGGTGCCGCTCAAGATCCGCAACGCCAGCTTCCGCGCGGCGACCGTCGTGGCCATCGTGGACCCGGCGGTGCAGCTCGGGATCGACCTGCGCGACGCCCACCCGGACGAGAACGAGCTGCACGTCATGCAGCGCCACTCGCATCTGCTCACCGAGGACGAGACCAACCTCTCCAAGCTCCTCGCCCACTGGACGCGCGTGCAGGCGGTGCGCGACGCCGACGGCCGCGGTGCCCGCGTCGCCGCGGATCACGTGCGACTGGACAGCCCGCTCGCGAAGGGCTGGATCCCCGACCGCAAGGTGCAGTACCGTCTCGCCGACGCATCGCGCGACAGCTGGATCATCACGCTCGCCTACGCGCAGGCCGCGGCCTGATCACACTTCGGGAGGACTGGATGCCGGGCGCCCGGCATCCACTCTCCTCAGTCCTCGACGAGGTCGGGGAGGGCCGCCGCGAGCTCGGCGAGCCACACGCGGGCGTTGCCGTCGGAAGGGGCGCGCCAGTCCCCGCGCGGTGACAGCGAGCCCGCCGGCGACACCTTGGGGCCGTTGGGGATCGCCGAGCGCTTGAACTGCGCGAACGCGAAGTAGCGCTTGAGGAACACCTGCAGCCACTTCGTGACGGTGGCGAGGTCGTACGCGTAGCGGTCCTCGTCCGGAAACCCGGGAGGCCACGCGCCGGCGGCCGCGTCGCGCCACGCGTGGGCCGCGAGATAGGCGATCTTCGACGGCCGGAAGCCGTAGCGCAGGATGTGGAAGAGCGCGAAGTCGTGGAGGGCGTAGGGGCCGATGCGATCCTCGGTGGACTGCATCTTGCCGTCCTGACCCGCGGGCACGAGTTCGGGCGAGATCTCGGTGTCGAGGACCGACTGCAGCACCGCGGCCTCGGCGTCGTCGACGCCCTCTCCGTGCGCGATCACCCAGCGGATGACGTGCTGGATGAGGGTCTTCGGCACGCCGGCGTTGACGGCGTAGTGGCTCATCTGGTCGCCGACACCATACGTGGCCCAGCCGAGGGCCAGCTCGGACAGGTCGGAGGTGCCGATGACCATGCCGCCGTGGTGGTTCGCGAGGCGGAACAGGTAGTCAGTGCGCAGGCCCGCCTGCACGTTCTCGAACGTCACGTCGTGCACGGGCTCGCCGTCGGCGAACGGGTGTCCGAGGCGCTCCAGCATCTCGCTCGCGGCGGGGCGGATGTCGATCGTCTCGATCGAGGCGCCGACCGATTCGGCCAGCGCGATGGCATTCGACTTGGTGTGGTCGCTCGTGGCGAAGCCGGGCATCGTGTACGCGAGGATGTCGCTGCGCGGGCGGTCCATGCGGTCCATCGCGCGGGCCACGACGAGCAGCGCGTGGGTGGAGTCCAGGCCGCCGCTCACGCCGATGACGGGCTTCGGGTCGCCGATCGCCCGCATACGCTGCACGAGCCCCGAGACCTGGATGTTGAACGCCTCGTAGCAGTCCTGCGCGAGGCGCGCCGGGTCGTCGGGCACGAAGGGGAAGCGATCGAGCGTGCGCAGCAGCCCGATGTCGGTGCGCGGCGGGTCGAGCCGGAAGTGCACGGTGCGGAACTCGGCGTCCGCTCCGGTCGCGCGGCGGTTGTCGTCGAACGTGCCTTGGCGCAGGCGGTCCTGGCGCAGCCGGTCGAGGTCGACGTCGGCGATCGAGCGGCGCGGCCCGTCGGGGAAGCGCTCGGTCTCGGCCAGCAGCGCGCCGCCCTCGTAGATCATCGTCTGGCCGTCCCACGAGACGTCGTTCGTGGACTCGCCGGTGCCCGCTGCGGCGTAGGCGTAGGCGGCGAGGCACCGCAGCGACTGCGACTGCACGAGATCCTTGCGGTCCTCGGCGCGGGCGATCGTGATGGGGCTGCCGCTGAGGTTGAGGAGCACGGAGGCGCCCGCGAGAGCGGCGCGCGAGGACGGCGGGATGGGCACCCAGACGTCCTCGCAGACCTCGGCGTGCAGCACGAGCCCCGGCACGTCGAGCGACTCGAAGAGCAGATCGGGACCGAAGGGCGCCTCGAGCTCGCCGACGCGGATGTCCTGCCCCGACTGGTCGTCGCCCGGGGCGTACCAGCGTCGCTCGTAGAACTCGCGGTAGGTCGGCAGGTACGACTTCGGCGCGACGCCCAGCAGCTCACCCCGGTGGATCACCACTGCGCAGTTGTAGAGGCGGTTGCGGTGGCGCAGCGGCGCGCCGACGACGAGCACCGGGAGAAGATCGACGGATGCCTCGACCAGGCGCTCGATCGCGTGCACGACGGCGTCGAGCACGGGGTCCTGCATCACGAGGTCGTCGATCGCGTAGCCGCTGAGGCACAGCTCGGGGAACACGGCGACCGCGACGGCGTCCGCATCGCACGCGCGTGCGCTGTCGAGCACGGCCTCGGCGTTCGTCGCCGGGTCGGCGATCGAGACCGGGATGGTGCATGCCGCGACGCGGGCGAACCCGTGCCGGTACGCGCTCTCGAAGGGCAGGCTCATGTGCCCAGTCTGGCAGGTGGGGCAGACCTCGCGCCCGGGTGGTCGCGCTGTGCCGGCTTGTCGGACGCCGCGGCTACTGTCGATGTGAGAAGGGGAGGGCATGCGATACATCGAGGGCGAAGGCCGGATCGTCTGGAGTGCGAGCGACCTCAAGGCCGCTGCCGAGTGCGAATTCGCATGGCTGCGGGCGATCGATGCCCGGCTGGGCAGGGTCGCGGCGGTCGAAGAGCCTGAAGACCTCACGCTCGAGCGGGCCGGCCGTCTCGGCACCGTGCACGAGCGTCGGGTGCTGGCCGACTACGTGGCGCGGTTCGGCGATCGCGTGGTCGAGATCCCCGAGACGCGGTCGACGGATGCCGCCGCCCTCGCCGCGGCGGTGGCACAGACGAACGCGGCCCTCGCCTCCGACGCCGAGGTCGTCTACCAGGCGGCATTCGCGACCGAGTCGTTCGTCGGGTTCGCGGACTTCCTCGTGCGCGACCCTTCGACAGGCTCCGGGACCGGCCGCTGGCTCGTGCAGGACACCAAGCTCGCGCGGCACGCCCGCGTGACCGCCCTCATGCAGCTCGCCGCCTACGTCCACCAGCTCGACCGCCTGGGCGTGCCGCGGTCGGGCCGCGTGCAGCTGCTCCTCGGCGACGGCAGCGTCAGCGAGCACGAGGTCGACGATCTGCTGCCGGTCTTCGAGCTGCGGCGTGAACGGCTGGCGGCTCTCGTCGCCGACCGTCGTCTCGATCTGGGTGCCGCCGGCGAGCCGATCGCGTGGGGCGACCCGCGCGGCGAGCTCGGCGTGATGGCGTGCGGCCGCTGCGCGACGTGCGACGCCGAGGTGGTGGCATCCCGCGATCTCCTGCTCGTGGCGGGCATGCGGCCGGTGCAGCGCGAACGCCTGCACGCGGGCGGCGTCGAGACGATCGAGCAGCTCGCCGGGGCGCAGGTCGCGCCGGCCGGGATGAACCCCGACGTCTTCGCATCGCTGCGCACACAGGCGCGGCTGCAGCTGCTGAGCCCCGCGGGCACTCCGCCGCTGATCGCGCCGAAGCACGCGGCCGAGGTCGTCGAGGCGGCGGTGCTCGGCGGCGAGGGCGGCGTCGTCGTCGCGGTGGCCGAAGAGGCGCCTGTCGCACCGCCCATGCCGGTGTACGAGGTCGTGGCGCCGAAGGCGCTCGGCGCGCTGCCCCGGCCCGATCACGGCGATCTGTTCTTCGACTTCGAGGGCGACCCGCTGTACACCGAGCCCCCGGTGCCGGGCGAGCCGACGCAGTGGGGCATCGACTACCTGTTCGGCTGGGTCGACACCCGTGAGCAGTACACACCCCTGTGGGCGCACAGCTTCGCCGACGAACAGCGGGCCCTCGAGGTGTTCCTCGACCTCGTCAACCTGCGCCGGCAGCAGTTCCCCGGCATGCACATCTACCACTACGCGCCGTACGAGCCGACGCACCTGCTCGCCATGGCCGCGCGCCACGGCGTGCGCGAGGCCGACGTCGACCGGCTGCTGCGCGACGGCGTGTTCGTCGACCTGTACCCGATCGTCCGTCGCGCGCTGCGCGTCGGCTCGCGCTCGTACTCCATCAAGAAGCTCGAGCCGCTGTACATGGGCGACGAGGTGCGCACCAGCGACGTGCAGAAGGGCGACGACTCGATCGTCCGCTACGTCGAGGCGCGGGCGCTGCAGGCCGACGGCGACGAGGCGGCCGCCGGGCTCGTGCTCGACGACCTCGCCGACTACAACCGCTACGACTGCGTCTCGACGCGGCGGCTGCGCGACTGGCTGGTCGACCGGGCGCGCGAGGCGGACCTGCGGCCCTCCACTGACCCCGAGCCCGACGAGCGCGCGTACGAGCCGTCGCCGCGGGCGACGATGCTCGACAGGCTCGCGCAGGAGCATCCTGCGGACTCCGACGCGGCACGATCGCTCCGCCTCGGTGCGGCGGCCATCGACTACTACCCGCGTGAGGCGAAGTCGTTCTGGGCCACGCACTTCCTGCGGCTGCGCGAGCCCGTCTCGCTGTGGGACGAGAACCGCGATGTCGTCGTCGTCGACCGTGCCCGCAGCACGGTGCGCGAGGACTGGCACTTCGCGGAGAGCGGGCGCGGCGGCGAGCGTCGGCTCATCGAGATCCACGGCGACGTGGCACCCGGCACGCGGCTGAGCGAGGGGACGAACCCGTTCGCGCTGTACGAGCTGCCGGCGCCGTACCCGTTCGAGGCCCGCGCGCGGTGGATGCACTCGTACCGCTCGGTGACCGTGGTCGAGGTGCTCGACGACGGCGCCGTGATCGAAGAGACCGCGGTCGACGGCGTGACGTGGAGCGAGCTGCCGCTGGCCCTCACGCCTCAGGCGCCGCCGAGCGCCGGCAACCAGCAGTCCGCGATCGACGCGTGGGCGGATGCCGTCATCGCGGCGTCGCCCGAGCTGCCGGCGGACCCCGCGACCGACATCCTGTGCCGCCGCGCTCCGCGCACGCTCACGGGCACCCTGCCGGGCGTCGGCGACGACGTGGTCGACGCGATCGCGCGCGCCGTGCGGGATCTCGATCGCAGCTACCTCGCGGTGCAGGGCCCTCCCGGCACCGGCAAGACGTACGTCGGCTCGCACGTGATCGCCCGGCTCGTGCGCGACCACGGCTACAAGGTCGGCGTGGTCGCGCAGGGCCACGCGACGATCGAGCAGCTGCTCGACCGGGTGATCGCGGCGGGTGTTCCGGCCTCCCAGGTCGGCAAGGCGCCGAAGGACTCCGCGGCGGAGCACACGTTCACGGTGCTGCCCAAGAACGGTGTCGCGGCCTTCACTGCTGAGCACGAGCGCGAGGGCTACGTCATCGGCGGCACCGCGTGGGACTTCAGTCACGAGGGCCGCGTGCCGCGCGGCAGCCTCGACCTGCTCGTCGTCGACGAGGCCGGGCAGTTCTCGCTCGCCTCGACGATCGCCGTCTCGCTCGCCGCGCCGCGGCTGCTGCTGCTCGGTGACCCGCAGCAGCTGCCGCAGGTCAGCCAGGGGACGCACCCCGCCCCCGTCGACACCTCCGCGCTCGGCTGGGTCATGGATGGGGCCGACGTGATCCCGCACGAGTTCGGGTACTTCCTCGCACAGACGCGGCGCATGCGTCCGGAGGTCGCGGCGACCGTCTCGACGCTGTCGTACCGCGGCGAGCTCGAGGCGCATCCGTCGACGGCGCTGCGCCGGATCGACGGCATCCAGCCCGGTCTCGTGCCGGTCCCGATGCGCCACCACGGCAATGCGACCCAGTCTCCCGAAGAGGCCGCGGAGGTCGCACGGATCGTGGGCGATCTGATCGGCCGGGCATGGACGGACGTGCGCACGGACGACGCCGACGGGGTGTCCGTCGCGACGCCGCCTCGCCCGCTGGAACAGCGCGACCTCATCGTCGTGACGCCCTACAACGCGCAGCAGGTCGCGGTCGAGGAGGCACTGGCGGCAGCGGGGTTCCCCGACGTGCCGGTGGGCACCGTCGACAAGTTCCAGGGCAAGGAGGCCGCCGTCGCGATCGTGTCGCTGGCGGCGTCGAGCGGGCGCGACGCGCCGCGCGGCCTGGAGTTCCTGCTGCTGCGCAACCGCCTCAACGTGGCGATCTCACGGGCGATGCACACGGCGTACGTCGTCTACTCGCCCGGGCTGCTCGACGACCTTCCGTACACGCCGGAGGGCGTCGCCAGGCTGAGCGGATTCGCGCGGCTCGTCGGGCGCGGCTGAGCGGCCCCGGCACCCGTTAGACTCGCGCACACCGGCAGAAGGAGCCCGCATGGCCGAGGACGCACCCCGCCAGTTCGAGATCGACCTGCCGCCCGAGCTCATCGGCGGTGCCTATGCCGACTTCGCGAACGTGTGGCACACGCCCACCGTGTTCGTGATGGACTTCCTGACCCTCGCCCAGCCTCCCCGCGAGGACGTCGACGCCGAGACCGGCCAGCGCCACACCGTCGTTCCGGCGCGCGTCGTCAGCCGCATCCGCATCCCTCCCGAGCAGGTGTTCGAACTCGCGAAGGCCCTCACCCAGCAGCTGGAGTTCTGGGAGCGCGAGACCGGTCGCCGCAATCCGCAGGAACCGCAGCTGGGCGACTGAGCGCTCGGCCGGCGCGATCGCCGCAGCGCCGGGCCCGTATCAGCGTCAGCACTCGTTCCTCCTCTCTCACACGGAGGAGGAACGACATGACCACCATCGAGCAGCCGTTCGCGGGGGCGACCGCACCCGCGCGCAGGCCCGACGCGAAGACCCCGCCGGCACGCCGCAAGCTGGTGTTCTGGATCGTCCGCTACCTGCCGGCGGAGCTCGTCGGCACTGCCGCCATGGTGATCGGCGGCATGCTGGCCACGATGTGGACCGACATCCCCGCGCTCGTCGCGCTCGCCGCGTTGGTGGGCGAGATCATCGGCTTCTACCTCGTGCTCGCGGTCACCATCTTCCTGGAGCAGGTGCAGGTCGCCTCGACGCGACGTCGCGCGATCGGCCGCACAGCGATGCTGCTGGTGGCCGAGTTCGGCGCCGCCGAGCTGCTCGACACGCTGCTCGTGCGTCCCGCCGCGCTCCTGCTGGGTGTGTGGCTCGTCCCCGACCCGGTGTGGGGCATGCTGGCCGGCAAGATCGCCGCCGACATCGTGTTCTACGCGATCGCCGCGGGCGCGTTCACCCTGACCGCCAAGGCGGGCCTGCGCGACGGATCACGGAACCGCACGGCAGACGCCGGGGCCGCACCGGCGGTGGCGCCGTGACCGCGCACGCCGTGGAGGCCGCGCTGCGTGCCCCGCACCCGGCACTGTCGCTCGACGAGCGACGGCGGGCCGAGGCATCCACTCTCCTGGCGTCGGTGGCGGCGCGCGCGGCGATCGCCCTCCACGGCACGCCGGTGCTGCTGCTCGAGCCCGACCGGGTGCGCAGGCAGTACGCACGGCTGCGCCGGGCGCTGCCGTTCGTCGGGTTCCACTACGCCGTCAAGGCGCTCGCCCACGACGCGGTGCTCGGAGTCCTCGACGACGAGGGGTGCGGCTTCGACGTCGCGACCGGGGAAGAACTCGGGATGCTGACACGCCGCGGTGTCGCCGCGGACCGGATCATCCACACCCACCCGATCAAGAAGCCCGCCGAGATCGCGGAGGCGCTCGCCGCCGGGGTGCGCACGTTCGTCGTCGACAACGATGTCGAGATCGACAAGTTCCGCGGCGCGCCGCGTGACACCCGGCTGCTCGTGCGGCTGGCGTACCGCAGTCCGCACGCGAAGAGCGACCTGTCGAGCAAGTTCGGCGTCGGCCCGTTCGAGGCGGCCCGGCTCGTGGAGCACGCGGTCGCCGCCGGGGTGCGGGTCGCGGGGTTCAGCTATCACGTCGGCAGCCAGCTCGACGACCCCGCGCGGTTCGCCGCCGCGGCCGCCGAGACGCTCGAGCTCATGGCGATCCTCGAACGGCGCCTCACGGTGCGGTTCGACACCCTCGACATCGGCGGCGGCCTGCCCGCCTCGTACGACTCCGAAGCGGCCGAGATCGAGGAGGTCGCGGCCCTGCTGCGACCGGTGCTCGAACCCCACGCCCGGCGGCTGCGGATCATCGCCGAGCCCGGGCGTGTGCTCGTGGCCGACGCCGTGAGCCTCGTGACGAGCGTCGTCGGCACCGCCGAACGCGACGACGGCCGCTGGTACTACGTCGACGACGGCCTGTACGGGTCGTACTCGAACGTGCTCACCGAGGACGTGCACCCGCTCGTCTTCGCCGTGCGCGACCTGCACGCCGGCACCCGCGACACGGGGGACCACCGCTGGGCGACCCTCGGCGGCCCCACGTGCGACTCATCCGACGTGATCGCGCGCGACGTGCTGCTGCCCGAGCTGTGCGTCGGCGACCTGCTGGTCAGTCCGACGATGGGCGCCTACACGACGGTGACGGCGACGCGTTTCAACGGACGCCCGCTGACCCCTGTCGCCACTATGGACCGAGCCGCGACCACCGCCGAGGTCGCGGTGACCTCGGACGTGCGCCGCGTGCCGATCGTGTGAGGCGGATCTCAGACGGTGCCGTACAGGCGGTCGCCCGCGTCGCCGAGCCCGGGCACGATGTAGCCCTTCTCGTTGAGCTTCTCGTCGAGCGCCCCGAGCACGAGGGTGACGTCGCGGCCGGCGACCTGCTTCTCGATCGCGGCGACGCCCTCGGGCGCGCCGAGGATGCAGATGGCGGTGACGTCCTGCGCACCCCGCTGGAACAGGAACTCGATGGCGGCGCCCAGCGATCCGCCCGTGGCGAGCATCGGGTCGAGCACGAAGCACTGCCGGTCGCTGAGGTCGTCGGGCAGGCGCTCGGCGTAGGTCGACGGCTCGAGCGTCTCGTGGTCGCGGACCATGCCGAGGAAGCCGACCTCGGCGGTCGGGATGAGCTTGACCATGCCCTCGAGCATGCCGAGACCGGCACGCAGGATCGGCACGACGAGCGGACGCGGCTCGTCGATGCGGACGCCCATCGTGGTCGTGACCGGCGTCTGGATCTCGATCGGCGCGACGCGCACGTTGCGGGTCGCCTCGTACGCGAGCAGTGTCACGAGCTCTTCGGTGAGCTGGCGGAACACCGGAGACGGCGTGCGCTGGTCGCGCAGCACCGTGAGCTTGTGGGTGATGAGAGGGTGGTCGGCGACGTGCAGGCGCATACGCCCAGATTACTGGGCGCGCGGGCTGTCGCCCAGAACAGGAGATGCGGCGGACACAGGACGATTCGGCCGGGCGCGGCCTGCATCCGCCGAATCGCGTGTTCTGGCGCCGGGGCGGCGGGCGTGCGGCCGGATACGCTCGTCCCGTGAACATCGACCCCGCCGATCTCGCCGCGATGGACCGCGCCCTGCAGCTCGCCGCGCAGGCGGGGGCGGACGGCGACGTCCCGGTGGGGGCGGTGGTGATGGATGCCGGCGGCCGGGTGATCGGCGAAGGCCGGAACCTCCGCGAACGCGACCACGACCCGACGGCGCACGCCGAGGTCGTCGCGCTGCGCGCCGCGGCCGCCGTGCGCGGCGACTGGAACCTCGACGGCTGCACACTCGTCGTGACGCTTGAGCCGTGCCTGATGTGCGCGGGGGCGGTCCTGCAGTCCCGCGTCTCACGAGTGGTCTTCGGGGCGTGGGACGACAAGGCCGGCGCCGCCGGCTCGGTGTACGACGTCGTGCGCGACCGCCGTCTGCCGTACCGGGCCGAGGTCGTCGCGGGCGTGCGCGAGGACGAGGCGTCCGCGCTGCTGCGGGCGTTCTTCGACGCCCGTCGCTGACGCCGCTGAGGTTCGGGGGTCTGCCGCCGCGGATCCGGGGGCCAGCCCCCTGCTCGCAGGGTGCGCCGCGGCCCTAGCGTGACGGCCATGACCCGCCTCATCGAACCCGTCCGCACCGCACCCGCGGTCGCGCGCCCGGGCGGCATCCGGTCCCGCATCGGCTGGACGTTCGTCCTGCTCACGGCCGTCGCGATCGTCGCGTACGCGGCCGTGCCCTACTTCACCGCCTCGCTGCAGGATCTCGCCGGGCAGGGGGTGGGCCTCGCGTCCACCTACGCGTCCGCACCGGCGTTCGTGCAGGTCGCGTTCTATACGCACATCGTCGGGGGCGCGGTGGCGCTCGTCGCCGGGCCGCTCCAGTTCTGGCGCGGGCTGCGAGGCCGCGCGCCGCGCGTGCACCGCTGGACCGGCCGGGTGTACCTCATCGCCGTCGCGGTCGGCGCGGTCGCCGGCCTGATCATCGCCCCGTGGAGCCGCGCCGGCTACGTCGGCTTCTTCGGCTTCGGCGCCCTCGCGGTGCTGTGGTTCGTCACCGCGTGGCGCGCGTACCGGGCGATCCGCCGCGGCGACGTGCCGAGCCACCAGGCCTGGATGATCCGCAACTACGCCCTGACGTACGCCGCCGTCATGCTGCGCATCTGGCTGCCGCTGCTGCTGATGGCGCCGCTCCTGCTCGGGCAGCCGTGGGAGCTCGACACCGCGTTCGCGAACGCGTACGCCGCGGTGCCGTTCGTGTGCTGGCTGCCGAACCTGGTGTTCGCGGAGTGGCTCATCCGCCGCCGCGGTCTGCCGTCGTACCGCCTCCCCGTCTGAGTGTCACCGGGGCAGGTGCGGAAGCACCTCGGCCCCGAGGTACTCGACGTGCGACACGTCCTGCAGGTCCATCAGCTGGAGGTACACGCGCTGCGCGCCGAGTGCGACGAGCCGCTCGACCTTGGCGACGATCTCGTCGCGGCCGCCCACGATGTTCACGTCGCCGCGCAGCTCGTCGACGGTGCGACCGATGTTCGCGGCGCGGCGGTCGAGTTCGGACGCGGATGCCGCGGCCAGCGTCGGCAGGGCGACCGAGAGCTTCAGAGAACCGGGGTCGCGCCCGATGCGCTCGCACGCCGCGCGCACGCCGGCGAACTTCTCGGCGATCACCTGCTCGGACTGGAAGCCGATGTTGAACTCCGTCGCGAACCGCGCGGCCAGCTCGGGGGTGCGCTTCGGACCGCCGCCGCCGACGATGACGGGCACGCGCTCCTGGACGGGCTTGGGCAGGGCCGGGGCATCCGTCAGCTCGTAGTGGGCGCCCGCGAAGGTGTACGTCCGGTCGGCGGGCGTCGACCACAGCCCCGTCACGATCTGCAGCTGCTCTTCGAGGAGGTCGAACCTCTTCGCCGGGAACGGGATGCCGTACGCCCGGTGCTCGCGCTCGAACCAGCCCGTGCCGAGGCCGAGCTCGGCGCGCCCGTGCGACATCGCGTCGACCTGCGCGACCTGGATCGCGAGGAGGCCCGGGTAGCGGTAGGTGACCGACGACACGAGCGTGCCCAGCCGGATGCGGGAGGTCTCGCGGGCGAGGCCCGCCAGCGTCGTCCACGCGTCGGTCGGACCCGGAAGGCCGGCGCCGTCGCCCATGTGCAGGTAGTGGTCGGACCGGAAGAATCCGTCGAAGCCGAGCAGCTCGGCGGTCTGCGCGAATGCGAGCTGGTCGTCGTAGCTCGCGCCCTGCTGCGGTTCGGTGAAGACGCAGTACTCCATGTCGGTCCCTCGGCTCGTCGGTCGCTGGGCTTGTCGAAGCGTGAGCTTGTCGACGCGTCAGTTGGAGGAGGTGATGACGAACTCCGACGTCGGCGGCGTCGGATCGTCCCCGGGCCGGTAGATGTCGGGCTCGAAGTAGATCACACGGGCCGCGGGCACCGCCTCGCGCACGCGCGCCTCGACCCTGTCGATGTCGGCGGCGACGTGGGCGAGCGGGGCGTCCGACGCGAAGCCGAGCTTGGCGGCGACGAGCAGCTCGTCCGGCCCGAGGTACAGCGTCTTGATGTGGATGAGCTTCTCGACCTCGGGACCGGACTCGATGGCCGTCACGATGCGGTCGTGGTCGGCATCCGTCGCCCCCTCGCCGACGAGGAGGCTCTTCGTCTCGATGCCGAGGACGATCGCGATGAGGATCAGCAGCGTGCCGATCATCAGGGTGCCGAGCGCGTCGAAGACGGAGTTGCCGGTGATGATCGTGAGGCCGACGCCGAGCAGCGCGAACATCAGGCCGGTGAGTGCCCCGATGTCTTCGAGCAGCACGACGGGCAGCTCGGGCGCCTTGGCGCGGCGGATGAACGCGACCCACGACTGGCCCTTCGGGCGGACGTGGTTGCTCTCCTTGACGGCCGTGCGCAGCGAGAACGACTCGAGGCCGATCGAGACGAGCAGCACGACGATCGGCAGCCACCACCACTTCTCGTCGAGCGCGTGGGGGTGGGTGAGCTTCTCGACGCCCTCGTAGATCGCGAACAGGCCGCCGACCGAGAACAGGATGATCGACACGACGAACGCGTACACGTAGCGCTCACGGCCGTAGCCGAAGGGATGCTCGCGGTCCGCCGCCTTGCGCGCCTTGCGACCGCCCAGCATCAGCAGCAGCTGATTGCCCGAGTCGGCGACCGAGTGGATCGCCTCCGCGAGCATCGACGCCGACCCCGAGAGGAACCACGCGATGAACTTCGCCAGGGCGATGCCCATGTTCGCCAGGAACGCCGCGAGGATCGCCTTGCCGCCGCCGGAAGCACTCATGCCGATGAGTCTACGGATGCCGCGACCCCCCGCTCGCACGGTGGCGGGGGTCGCGACCCGCAGGGCGGCTCAGTCCGACGAGCGGAGGATGATCGCCTCGGTCGGCGGTGCGGGATCGTGCGGGTGCCCGACGTAGCCGATCGCCTCCAGGAGCGCGTGGCGGAACTCGGCCGGCCGCTCCAGGTGCGGCGAGTGTCCGACGCCCTCGAGGCTGATCTCGGCGACCTCGCCGCCCGCGGCGGCGTAGCGGCCCAGCACGTCGCGGGTCTGCGACACCATCTCCTGCGCGGGGGCGATGTCGTCGCCGGGCCAGCCGGGGATCACGCCCAGCTTGCCGAGGTTGTTGAGGTCGTAGAACGAGGAGTCCGACACGATGGCGTCGGCGGTGCCGTGGATCCACAGGATCGGCGGCTTCGGGTCGAGGTCGACGATGCCCGACACGTCGAAGTGTCCCGGGGTCATCGTGTTGAGCACGCCGATCCCGCCGGCGCCGAAGCCGGGCCAGCTCTCGCTCGTGACGGCGTCGCCGGGGTAGTTGCCGGTCGCCGTCGAGGTGCTCAGCATCGACTCGACCCACACGTCCTCGTGCTCGGTGGTGTAGCCGGCGGCGACGTAGCCCGAGCGGAAGACGCTGCGTGGCGAGGTCGGCGCCTCGTCGGTCGCGTCGTGGTCGTTCAGCCGCTCGACGAAATCGGGGTTGGCGCCGCCGCCGCCGCAGCCGGCGTCGTCGTCGGTGAGGCGCGAGCCGTCGCGGCGCGTGCCGCCGAAGCCGTACGGCGAGACCGGCGCCTGCAGCGTGAGGCTCAGCACCGGGTGATCGAGCGCGTACTGCATGACCACGCCGCCGCCCATCGACCACCCGACGAGGTGGGCGGTCTCGATGCCGAGCGCCGTCAGCGTCGCGTGCAGGTCGTCGCTGAAGTCGCGCACGCCGCGCGTCGCGTCGACGGGGGCGTTCTCGGTGTCGCCGAACCCGCGCAGGTCGACCGCGATGACGCGCAGGTCGGAGGGGAGGTCCTGCATCGTCTCCTGCCAGAACAGCGAGGACGAGACGTTGCCGTGGATGAGGACCACGGTGCGCTCTGACGGGGCGGCGGGGTCGTCGCCCGTCCGCTCCAGGATGTTGACGGACAGCTGGGGCGTCTCCACGGTGCGTGCGGTGATGCCGTCGAAGAGGGTCATATCGGGATTCTCCACGTCACGCGGAGGCCCCTGCGCCCCCGCCCTTCCGAGAATAGACCGGGCCGAGCGCTTTGTGAATCAGCTTTCAGGTTCCGTACGGGAGCAGAGTGGATGCCGCACCGCAGGCGGTGCGGCATCCACCGGTCATCCGCCCGCCGGCGCCTGTCCCGTGTAGAACGCGAAGGTGCTGTCGGCGGCGCGTGCGGCGTCTGCGGCATCCGCTCCGGACTCCTCGTGCGCGGTGCCCCATGCGTCCGCCGCGCCGCGGTAGAACGCGCGGCCCTCGTCGGTGAACGCCCATGCCTCGGCCTGCTCGGGGGAGGGGCCGTCGCCGCCGGAGAGGTGCAGCGCGAGTCCCAGCAACCCGCCGTCCCAGCCGACGCCGGTGGCGCCGGGGCCGTAGGTCTCCCAGAACCCCGGGGGCACGTCGTCGGTGCGGGCGACGTGCTCCAGCTCGAGCCGCGTCGCGTCGTCGCCCTCCGCGGTGAGGCGCACGGTGAGCCACGTCACGCCGCCGCCGTACTCCCACGTCGCCTTGTAGTGCGCGGCGCCGCCGGCAGGCGGCACGCACTCCTGGATCTCGCCGCCCGCGTTGTTCTCGATCTGGTAGCGGCCGCCCACGCGCAGGTCGCCCGCGATCGGGAGGAACCACCGGGCGATCCGCGGCGCCGTCGTGACGGCATCCCAGACGTCGTCGATGGGTGCGGGGTAGGTCTGCGCGAGCGTCTGCACGCGCGACGGGAACCCGTCGATGTCTTCGTCGGCGATCTCGCGCGTCACCGCGTCGAGCTGGCCCTGTACGTCGACCATGTCAGTCCTCCTGAGGTTCGGTCGTCTCCGGGTGATCGGTCTCATCGGTATCGGCATCCCGCTCGGACTCGCGCTCGGCCGCCAGTCGTTGCTCGCGGCGGCCGCGCGCGAGCTCGGTCGCGAGTGCGTCGAGGTGCGGCTGCCAGAAGCGGCGGAACGGGTCGAACCACGCGGCAGCGTCGGCCAGGGGTGCGGGCGCGATCGCGTACAGGCGCCGCGTGCCGTCGGGGCGCACAGTGGTGAATCCGGACTCGCGCAGCACGCGCAGGTGCTGCGACACGGCCGGCTGCGAGATGCCGAACTCGCCCTGCACCTGGTCTCCGATCTCGCCGGCGCTGAGCTCGCCCTCCGCGAGGAGTTCGAGGATGCGCCGGCGCACCGGGTCGCCGAGGATGTCGAGCGCGTGCATGGACCAATGATTGCGCGCAGACTTATATAAGTCTAGAGTGATCGAATGGATGCCGCCACGCCTCGCTCGTAGGATGACGGCATGCCTGACAACGCTCCCGTCCTCCCGCCCATCGCGATCCTCGGAGCCGGCTCGATGGGCGGCGCGATCGCCCGCGGCCTGTCGCGCTCGGGCCTCGCGGCCGGGGGAGTGACCGCCACCAACCGGTCGCTCGCGAGCGCCGGCGAGCTGGACGGCCTGGCCGACGTCACGAGCATCGCCCTCGAGGCGCAGCCCACCGGCAACACCGAGGCCGCTGCCGCCGCCGGGGTCGTGCTCGTGGGCGTCAAGCCCGCGATGGTGCCCGACCTGCTGCGCGAGATCGCCCCCGTGCTGCGCCCCGGAACACTCGTCGTCAGCCTCGCCGCCGGCGTCACGATCGAGACGTTCGAGCAGATCCTCGGCGACGACGTCGTCGTGCTGCGCTCCATGCCGAACACCCCCGCCCTCGTCGGGCGCGGGGTCACCGGCCTCGCCGCGGGGTCGCGCGCCGACGCCGCGGCGGTGGCGACCGCGCGACGGCTCTTCGAGACCGTGGGCACCGTGATCGAGGTGCCCGAGTCGCAGATCGACGCGCTGTCGACGATCTCGGGCTCGGGCCCCGCCTACTTCTTCCTCGTCGTCGAGGAGTTCACGAAGGCCGCGATCGGCAAGGGCTTCGCCGAGCCCGAGGCGCGGCTGATGGCCGAGCAGACCTTCATCGGCGCGGCGGCGCTGCTGGAGGCATCCCCTCACGATCCGGCCGAACTGCGCCGGCAGGTGACGAGCCCCAAGGGCACCACCGAGCGCGCCGTCGCCGTGCTGCAGGACGCGCGACTGGACGAGGTCTTCGCGCGCGCCACCGACGCGGCCCTCGCCCGCGCGAAGGAGCTCGCCGCCGGGGCGTGAGCGTCAGCTCTTGCTCGCCTGGTCCATCCACCACTCGGTGAAGGCGTCGGCGCGGCCGTCGCCGGCGAAGTCCACCACCCACAGGTTGCTGTAGGTCGTGCCGGCGTCGTAGCGCGTCACGCCCTCGATGATCGCGCGCCGGCCGTCGACCGCGGCGACCGCGCCCTCGAAGCGGAAGCTGCCGGGCTCGTCGCGGCGCTCGATCCAGGCCGCGACGATCGCCTCCTGCCCCTGCAGCGGTGTCGTCCACGGCTCGAACCGGTACACCGCGTCGGGGGCGAAGATCGCCCGGATGTCGTCGGGCGCGTTGGACTCCCATGCCCGCAGGTAGCCGTCCAGCCATGCACGTGCGACCGACAGCGTCTCTTCTCGTTCGCTCATGTGGGCAGTCTGCGCCGGGGCGCCGACATCCGTGTGGATCAGCGCTCGAGCGAGGCGAACCGCTCGATGTCGGAGTTGGTGCCCGACACGATGATGAGGTCGTGGTTCGTCACGACCGTGTTGGCCTCCGCGTAGCGGAACGGCTTGCCCGGGCTCTTCACTCCCACGACCGTCACGTTGTACTTGGTGCGCACGCCGGACTCGTTGAGGCCCTTGCCGCGGATGAACTTCGGCGGGTACAGCTTGGCCAGCGCGAAGTCGTCGTCGAAGCGGATGAAGTCGAGCATGCGGCCGCTCACCAGATGGGCGACGCGCTCGCCGGCCTCGCGCTCGGGGTAGATGACATGGTTGGCACCGACGCGGGCGAGGATCTTGCCGTGCGACTGCGACACCGCCTTCGCCCAGATCTGCGGCACCTTGAGGTCGACGAGGTTCGCCGTGATGAGGACGGACGCCTCGATCGACGAGCCGACCGCGACGACGGCGACCTGGAAGTCCTGCGCGCCGATCTGCTTCAGGGCGTCGATGTTCTTGGCGTCGGCCTGCACCGTGTGCGTGACCCGCTCCGACCACTTCTGCACGAGATCGAGGTTCTCGTCGATCGCGAGCACCTCGCGGTCCAGCCGATCGAGTTCGCCGGCGCACGCGGCCCCGAAACGACCCAGTCCGATGACCAGGACGGGTGCATCGCCCCTCATCCGCTCAACCAACGATCGGCCTTTCAACGGGCAGCGAGTACAGCTGCGAACGGTTCGACGCGGCCACGGCCGCGGCGAGAGTCACTGTACCAACGCGACCCATGACGATCGTGATGGCGAGGACGTAGACGGCGGCATCGGGCAGCGTCTCGGTGAGACCCGTCGACAGTCCCACGGTCGCGAAGCCCGAGATGACGTCGAACAGCACGTCGCCGAGATCCGCCTTCGTGATCTGCGTGATGATGATCGTCGAGATCGCGACGATCGTCGCCCCCCACGCCACGACCGACAGTGCGACCCGCAGCACATCGCTCGGGATGCGGCGGCCGAACACCTGGTTGGACGCGCGGCCCTTCGCCTCGGAGATGACCGCGAGCGCGATGACCGCGAGCGTGGTGACCTTGATGCCGCCGGCGGTCGACGCGGAACCGCCGCCGACGAACATGAGCATGCAGGCGACCAGCAGGCTGGACTGGTTGAGCTCGCCGATGTCGAGGATCGCGAAGCCGCCGGATCTCGTCATCGCCGAGAGGAAGAACGCCTGGAACGTGGTGTCGAACGCGTCGTTGGTGCCGAGCGTGAGCAGGTTGTCGTACTCGAGCACGAGGAAGACGACCCCGCCCAGGAAGAACAGGCCCACCGTCGTGATGACGGTGAGCTTGGCGTGCAGCGACCAGCGGCGCACGTGCCACAGCTGACGGCGCAGCGTGTAGATCACGGGGAAGCCGATGGACCCCAGGAAGACGCCGGCCATCAGCACCGTGAGGAAGAAGTAGTCGTGGCGGAACGGCTCCAAGCCCTGCGGGTTGGGGGTGAAGCCGGTGTTGGTGAACGACATCGCCGCGTAGAACGGCGCCTCCCACAGCGCGACGTGCCACGGCACGCCGGCGAGGAGGAGTCCGGGGTACAGGAGGATCGCGATGCCCGCCTCGATGACGAGGGTCGACAGCGCGACCGTCGCGAGCAGGCTGCCGATCTGGCCGAGCTGGACGGTCTGGCTCTCGTTGACCGGCCCGCCGTGGGTGCGCAGCGGGTTGGTGTCGCTCGCGGCGATGAGCTTGGCCCGCAGGCCCAGGCGGCGCGAGATGACCAGGCCCAGGATCGAGGCGAGGGTCAGCACGCCGAGTGCGCCGATCTGCACGCCGACGAACACCAGCACGTGGCCGAAGGGCGACCAGTGCGTCGCCATGTCGACGGTTGCGAGGCCGGTGACGCAGATGGTCGACACGGCCGTGAAGAACGCGTCCGCGAACGGTGTCGTGACGCCGTCGGCTGCCGCGACGGGCAGCGAGAACAGCACCGTGAAGACGAGGATCAGCGACAGGAAGATGATGATCGCGAAACGGGCGGGGGAGCGCTGGGTGAGATCGCGGAAGAACTCCATGAACCCGTGACCGATCGCCCGGACGCGACCCGCCGCACTGACGGGGGCGCGCCTGCCATCCGTCATTCGGAGTCCTCCCTGGGCGAATCGGCACGCGTGCACCCGACACCCCGTGGGGCCAGGCGGTCGTGCTCATGGTACTCGGCAGGGGTCCCGACTACTCTGAGCCTATGGCGGACATCTTCGACGTGATCGCGGACGGAACGCGTCGCGACATCCTGCGACTGCTGCTCGATCGCTCATCCGCCGGGGAACGCGGCACCAGCGTGTCGCACATCGTCACAGAGCTCGGCGCCAGCCAGCCGACGGTCTCGAAGCACCTCAAGGTGCTCCGCGACGCGCACCTCGTGTCGGTCCGCGAAGAGGGCCAGCACCGCTACTACAGCCTGTCGGCCGCGCCGCTGGACGAGGTGGACGACTGGCTCGTCCCGTTCCTGGACGACGAGGGTGTCGTCGGCGCCGACGTCGCCGCCACGTCGCTGACCGAGTCCGCCGCGCACGCCGCGGACGTGGTGGGCCGGGCCGCGGCCTCCGCCAAGCACGCGCTCGAGAACGCGCTCAGGAAGCTTCCCGGGCGCTGACCGTTCGACAGGCTCAGGGACCGATCCGGTGGCTGAGCCTGTCGAAGCGTCTGTCAGCGCCGGCCGCTCTTGCGGCCGAACAGCCACGCGCCCCACACCGCCGAGACGGCGAGGATCAGCGCGCACCAGCCGATGGCCCACAACGGCTCGGTGCCGAGGTCGGTGCCCATCAGCAGCCCGCGGATGGTCTCGATGATCGGCGTGATCGGCTGGTTGTCGGCGAACCACTGCAGCCACGTCGGCATCGTGTCGACGGGCACGAAGGCGCTCGACAGGTACGGCAGGAAGAGCAGGATGAACCCGTAGCCTGACGCGGCCTCGGGGCTGCCGGCCGCGAGGCCGATCGCCGCGAAGAGATACGTGATCGCCAGGATGTACAGCGCGATGACCGCGGTCGCCGCCACCCAGGCGGCGACGCCTGCGCTCGGCCGGAATCCGACCAGCAGTGCGACGCCGATGACGACCGCGGTGGCCAGCAGGTTGCGCGCGAGGCTCGAGATCACATGCCCGGTGAGCACGGCGCCGCTGCGCAGCGGCATCGTGCGGAACCGGTCGATGATGCCGCTCGACATGTCGCGGGCGACATACGTCGCGGTCGTGGCGGCGCCGAAGCCCGCGCACAGGAGGATGATGCCCGGCACGACGTAGTCGACGTACGATCCGGCCGGGTCGAGGGCGCCGCCGAACACGAACGTGAACAGCAGCATGAGCATCACGGGCAGCATGATCGACATGCTGAGCGACTCGCCGTCGCGCAGCGACTGCGTCATGCTGCGGCGGACGAACACCGCTTCCGCGGTGAATCCGCGCAGGCGCGGGCGGGGGACCGACGCGGCGGCGGTCGGGGCGATGGTGGTCATGCGAACTCCTCAGCGGTGTCGAGGGCGGATGCCGTGCCCGGCGCTCCGGTGAGCGACAGGAAGACGTCGTCGAGCGTGGGGCGGCGCAGCGTGACCTCCGCCCCCGACGCGTCGTCGACGTCGAGCTCGGCGATGGCGGCGCGCAGGCCCGCGACGCTGCCGTCGGTGGAGATCTCGCGCACCACGGCGCCGTCGGCGCCGGTGAGGACCACCGTGTCGGTGCCGACGAGCGCCTTGAGCTCGGTCGGGGTGCCGGTGGCGACGACCGCACCGCCGTCGAGGACGGCGATGCGGTCGGCGAGCTGATCGGCCTCTTCGAGGTACTGCGTCGTGAGGAAGACCGTGGTGCCCGCGTCCGACAGCGAGCGGATGACCTCCCACAGGTCGCGGCGGCTGCGCGGGTCGACGCCGGTCGTCGGTTCGTCGAGGAACAGGACCTCGGGCACGACGACGAAGCTCAGCGCCAGGTCGAGGCGTCGTCGCATTCCGCCGGAGTACGTGCGGACGCCGCGGCCGGCGGCATCCGTCAGTGCGAACCGCTCCAGGAGCTCGGCGGCGCGAGCGCGCGCCCGGTGCGGCGACAGGCCCGACAACCGGCCGAGCATGACGAGGTTCTCGGTGCCCGTCAGCATGTCGTCGACGGCGGCGGACTGGCCCGTGAGCGCGATGCGCTGGCGCACGGCGTCGGGCTGGGTGGCGACGTCGAAGCCGGCGACGGCGGCGGTGCCGCGGTCGGGGCGCTGGAGCGTCGTGAGGATCGAGATGGTGGTGGTCTTGCCGGCGCCGTTGGCGCCGAGCAGGGCGAAGATCTCGCCGCGGGGGACGACGAGATCGAGACCGTCGAGGACGACGGAGCGCCCGAAGCTCTTGCCGAGCCCGCGGATGTCGATGGCGGGAGCGTTCATGCGAGGCATCCTTCCGTGTGTCAGTGAAACTGTTTATAACCGCAACTGTTTATGACGGTAACACACTGTTTACGCGATAAACAGTCCTAGGATGACGACATGACCGAAGACCTCGAGCCCGAGCTCCCGCGCGGCATCGCCCTCGCGTGGGGCGTGGCGGCGAGCCCCCAGCGCGGTCCCAAGCGCGAGATGAGCGTGGAGCGCATCGTCGAGGCCGCCGTCGAGATTGCCGACGCGGACGGGCTCGGGGCGGTGTCGATGGCGGCTGTGGCCGCGCGCATGGGCTTCACGCCGATGTCGCTGTACCGCTACGTCAGCGCCAAGGAGGACCTCGTCCTCCTCATGCAGGAGGAGGCGACGGGCGCGCCGTCCGACGCCGTGCGCGAGGCGGGCGGGTGGCGCGAGCAGCTCGAGGTGCTGTTCCGGGAGCAGCTGCAGCACTACCTGCGGCACCCGTGGGTGCTCGACATCCCGATCTCGGGTGTGCCGGCGACCCCCAACAGCGCCGCCTGGATGGATGCCGGCCTGAGTGCGCTCGCCGAGACGCCGCTGACGTACAACGAGCGTCTCGCCGTCATGCTGATCGTCACGGGGACCGCGCACTGGGCGGGGACCATCCTCGCCGGGTACACCCGCGTCGAGCGAGAGCTGGGCGGCGGAACCGATGCCGTCGCGCGCAATGAGGACGCGATGTTCCGTTCGCTCATCACCGCCGACGCGTATCCGCATCTGCGTGCGGCCATCGAATCCGGGGTGTTCCTGGAGAACACCGACCCCTTCTCGTTCGCGCTGGACCGAGGGCTCGAAGGTGTGGCGGCGTACATCGCCCAGGTCGGCGAGGGACGTCGTGAGCAGCGCCAGCCGTGGATCGCGGCAGACGACGCCGACATCGCCGACGACAAGAGGTTCCGCGAGGCGCGCAAGGCCGTGCGGGACGCCGAGAGGGTCCTGCGGGCCGCGCGAAAGGTCGAGCGTCAGACCGCTCGGGAGGCACGGGAGCGTCGCGCCAAGCAGACTCCCGGCGGCTGAGCCGGGTGATCCCGTGCGTCTCATGAGTCACACGGGTTTACACGCGTCCCGACGGCGTTCTAGGCTGTGCACAGCCGCATCAGGGCTTCGTCCTGCCGCGGTGAAACTGGGGAAGGTGAAGGACATGGCAGAACTGTCGGACGTGCGCTTCCTCACGGTCGCCGAGGTGGCCGAGCTGATGCGCGTGTCGAAGATGACGGTCTACCGTCTCGTGCACTCGGGAGAGCTTCCCGCGGTGCGCTTCGGACGCAGCTATCGTGTGCCCGAATCGGCGGTCACCGAGGCCCTGCAACGGCCCATCGCCGACGTCGGCTAGACTGTTCCGAGGCATTTTCCGTATCTGCCCGTTCCCGGGCGCCGCACACGCCGCGCCCAGACCCCGACATAGTGAGGTTTTCCGTGGGTTCTGTCATCAAGAAGCGCCGCAAGCGCATGGCGAAGAAGAAGCACCGCAAGCTGCTTCGCAAGACTCGCCACCAGCGCCGCAACAAGAAGTAAGCGGCATCCGCACCTAGCGCCTGTCTTCGGACGGGCGCTTCGTGTATCTCCCCGCAGGATCCGAAAGGCCGTCATGAAGTCCATCACCGTCCAGCAGCTGCGCGAGCGGGTCGAGACCCCGCTCATCGACGTGCGCGAGATCGACGAGTTCGCCGCCGGCCACGTGCCCGGCGCCGTCAACATCCCGATGTCGGTCATCGGCGGACGCCTCGACGAGCTCCCCGACGGCGCGTTCGATGTCATCTGCGCGGTCGGCGGCCGCTCGGGCCGGGTCGTGGAGGCCCTCGAAGCGCGCGGCTACGACGTGACCAACGTCGACGGGGGCACGAACGAGTGGATCGCGGCCGGCTTCCCGGTCGAGGCCTGAGCGCGGACGCCGGGCACGGCATGACCACGCTGACGCTGATCGGCAAGCCCGACTGCCATCTGTGCGACGTCGCGCGCGAGGTCGTCGAGACCGTCGTCGCCGACCTTCCCGAGGACGCGGTCGAGGTCGAGGAGCTGTCGATCGCCGACGACCCGGCGCTCTACGCCACGTGGTGGGAGAAGATCCCGGTCGTCCTCATCGACGGCGAGCTGCACGGCCACTGGCGCGTGTCGCCCGACCGCCTGCGCGCGGCGCTGGACGCCGCGCGCTGACCGCGGTCACTTCTCGATCTCGACGACCTCCGCGCCGGGCGCGTTCGTCTTGATCGACTCGATGCCGTTCAGGGCGCTCGCCTTCGACGCGTACCCCTGGCTGCTCGCGATCACCTGACCGTTCGACGCCTTCAGGTTGAAGCGCCAGTCGCCGCCCTTGTCGACCCACAGTTCGAACTTGCCCGCCATCGGAACCCCCTCGATAGAAGCTGATGCGGGACGGATGCCGCGCATCCGGCGCCTCGCGCCGGGTTCACGCTATCGGCGTCGGGGGTGCAGCGGAAGAGCCGTGCGCGCTCTCATGCCGTGACGCGGGGACGCACCGTCACGGGTGCCGCCGACAGCGCGATCCGCACGCGCTCGTCGTACTCGACGCGATCGGCCGCGGCGTGCTGCACGCGGACGAGGGCGCCTTCGGCGGTGCGTACGAGGGTGCGGCGGTAGCTGCCGAGGAAGGTGCTCTCCTGCACGACCGCGTCGACACCGGGCTCGCCGGCATGAACGAGGCGCACGTTCTCCGGACGCAGGAACACGTCCACAGCTCCCGCTTCGACGGGCGACTCGAGCGGCAGCGGCACGCCCCACACTTCGACGGCGCCGCCGACGACCAGGCCCTGCACGATGCTCGATATGCCGATGAACGCGGCGACGCCGGGCGTCGCGGGGTGCAGGTACAGCTCCTCGGGCGTGCCGATCTGCTCGATGCGGCCCGCGTCCATGACGGCGATGCGGTCGGACACCGCGAGGGCCTCCTCCTGGTCGTGGGTCACGAACACCGTCGTGATGCCCAGCCGCAGCTGGATGCGGCGGATCTCGTCGCGCAGCTGCACCCGCACCTTGGCGTCCAGGGCCGACAGTGGCTCGTCCAGCAGCAGCACGCGCGGCTCGGTGACGAGGGCGCGGGCCAGGGCCACGCGCTGCTGCTGACCGCCGGAGAGCTGGTGCGGGAAGCGGTCGGCGAGATGCCCGAGCCCGACGAGCTCGAGCGCGTCGGCGGCGCGGGCGGCGGCATCCCGCTTCGCGACCCCGCGACGGCGCAGCCCGAACGCGGTGTTGTCGGCCGCGCGCAGGTGGGGGAACAGCGAATAGGACTGGAACACCATGCCGATGTCGCGCTTGTTCGTCGGGACGCCCGACACGTCGGAGCCGCCCAGGCGCACCTCGCCGGCCGTCGCCTTCTCGAGCCCGGCGAGCACGCGCAGAGCCGTCGTCTTGCCGCAGCCCGAGGGGCCGAGCAGCGACACGAACTCGCCAGGTGCGATGTCGAGGTCGACGCCGTGCAGCACGCGGGTCGCGCCGTACTCCTTGACGACGCCGCGGAACTCGACGCGCGTGCCCTCGCCGGTGCCGGCGAGCAGCAGGTTGTCGGACGTCGCCGGCAGCGTCCGGGGCGGGGTGTCGGCGGTGGTCATGAGGGGGTCCTTCCCGAGCCGGCGCGTCCGGCGCGGCCGATGATGAGCAGCAGCACGAAGGCGAACGCCAACGCCAGCAGGGTGAAGATCGCGGCGGCGTAGGCGTCCTGCCGGTTGATGACGACGAGGCCCGTCTGCAGCACCTGGCGGTTCAGCAGCGACGCGATCGTGAACTCGCCCAGGACGACGGCGACCGAGATGAGGGATGCCGCCAGCAGCCCTTGCCGCAGGTTCGGCGCGATCACGCGCACGAGCACGGTGACCCAGCCTGCGCCGAGCGTGCGAGCCGCCTCGGACAGCGTCTTGACGTCGACGGCGTCGATCGACGCCTGGATCGAGCGATACGTGAACGGCAGCACGAGGATGCCGTAGGCGAAGGCGAGCGTCCACGCGCCGGTGCCGAGGGTGCGACCGATCTGCAGGTAGATCGGCGCCAGTCCGACGACGAGCACGATCGCGGGGATCGTGATCGGCAGCAGGGCGAGGAACTCGAAGCCGCGCCGCAGCCGCGGAAATCTCAGCGCCACGAGCACCATCGTCGGGGTGAACAGGAACAGCACTATCAGCACCGTCACACCGGCGAGGATCAGCGAGTTCGCGAGCCCCGTCCAGATGGGACGGTAGCGTGCCGCGTTGGCCGGATCGAACAGCGCGAGCCAGCGTTCGGCGGAGTACGAGCCGTCGGGCGACGACAGCGTGAAGAGGAACGTCGCAAGGAACGGGATGACGAAGACGAGCCCGACGACGATCGCGATGATCCAGCGGACGAGGGGCGAGGGGGCGAGCGTGTTCATGCCTGCCACCTCGCCGCGCGGCGCTGGATGAGGGAGTAGGCCCACATCACGACGGCCACCACCACGATCATGCCGAGCGCGAGCGCGCCGGCGAGGTTCTCGCGGCCGAGCAGCGTCTCGCTCGTGAGGGCGGTCCGGATCTGGAGCGGCACGATCTGCGAGCCTTGGCTGGCGAGCGCCGCCGCGGTCGCGTAGGACGAGAACGCATTGGCGAACAGCAGCAGCAGGCTCGCCAGGAACGACGGCGCGAGCACCGGGACCCCGACGAAGCGCCAGAAGCCGGCGGGCGTGCCGCCGAGGGTCAGGTGCGCCTCGGCCCACTGCGGCCGCAGCGCCGCGAGCGCCGGCATGAAGGTGAGGATCATGAGGGGCACCTGGAAGACGAGGTAGGCGGGGATGAGTCCGGGCAGCGCGTAGATCCACGCGCCGCCGGCGAAGATGTCGATGCCGAGCACATCGCGCAGGAACCGGGTGACCACACCCTGCGTGCCGATGGCCGCGATCATCGTGAACGCGAGCATGACGCCGCCGAACTGGGCGAGGACGCCGGATGCGGCATCCACCGTCGTCCGCACGAATCCGGTCTCGGCGAGCCCGAGCATCGCGTAGCAGACGAGCGCGCCCACGACCGCGCCGATGACGGCGGTGAGGATCGACACCCACGTCGAGTTCCAGAAGGTGGCGAGGATCACCGGGTCGCCGAGGGCGGCGAGGTTGTCGAGCGTGAAGGCGCCGTCGCCGTCGAACAGCCCCGACGCGACCGCGATGGCCGTGGGCAGGGCGAGGAACAACAGGACGTAGGCGGCGAACGGCGTAAGGCCGAGCCACGACCAGTCGGGCGCGGGGCGGCCCCGCCGCGCCGGAGCGGATGGCTCCGGCGCGGCGAGGTCGGTCACGCGGTCCTGGTCGGGACCGGTGAGAGTGCGGGCGGTCGTCACTGGACCGCTGCGGCCCACTCTTCGCCGAGGAGCGTGCCGGCGTCGGCCGACTGCTCCTCCGTGGGGACGACGGTGTCGTCGGGCGCGGTCGGCAGGGCGTCGGCGAGCTCCTGGTCGATGGTGCCGGCGGCGATCATCGCCTCCATGCGGACCGGGCGCGCGCCGCCCTTGAGCCAGAGGTTCTGTACGTCGTCGCTGTACAGGAACTCCTGCCACAGGCGCGCGGCAGCGGGGTGCGGGGCGTCCTTGTTGATGGCCTGGTTGTAGTACCCGGCGTAGCCGACACCCGGGAAGACCACGGTCTTCCATGTCGGAAGGTCGGCCGTGTGTGCCGCGTTCAGGTAATCCCAGTCGAACACGACGGGCGTCTCACCGCTGGCGACGGTCGCGCTGGTGACGTCGAGCTTCAGCATGTTGCCCGCGGCGTTGAGCTTCGAGAAGAAGTCGATGCCGGGCTGGTAGTCGTCGAGCGTGCCGTCCGACTGGACCGTCGCGAGTCCGACCGCGGCGAAGGCTGCACCGGCCTGCGTGGGATCGCCGTTGATCGCGACCGCGCCCTTGTACGCCTCGCCGAGCAGGTCGTCGAGCGTCTCAGGGGCGTCGAACCGCGCCGAGTCGTAGCCCACCGACATGTAGCCGCCGTAGTCGCCGACGAACAGGCCGGTCGGCTCCTTGAGCGCGTCGGCGATGTCGTCCCAGTTCTGGACCTGGTACGGGGCGAACTTGTCGGTGTTCTGCAGCGCGACCGTGAGGCCGAGGTCGAACACGTCGGGCGCCGTATCCAGACCCGCGTTCGTCTCCGCGGCCTGGATCTCCTCGGCGCTGGACACGTCGGGCGACTGCTCGTTGATCGTGATCTCGGGATAGCGCTCGGCGAACAGGTCGATGATCTCGCCGTAGTTCGCCCAGTCGCGCGGGAGGGCGATGACGTTGAGCTGGCCTTCGGCCTTGGCAGCCGTTTCGAGGTCCTCGAGCGAGCCGAAGTCGGACAGGCTCGTCGCCGCGGCGGCGTCGGCGGACGATCCCTCGGCGTCGGCGGCCGGCGTGCTCGCGCAGCCGGCGAGCGTGAGCACGGCGACCGCTGCCGCCGCAGCGCCGAGCAGCAGCCGGCGCGAAGTGATGTGGGACATGTGCGTTCCTCTCGGGTTGCCGCGCGCAGGCGTGTCGGGACACTGCTGCGAGCGGGGACGAGAGGACGCTACGGACGCGCGGTGAAGCATCCCCCGGCCGCGGGTGAACAACCCGTGAGCATCAGGTGTCGCGCGGCGATGCGACGACGGGGGATGTCCGACGCAGCCGGTCGGCCGTGCGCGGAATCCGCCGTGCACGGCCTACGAGCCGACGTCGTTGCGCATCGCCGTTCGGCGCAAGGATCCGAGGACGAGCAGAATGCCGGCCAGCCCGAGGATCGATCCCAGGAACGGGAACAGCCCGATCTCCGCCGTGAGCTGCGGCCCGCCGTCGGATACGAGGAGGATGACGGCGGCGATGACGAGGGTCACCCCGATCAGGGCGGTCGTGAGCTGGCTCACGAGCGAACGGACCCACCCGCGCTCCTTCGGGTCGCGGAACATCCGCAGGTTCATGCCGAACGTCCCGTTCTCCAGCGATGCGCCGATCGTCTCGATCCGGCGGGGGAGCCGTCGCAGCTGCTCTCCGGCGACCTGGAGCTGCACCCGCGCATCCGCGAGCACCCCACGCGGATCCACGGCGATGCGCGCGAAGTGGGGAGTGCGCTCGAGCGCGCGCTCGACCATCTCGTAATCGGGGTCGAGGTGCCGGAGGGTTCCCTCGAGCGACCCGAGGGTCCGGAACACCAGGGCGAGCTCGGCAGGAAGCGCCAGGCGGTGACGGCGGAGCACGTCGATCACCTCGCGGAAGATCGTGGCGTCGCCCCGCCCGTTGTGGACGCGCGTGAGGATGGCGCCGATCTCATGCTGCAGCGCGCTGCGGTCGAGGCCTGAGCCGTCCGCGGGCTCCTCGACGATCATGAGGAGCAGGTCGGTGAGGGCGATGTCGTCCTCGGCGGCCATCGCCGACATCATGGCGATCAGCACCCGGCGCATGCTGCGTTCCAGCACGCCGATCGAGCCGAAGTCGATGAGGGTGATCTCGCGGTCGGGGCGGAGGATGACGTTCCCCGGGTGAAGATCCGCGTGGAACACGCCCCGCAGCGCCACCTGTTCGAAGATGGCGTCGACGAGCGTGTCCGCGATGTCACGTGCGGTCGGCGGCGGCGTGATCGAGGTGACCGAGACGCTTCCGCTCACGGGACCGGCGTCGAACTGCCGCGCGGTGGTCTGCTCGCGCGGCGGCGCGTCGTCCATATCGGCGGGCAGCGCGCCGTGGAGATCTGAGAAGGGGATGCCGACGACGCGTTCCTGCACCATCATCTGCTTCGTGCACAGTGCCGGGTACACCTCGGGGACGTGGACGTTCCGGACCGTGGAGCGCGCCATGGTGTCGCGCAGAAGCTCGGTGTTGTCCATCTCGATGCGGTAGTCGAGCTCTTCGGTGAGCGCGCGGACGAACTCGTCCACGAGCGCCTGCACCCCGTACGCGCGAGCCCAGTCGCTGCGACGTTCGGCGTCGGCCGCGAGGCGCTGCAGGATGTCGGTGTCGACCTGGACGGAGGCGCGCGCATCGGGCCTCTGGACCTTGATCACCACGCTCGGCTCGGCGCCGCCCGGCTCGGCGGGCCGCAGTCGTGCCGCGTGGACCTGGGCGAGGGATGCCGCGGCCAGGGGCTTCTCGTCGATCCAGGCGAACGTCGCCTCGAGCGGGCCGGACAGCTCCGCCTCGATCGCGGTCCTGATCGCATCCCAGGGCAGCGGGGTGGTGTTCATCTGGAGCGAGGCGAAGGCGTCCGTGAACTCTCTCGGCAGCAGATCGTCGCGCGTCGAGAGCACCTGCCCGATCTTGACGAAGGTCGGGCCGGCCTCGTTCAGCACCGCGACCAGTGCCGCGGGAACATCCTCGCCGTTGCCGCTGCGGTGGCTGCCGTACAGGCTGAGGCCGTGCTTCGACGCGATGCGCAGGACCTCCGCGTACCGGCGCATCCGCGCCCGCCGATGCAGCATCCCCTGGACCGCACGGACCGGGTGCCAGCCTCGGCCGGACGGCCAGAACAGCTCGATCACCATGATCACGGCGACGGCGATGGCGAACTGCCAGCCCAGGGCGACCGCGATGATGACGATGCCCAGCCCGCCGGACACATCGAATCCGCCGTCCGAGATCACCCCGCCGGACTCGAGTGCGGCGCGCACGAGCGGCACGGTGAGGGCGTACACGATCGCCACCAGGACGAGCGCGCGGATCCAGCTGATGGTCGCCCCGAGCACATGCTGCGAGACCCAGGCGGCGCCGATGGCGAACACCACCCCGATCAGCACCGTCACGAACGCTTCGAGCATCGACAAACCCCCCGGTCAGTGGAGACCGAATATACCGAGCGGCGGATCAGGCGGTCAGGCGCGCCCGGAGGGCGTCGAGCTCGGCGTCGGTGAGGCCGCCCGCGCGCAGGTACGCGGCCGAGCCGCCCTGCGCGTCGACCCACGCGAGCGCCTGCTCGATCGCAGGGGCCGGCGTCGCGGTCACGAGCGCGTCGAGTTCGGGCGTGAGGGGCAGGCCCATCGCCGTGATCATGCCACGCATGCGGTCGGCCCACGGGCCTGCGAGGTTCTCGGCCGAGACGGCGTAGTCGGCGACGACGGCGGAGCGCTCGGCGCCGACCGCGTCGAGCAGCAGGGCGACCGAGACGCCGGTGCGGTCCTTGCCGGCCGTGCAGTGCACGAGCACTGCCGTGGGCGAGTCGTCGGTGGATGCCGCCACCAGGCGTGCCGCCTCGGCGAAGGAGGCGCCGCCGTGCTCGAGCATGGAGACGTACAGGTCGCCGAGGCCCGGCAGCTGAGCCAGCGCCGCAGCGATCGCCTGCTGCGCGGCATCCGGATCCGGCGCCTCCAGGGCCGCCTGCGCGAAGCCGGTCATCGCGCCCTCGAGAAGGGGCAGCGGGACCACCTGGAACGTCCGGCCCTCGGGCAGCACGTCGGGCGCCATGCCGCGCTCCAGGTCCGTGCGGAAGTCGGCGATCACGCCGATGTCGGATGCCGCGAGCTGCTCGATGCCTGCCGGCGTGAGCGTGCTCAGAGCCTCGGACCGGTAGAGCACGCCTGTGCGCGTCGCGCCGCCGGTCGTGAGGGGCATGCCGCCCGTGTCGCGGAAGTTCTGCAGTCCATCGATCGTGGTCACCCGATCCACCCTATGGGCGGTATGGGCGGCACCGGCGTCCCCTCCGCTCCCGTGTCGGCGCCGGGCGTGCGGTCAGCAGATGCGCCGCAGCAGCAGCACGCCGTCGTCGAGGTGGGCGGGCGTCCCGTCGGGCGCGGTGGCCTCACGGCGGCGGATCTCGACGATCTCGACCGCCCATGCGCGTGCATCGAGGTCGAGCAGCGCGAGCTCTTCGTCCGGCGTGCGCATGACCGGCGCGTGTGCGGGCACCTCGCGCGCCCACGGCGGCGGGGCGGCGTGCGACACGACCAGCAGCCGGCCGCCGGGGGCGACCCGCCCGCCCGCGTCGCGCAGCAGGTGCAGGCGGGGGAAGTCCGGCTCCCATGAGTGCAGGAAGCTCGCCAGGACGAGATCGAATTCGCCCGGGACGGATGCCGCGCCGTCGCCCACCCGGAACTCCGCGTCGACGCCGCGCGACGCCGCCAGCGCCGCGGCGCGACGCACGGCCGTCGCCGAGACGTCCACGCCCGTCGCGCGCCAGCCGTGCTCGGCGAGCCAGACGGCGTCGCCGCCCTCGCCGGAGCCGACGTCGAGCGCGCTGCCGGGCTCGAGCCCCGCGACCACGGCGGCCATCGTCGCGTTGACGCGACCCGACCAGAAGCGGTCCTCGGCCGCGTAGCGCTCTTCCCACGCGGCGGTGCGCTGCGCCGCGCGCTCCGCGACGGCGTGGTCGAAATCCTCGGCCACGAGCATCGCATTGACGCCGGCGCCGGCCATCGCGCCCGCGCCCATCGACAGGGGCACGTTGCCGAACGGCGCGATGGCGTTGCCCGCGGCGAAGACGCGCGGGTGGCTCGTCGCGCCGCGCGGGTCGGCGACGAGGGGAGCGCCCGGCGCGTCCGCGCGCGCCAGCCCCAGGCTCGCCACGAACCCGAGGTCGAGCACGGGGGCGCCTGCGGTGAACAGGGCGTCGACGACGTGCTCCGCACCGTCGGCCGTCGTGAGCGCCAGGGCGCCGTCGCGTCCGGTCGCCTCGCGCACCGCTGTCGAGACGATGCGGACGCCGCGCGCGGCGAGCCGCACGACCGACCGCTCGTCGAACGGCTCGGCCGCGAACACCGTGACGTCGTCCGAGAGCTGGCGGACGAGTTCGATCTGGTGGAGGCTCGCCGGCGACGTCGCGAGGACGGCGAGGCGACGCCCGGCGACCTCCCAGCCGTGGCAGTAGGGGCAGTGGAGCACCGTCCGCCCCCATTCCTCGCTGAGACCCGGCACGTCGGGAAGGTCGTCGCGGATGCCGGTCGCGATGACGACGGCGCGCGCGGTGTCGACCGTCCCGTCCTCGCGGGTGACGGTGAGCCGGTCGCCCTGGCCGGTGACGTCCGCAACCGTGCCGGTCGCGAACTCCACGCCGTACGCGCGCGCCTCTGCGCGCCCGGTCGCGAGCAGCTCGGCGGGCGGCGTCCCGTCGTGGCCGAGCACGCCGTGCATGTGCGCCGCGAACCGGTTGCGCGGCATCCCGCCGTCGATCACGAGGGTGCGCCGCAGCGACCGCCCCAGCATCTGGGCGGCGCTCAGTCCCGCCACACCGCCGCCGATGATGACGGCATCCCAGTCGTTGTCCATGTCTCCAGCCTCGCTGCTGGGTCACGATCTGGCAAACAGGTTTGCAGAAATGGCAAGATGAAGGCATGGACGCACTTCTGGATCAGGTGGGACCACGGCTGCGGGCGGCGCGCAAGGACCGGGGCTGGACGCTCGACGACCTCGCACAGCGCGCGGGGATGTCGCCCAGCACGCTGTCGCGTCTGGAGGCCGGCAAGCGCCAGGCGTCGCTCGAACTGCTGCTGCCGCTCACGCGTCAGCTCGGCATCCGCATCGACGACCTGCTCCCGGAGGCACCGGCCGATCCGCGCGTGCACCGCGCCGTCGAGCGGCGCGACGGCATGGTGATCGCACCGCTCACGCTCGACCACTCGCCGGTGCAGACATACAAGGTGACCTTCCCCGCCGCGAAGCAGGCGCCCGAGCCCCGCGTGCACGACGGCTACGAATGGCTGTACGTGCTGAGCGGCCGGCTGCGCCTCGCGCTCGACGACCACGAGCACATCATCGAGCGCGGCGAGGCGGCCGAGTTCGACACGCGCCTGCCGCACAGCCTCAGCGCGACCGCCGACGGCCCGGCCGAGGTGCTGAGCATCTTCAGCGCCTCGGGGGAGCGCATGCACACGCACGGAGCCCCGTGAGCGCGGGTGCGCTCACGG
>NZ_JBHXJQ010000026.1:0-32719 GCF_042722305.1 Microbacterium sp. NPDC058389
ACCCCCCCCAATAATTTTTATTACATATAAGACGATTACATTATCTTGCGTTTTTTGGTTTCTTTTTTTTTTTTGAACTTTCCGGGGGGGCGGGATCCGTTCGGATCCCGCCCCCGCGTGAGATGTGCTCAGTGGTCGCCGGCGGCGTTCTGCTTGTGCGCCGCCGCGCGTGCCGGCCGGATGACCGGCTGCGAGCCGGTCGGGATGATCTGCACCTCGTTGCCGTCGGCGGCGATCAGCTTGCCGCCGAGGTAGTGGTCGCCGTCCTCGAGCGCGGCCAGCTCCTCCTCGCGCACCATGCGCGGTGGCGCGGCGACGAAGACCGACTGCCCCTTCGAGTTCCCCCACGTGATGTGGTTGAACAGGATGTTGAGCAGGATCGCGACGATGGCCGCCGAGCTGATACCCGAGTGGAAGATCGTGATGAACCACGTGGGGAACTGGTCGTAGATCGCGGGGGCGACGACCGGCAGCATCCCGACTCCGATCGAGGCGGCGACGATGATCAGGTTCATGTTGTCGCGGTACTCGACCTTGGAGAGGGTCCGGATGCCGGACGCCGCGACCGTGCCGAACAGCACGATCCCGGCACCGCCGAGGACCGACATCGGAACGGCGGCGACGACCCGGCCGAGGACGGGCAGCAGGCCCAGGACGACCAGGATCGCACCGCCCGCGGTGACGACGAACCGGCTCTTCACCTTGGTGATGGCGACCAGGCCGACATTCTGCGCGAACGCGCTCTGGGTGAACGAGTTGAAGACCGGCGAGACGAGGCTCGACAGCATGTCGGCGCGCAGGCCGTTGCCGATGCGCTTGGAGTCGACCTTGGCGCCCACGATCTCGCCGACGGCGAGGATGTCGGCCGTCGTCTCGGTGAGGATGACGAGCACGACGATCATCATCGAGACGATGCCGGCGATGTCGAAGGTCGGCATGCCGAACGCGAAAGGCGTCGGGAACGCGAAGATCGGGCCCTCGAGCACCTTCGAGAAGTCGGCCATGCCGAACGGGATGGCGATGACGGTGCCGATGACGATCGCGAGCAGGATCGACAGCCGCGAGATGGCAGCGTTTCCGACCTTCGAGAGGATCAGCACGATCAGCAGCGTCGCGAACGCCAGCCCGATGTGCGCCATGCTGCCGTAGTCCGGCGCGGTGCGGTTGCCGCCCATGATCCAGTTGGCCGCGACCGGCAGCAGCGACAGGCCGATCATCGTGATGACCGAGCCGGTGACCACGGGCGGGAAGAACCGGATGATCTTCGAGAACACCGGCGTGATGAGCAGGCCGATCGCGGCCGAGACCATCACCGCGCCGAAGACGGCCTGGATGCCTCCTCCGCCGGTGACGATGGCGGTCATGGTCGCGACGCTCGCGAACGAGACGCCCTGCACGAGCGGCAGCTGGGCCCCGAACCACGGGATGCCGATCGTCTGCAGCAGCGTGGCGAGGCCGCCGACGAAGAGGCACGAGGCGATGAGCAGGCCGATGTCGGCCGAGCTCATGCCGGCGGCGGCGCCGATGATCAGGGGCGGCGCGATGATGCCGCCGTACATGGTGAGGACGTGCTGGAACCCGAACGCGATCGACGTCCCGATCGGGAGCTTCTCGTCCTCGGGACGGTTCTCGGCGGCGGACGCCTTCTTGGCGTCCTTCTGTGCGGTCTTGCGCGCAGCAGTCATCTTGCTGACCTCCTCGTCGGCAAAGAAAAGTGGAAGTGGATGCCGCGGGCCGGGCTCCCTCGCCCGGCCCGCGTGCCGGTCGGCTGCGGGTCAGCAGAAGCCGGCGATGCCGTTCCAGGCGGGGTGGTCGCCTTCGATGCCGTCGCGCAGCACCGTCGCCTCGATGAGGCCGTACGGGCGGTCGGCGGCGTAGAAGACCTCGTTGGGGTTGTCGAGGCCGAACGGGGCGAGGTCGACGACGAAGTGATGCAGGTTCGGCATCGAGAACTTGATCTCGTCGATCTCGGGGTGCGCCTCCAGGACGCGCTTGCCCATCTCGAACAGCGTCTGCTGCAGGGCCAGCGAGTGGGTCTGCGCGAACGCCTCGAGCAGCAGGCGGCGCACGTCGGCGAAGGTGCCGTCGAAGTCGAGGTCGGTGCGGTTGTAGCGCCACTTCGTGGTCACCGAGGTCGCGAGGATGCGATCGTTCGTCTCGACGAGGGTCGTGTACCGGTCGCGCGGGAACCCGTGGAACTCCGATCCCGTGGACTTCAGCACGGCGAGGTCGTGCAGTCCCGAGATGACGGTGGCGTCGCCGTCGTCGAAGGTGACGACGGTCGAGCGGGTCTCGGTGCCGCCACGGACGAAAGCGTGGTCGTGCTCCTGGCCGTCGACGGGGATGCGGCTCCACGTGTACTGCTCGGCCTCCCAGCGTCCGCCGGTGACCCAGTCGAACTCGCCGGTGAAGTGGCGGCCGAGGCGCAGCAGGAACTCTTCGGGCGCGCCCACGCCGTCGCGCGCGAAGGCGTACACCGTGTTCTTCTGCGTGTCGGTGGCGACGACCTTCGAGTTGTCGCCCTCGGTGTGCGCCGACGTGAAGTCGCCGCGCAGCTGCGAAGTGACGTTGAGATCGGTGATCTCGTGGCGGGGGGTGTCCCGGTCGATCCGGACGAGGCGGACCTCCGCCTTGCCGTACTGGTTCGCGCCGAGGACGATCGTGCTCTCTGACATCATCAATTCCCTCTGTATGTGGAGTATGAGAACGGACTGATGAGTAGCGGTACGTGATAGTGCTGCTCGGAGTCGGCGACCGAGAAGTCGATCGACACGACGGGATAGAAGGTGTCGCGGCCCGTGCCGGCGAAGTACTCGCCGACGGCGAAGGTGAGCCGGTAGGTCCCTGCCTCGAGGTGTTCGGGGCCGAGGTCCTTGACCCGGCCGGCGTCGTCGGTGACACCGGTCGCGATCGCGGCGCCGTCCCCGCGGGTGAGTTCGACGGCGACCCCGCGGGCGGGGCCTCCGAGGGCGGCATCCAGGATGTGCGTCGTGATCTGGCTCATGAGCCGAGGATTCCTTCCAGTCGGAGGACGGCGATCTGCCGCAGCTGGTCGGCCACGACGGGGATCTCCTCCTCTTCAGTGTGCGTCAGCCGCTGCTGCAGAGCGCCGAGGATCTCCTCGGCGCTGCGGCCGGCGGCCCGGATCAGGAAGACGCGCTCGAACTTGTCTTCGTAGGCGCGGTTCCCGGCGGCGAGGGCCGAGGCGACATCGTCGCCCTGGACCCCGAGTCCCGCCTGCTCCGAACGCGACAGCGTCGCTTCGGCGCTCCCCCCGCTCGCGCGCTCCCCGATGCGGGGGTGGTGCGCGAGAGCACCGTCGATCTCGGTGACCGTCCAGGGTGACGCGGCTGTGCGCGCCACCTCGACTGCCTCCTCCACGTTGGAGTAGGGACGGCCCGCGACCACGGCGTCGATCCAGCGATCGATGTCGACGCACGGGCGCACGAGGGCTCTCGCGGCTTCTGCGTCGATCCGGTTGAATGCTTCAAGCTTCACTGCTTGTTCCTTCGCTCTTCCGTAATGTGAAATTTGATTTCCATTACATGAGATATCGTCTCCCGAAGAGCGAGTGTTGTCAACCCTCCGGAAGGAAATCGGATGCTTCCCACCTCGGATCCCGCGAAAGTCGCCGTCGTCACGGGCGCGGGCACCGGCATCGGGCGCGCCGTCGCGCGCGCGTTCCTCGACGACGGCTGGGCCGTCGTCCTCGCCGGGCGCACGTCCGGAACCCTCGAGGAGGCCGCAGGACGGCATCCCCTCGCCCACCTCGTCGTGACGGACGTGACCGATCCGGACGGCGTCGACGCGCTGTTCGCCGCCACCGCCCTGCGGTTCGGCCGCGTCGACGTCGTGTTCAACAACGCCGGGGTGCCCGGCCCGCAGGGCGCCGTCGACGAGGTCGCCCTCGACGCATGGCAGCAGACCCTCGACATCAACGTCACGGGAGCCATGCTCGTCGCCGGCGCCGCCGTGCGCACCATGAAGGCGCAGCAGCCCCAGGGCGGCCGGATCATCAACAACGGCTCGATCGCCGCGCACCGGCCGCGCCCGCGCACGGTCGCGTACGCCGTCTCGAAGCACGCCGTGACGGGCCTCACACGCGCCATCGCGCTCGACGGCCGCCCCTACGGCATCACGTGCGGGCAGATCGACATCGGCAACGCGGCGACGGCGCTGCTGAGCGACCTCGGCCACGGCGGCGGGCACGTCCAGCCCGACGGATCGCTCAAGGTCGAGCCGACGTTCGACGTCGCCGAGGCGGCGCGCACCGTCGTGTTCATGGCATCGCTGCCGCCGGACGTCGCGATCGGCGACGTGACGCTGACCGCCGCCGGCATGCCGTACGACGGGCGCGGCTGAGCCCGGCGCGGGCGGGCCTCACCCACACCGGCGCCGGGCACGGTCCGCGCGCTCAGGCCGCGAGCTGCTCGCGCAGGCGGGCGACGTGGCCGTTGGGGTCGACGCGGTACTCGGCGGACTCGATCGTGCCGTCGGCGGCGAGCACGAACGTCGAGCGGATGAGCCCGATGCGCTCCTCGCCGTTCACGACCTTCGGGCCCCACGCGCCCCACGCCTCGGCGACGGCGTGATCGGCGTCCGACAGCAGGGGGAACGACAGCTGCTCGGCCTCGGCCCATTCGGCCAGGCGCTCCACGGTGTCGGGCGAGATGCCCACGACCGAGACGCCTGCCGCCTGCAGCGACGCGAGGTTGTCGCGGAAGTCGCACGCCTCGGTGGTGCAGCCCGGCGTGAACGCGGCCGGGTAGAAGTACACGACGAGCCTGCGGCCCGCGAAGTCCTCGGGCCGCACGACGGCGCCGGTGGCGTCCGAGAGCGCGAAGCCCGGGTTGGCGTCGCCTGCCGAGAGGTGGATGCCGTCAGCCATGGGAGTGTCCTTTCGAGCGGAGTCGTGGGGCCGGTGCCGGGGTCACGAGGTGGGGTGGACGCCGAACGCGAGCGCCAGCTTCTCGATCTTCTGCGCCCGGCCGAGGCGCGGCAGGTCGCTGCCGTCGCGGACGACGCGGCCACGCCCCTCGAAGTCGGAGAGGAAGTCCAGCGCCCACAGCACCTCGCTGGGCGTCGGGCAGATGACCTCGTTGATGACGGGCGCCTGCTCGGCGGCCAGGCACAGCTTGCCCGTCATGCCCATCGACACCGTGATGCCGGACTGCTCGCGCAGCGTCGGCATGCTGTTGCCGACCGTCGGCCCGTCGATCGGGCCGGGCAGGTTGCCGACGCGGCTGGCGACGACGAGGCGCGCGCGCGGATACGCCATGGCCTCGGCGTCGGCGCTCATGCCGGTGTCGCGACGGAAGTCGCCGCTGCCGAACGCGAGACGGAACGCGCCGCGGGCGCGGGCGATGTGCGCGGCATCCTCCATGCCGATGGCCGACTCGATCAACGCGACGACCGGCACGTTGCCGCCGAGGCGGTCGAACGAGCTCGTCACCTGCGCGGGCGACTCGGTCTTGGCCAGCATGATGCCCAGCAGCGACGGGATGCCGGCGAGCGCGGCCAGATCGTCCGCCCAGAACGGGCTGGCGGCGTCGTTGACCCGCACCCACGCGCGACCGCCGTCGCGCAGCCAGTCCACGACGTCCTGCCGCGCCTGCGGCTTGTTGCTCGGGTCGACCGCGTCCTCGATGTCGAGCACGACGGCGTCCGCGCGGGACGCGGCCATGTCGTCGAAGGCGTCGGCGCGCGTGCCCGGGACGAGCAGCCACGAGCGGGCGATCGACGGGTCGACAGGGCGGTGACGCGGGGCGCGCGTCGTGATCACGCTGCGGAGGTCGTCCTCGGGATCGAGGACCTCGGGGCCGTGGCCGTACGGATCTGCGGACATCTCACTCTTCTTCCGACATCTGGGGGCGCGGTCGTCGACCGCGCGGGGTGTTTCTCAGGCTGCGCCGCGGCGGATCAGGCGCCCGTGCGGCTCGGCGAAGTCGACGCGCTCACCGCGCAGGAACGTCTCGCGCACCACCCCCGACAGCGCTTTGCCGTCATAGGGGGTGAGCGGGTTCTTGTGGTGCAGCTTGTTCACGTCGACCACATACGCACTGTCGGGGGCGAACACCGACATGTCGGCGTCGAACCCGAGCGCGATCTTTCCCTTGCGGGTGAGTCCGGCGAGGGCCGCCGGACGCGCCGACATCCATTCCACCACGGTCTCGAGCGGGATGCCTCGCGTGCGCGCCTCGGACCAGACCAGCGACAGTCCCAGCTGCAGCGAGGCGACGCCGCCCCACGCCACGGCGAAGTCGCCGTTGTCGAGGTCCTTGAGGTCGAGCGTCGACGGCGAGTGGTCGCTCACGATGCAGTCGATCGTGCCGTCGACGAGCCCCTGCCACAGCAGTTCGCGGTTGGAGGCCTCGCGGATCGGGGGGCAGCACTTGAACGCGGTCGCGCCGTTGGGGATCTCCTCCGCCAGCAGCGTCAGGTAGTGCGGGCACGTCTCGACCGTCAGGCGCACGCCGTCGCGCTTGGCGCTCGCGATCATCGGCAGCGCGTCCGACGACGACAGGTGCAGGATGTGGGCGCGGGCGCCCGTCCAGCGGGCGCGCTCGATGACCTCGGCGATCGCGATGTTCTCCGCGCCGCGCGGGCGCGAGGCGAGGAAGCGGTCGTAGTGATCGCCCTCGGCCGACGGCGCGCGGTCGATGGCGCGCGAGTCCTCAGCGTGGACGATGAGCAGCGAGTCGAAGCTCGCGAGCTCCGCCATGTCGCGCTCCATCTCGTCGGCCTCGAGGTGCGGGAACTCGTCGACACCGGAGTGCAGCAGGAAGCACTTGAAGCCGAACACGCCGTCGTCGTGCAGGGCGCGCAGGTCTCCCGTGTTGCCGGGGATCGCGCCGCCCCAGAACCCGACGTCGACGAACGCCTGGTCTTTCGCGACGCTGCGCTTGAGCTCGAGCGCCTCGACGTTGACGGTCGGCGGGATGCTGTTCAGCGGCATGTCGATGATGGTGGTGACGCCGCCCGCGGCGGCGGCCTTGGTCGCCGAGGCGAAGCCCTCCCACTCGGTGCGGCCGGGCTCGTTGACGTGCACGTGCGAGTCGACCAGGCCGGGCAGCAGGGTCTCGTCGTCCTGCAGCGTGATGATCTCGCGCCCCTGCAGGTCGTGGCCGAGGGGTTCGATGGCGACGATGACGCCGTCGGTGATGCCGATCTCGCGGGCGGCGAAGCCGGCGGTGGTGAGGATGCGCTCGCCGCGCACGACGACGTCGTATTCGGGGGTCTGGTTCTCGCTCATGTGGTGGTGCTTTCGGTGAGGGGTTCTGGCCGGACGGCGTCGGTGCCGCCCGGGAGGTCTGCCGCGAGCTCGGCGCCGATCTCGCGGAGCAGCCGCGCGGCGTCGCGCATGCTGACCTCGGGATCGGGTTCGCGCGCGGCGAGGGCGTAGGTGCGGACGAACCCCGAGGCGCGCAACTGGTCGTCGTCGAGCGTGGTGCGTCCGCATACAGCTATCACGGGGATCTGGACGCCGCCGGGGACGGATGCCTCGGCCGCCGCGATCGCGACGCCCACGGGCGTCTTGCCGCCGAGGGACTGCTCGTCGATGCTGCCCTCGCCGGTGACGACGAGGTCGGCGCCGGCGAGGCGCTCGCGCAGGCCGGTGAAGTCGAGGACGACGTCGATGCCGCTGCGGCGCTCGGCGCCGAGGGCGGCCACGGCTGCGAACCCGACACCGCCGGCTGCACCGGCTCCGGGCGCATCGGCAGCACCCGTGACGCCGAACGCGTCGGCGAGGAGCACCGCGTAGTGCGCGAGCGCCGCGTCCAGCTCGGCGACGTCGTCGGGCGTCGCGCCCTTCTGCGGCCCGAACACGGCGGCGGCGCCGTTCGGGCCGAGCAGCGGGTTGTCGACGTCGCTGGCGAGGGTGATGGATGCCTCGGCCAGCCGAGGATCGAGGGCCGAGGCATCCACCGTCACAAGTCGCGCGAGAGCGGCGCCGCCCCCCGGAAGCACCGCCCCCGCGCCGTCAAGGAGCCGCAGGCCGAGGGCCTGCAGCATGCCGGAACCGCCGTCGGTGCCGGCGCTGCCGCCGACGCCGAGCACGATGCGCCGCGCGCCGGCGTCGAGCGCTGCCGCGATGAGCTCGCCCGTGCCGCGGCTGGTCGCGCCCCGTGCATCGCGGATGCCGCCGGGGAGGACGGCGAGGCCGGACGCGAGGGCCATCTCGATGACCGCCTCGTCGCCCCGCAGACCCCAGTCCGCCGAGACGGGCTCGCCGGTGGGTCCGGTGACGACAGCGGTTCGGCGCTCGAAGCCGGCGCCGAAGGCCGCGTCGAGCGTGCCCTCTCCCCCGTCGGCGACGGGCACGAGGTCGACCGCGGCCTCCGGGCGCACGGCCCGGAAGCCGTCGGCGACGGCGCGTGCGACGCCGGCCGCGTCCAAGGAGCCCTTGAACTTGTCGGGAGCGATGACGATGCGCATGGTCGGCCTTCGGCGGGAGGTTCTCAGTCGAGCAGCGCGTAGATCGCCTGGGGGGCGTCCTGCGAGCTCGTGGCCAGGTCTTCGAACTCGTTCATCGTGTCGAGGTCCGCGCCCATGGCGATGTTGGTGACGCGCTCGAGGATGACCTCGACGACCACAGGCACCTGGAACTCGTCCCGCAGGCGCTGCGCCTCGGCGAAGCCGGCCGCGAGGTCCTCGGGACGCTCGACGCGCAGCGCCTTGCATCCCAGGCCCTCGGCGACCTTGACGTGGTCCACGCCGTAGCCGGTGGCGATGCTGGACGAGTCCTGAGGGGTGTTGACGTTGTCGAACGCCAGCGACACCTCGTAGTCCATCTCGAAGCCGCGCTGCGACTGGCGGATCAGACCCAGGTAGCTGTTGTTCACCACGACGTGGATGTACGGCAGCTTGTGCTGCGCACCGACCGCGAGCTCCTCGATCATGAACTGGAAGTCGTAGTCGCCCGACAGCGCGACGACCTGCTCGCCCGGCTTGCCGCGCACGACGCCGAGTGCGGCCGGACCTGTCCATCCCAGGGGTCCCGCCTGACCGGCGTTGATCCACTTGCGCGGGCCGTAGGCGTGCAGCAGCTGCGCCCCGGCGATCTGCGACAGGCCGATCGTGGTGACGTAGGTGGTGTCGCGGTCGAACGACGCGAGCATCTCCTGGTAGACGCGGTGCGGCTTCATCGGCACGTCGTCGAAGTTGGTCTTGCGCTGCAGGCGCGCCTTGCGGTCGCGGCACTCCTGCGCCCAGCCGTGGTAGTCGGGCAGCTCGGCGACACGGTCGCGGGCTGCGGCGAGCAGCGCGTCGATGAAGGCACCGGCGTCAGAGACCACGCCGTAGTCGGGCGCGAAGACCCGGCCGATCTGGGTCGGTTCGATGTCGACGTGCACGAAAGTGCGACCGCGGCGGTACGTGTCCAGGCCTCCGGTGTGGCGGTTCGCCCAGCGGTTCCCGATCCCGAGCACGAAGTCCGACTCCAGGAAGCTCGCGTTGCCGTAGCGCTGCGACGTCTGGATGCCGACCAGGCCCGCGGCCAGCGGGTGGTCGTCGGCGATCGCGCCCCAGCCCATCAGTGTGGGGACGACGGGCACGCCGAGGGTCTCGGCCAGCTCGACGAGCTTTGCGGAGGCGCCGGAGTTGACGATGCCGCCGCCGGCGATGATCACCGGGTGATCCGATGCGACGAGCATGTCGAGCACCTTCTCGGCCTGTGCCGCGGTGGCGGCCGGCTTGGCCACGGGAAGCGGCTCGTAGGTGTCGATGTCGAACTCGATCTCGGTCATCTGCACATCGAACGGCAGGTCGATGAGCACCGGACCGGGGCGGCCCGACCGCATGATCTGGAACGCGGTCTGGAAGGCGCCGGGCACCTGCGCCCCTTCGAGCACCGTCTTGGCGAACTTGGTGACCGGCTTCGCGATCGACGCGATGTCGACGGCCTGGAAGTCCTCCTTGTCGAGCTTGGCGACCGGAGCCTGACCGGTGATGCACAGCATGGGGATGGAGTCGGCGATCGCGGCGTACAGCCCGGTGATCATGTCGGTGCCGGCGGGGCCTGAGGTGCCGAGGCACACGCCGATCCGGCCGTCGCCGGTGCGGCTGTAGCCGTCGGCCATGTGCGACGCGCCCTCGACGTGGCGGGCGAGCGTGTGGCGGATGCCGCCGTGGGCGCGCATCGCGGAGTACAGGGGGTTGATGGCAGCGCCCGGGAGGCCGAACGCCTCGTCGGCGCCCTCCTTGATCAGGATCTGCACGATGGCGTCGACGGCACGCATGCGAGTCATGATGATGCTCCTAAGTATGAGTCGTTGAGTGAGCGGGCGAAACGCTCAGTCGCGGCCCGACAGCTCGGCGGTGAGCTTGAACAGGCCTGAGTGGTCGAGCCCGCCGTCGCCGCGCGCGACCAGGGAGGTCACGAGCTGGGCGACGGCCGAGCCGAGCGGGACGGTGATGCCGGCCTGGCGTGCGGCCGCGGTGACGATGCCCAGGTCCTTGTTGTGGAGGGCGAGGCGGAAGCCGGGCGCGAAGTCGCGGTTCAGCATCTTCTGGCCCTTCTGGTCGAGGACCTTCGATCCGGCGAGACCGCCGCCGAGGACCGTGAGGGCGGCGTCGGTGTCGACGCCGTACGCCTCGAGGAACACGACGGCCTCGGCGAGCGCCTGGATGTTGACGGCGACGATGAGCTGGTTGGCGGCCTTGACGGTCTGGCCGGCGCCCACGGGTCCCACGTGCACGATCGTCTTGCCGATCGCGTTGAGCACGGGCTCGGCCTTCGCGAAGTCGTCGGCGGTGCCGCCGACCATGATCGACAGCACGGCGTCGATGGCGCCCTGCTCGCCGCCCGAGACGGGGGCGTCCACGGCGCCGAAGCCGGCGGCGACGGCCTCGTCGGCGAGCTCCTTGGCGACGTCGGGGCGGATGGACGAGTTGTCGATCCACAGCGCACCGGGCTTCGCGTTGGCGAAGACGCCGTCCTCGCCGCGCACGACGCCGGCGACGTCGGGCGAGTCGGGGACCATCGTGATGATCACGTCGGCGTCCTTCACGGCGTCGGCGATGCTGCCGGCGCCCCGGCCGCCCGCGGCGACGAGTGCGTCGATCGGGTCCTGGCTGCGGTTGTATCCGGTGACGGTGTACCCGGCGGTGACGAGGTTCTTGGCCATGGGCAGGCCCATGATCCCGAGACCGATGACGGCGACGTTGCTCATTGTTGTGGTCCTTGCGTATCGAGGGAGAGGGGGATGCCGGCGCCCGCGCCTCAGTGGGTGGCGGCGTAGTCGCGCTCGGCGGCGGGGAGCCACGCGAACGGGTCGGCGGCGTCGGTCTTGTACTCCAGGCCGACGACGCCGGCGTAGCCGAGCGCCTGTGCGTCGGCGATCCACTGCCGGAGCGGCAAGTCGCCTGTGCCGGGCTCGCCGCGGCCGGGGGCGTCGGCGATCTGGATGTGGCCGAAGTCGGCGGCGTGGCCCGCGATGACGGCGGGCACGTCGTCGCCGTTGACGGCGAGGTGGTAGTAGTCGGCGAGCAGGCGCACGTTGTCGACGCCGTGCTCGGTGCGCACGCGCTCGATGATCGCCAGCGCGTCGGCGGCCGTCGTGAGCGGGTACGCGGGGGTGCCGCTCACCGGCTCCAGCAGCACGATGCCGTCGAGTTCGGCGACCGCGCGTCCGGCGGCGGCCAGGTTGCGCACCGCGAGGTCGTCCTGCGCAGCCGGGTCGACGCCGTCGAGGCGGTTGCCGTACAGCGCGTTGAAGGCCTTCGTGCCCAGTCGGCGGCCGATCTCGACCACGACGCCGATGTTGGCGGCGAACTCGTCCTCGCGGCCGACCCATGAGACGAGGCCGCGGTCGCCGCCGGGCATGTCGCCCGCGAAGAAGTTGAGGCCCGTCAGCTGCACGCCGGCGCCCTCGACGGCCGCGACGAAAGCGTCGACGTCGGCGTCGGCGGGCACGGCCTCGGCGAACGGCCACCAGAACTCGACCGCGTCGAACCCGGCGGCCTTCGCGGCGGCGGGACGCTCGTGCAGCGGCAGCTGCGTCAGCAGGATCGAGCAGTTCACCGTGTAGCGGGTCGTGTCGCTCATGAGACTTCCTTGTCAGTCCGAGTGATTCCGAATCGTGGAATCTAAGTTCTGCGATATGAAAAGAGTAGAACAGATCGTGGATGCCGTCAACCCTCGGATGCGGCATCCCCCACCGGCTCCCCTGCCCGCGAACGCCGAACGGGCGGGCACCCGAAGGCGCCCGCCCGTTCGCTCCCCGCCGGATCAGGTGAGCCGGATCTGGCGGTTCATGTCCTTGTACAGGAGGTAGCGGAACGGCTCCGGCCCGCCCGCGTAGCAGGCCTGCGGGCAGAATGCGCGCAGCAGCATGTAGTCGCCCGCCTCGCACTCGACCCAGTCGTCGTTGAGCCGGTACACGGCCTTGCCCTGCAGCACGAACAGGCCGTGCTCCATGACGTGCGTCTCGGCGAACGGGATGGAGCCGCCGGGCTGGAACGTCACGATGTTGACCTGCATGTCGTGGGCCATGTCGCTTGCGTCCGAGAAGCGCGTGGTCGCCCACACCCCGTCGGTGTCGGGCATCGCGACCGGCTCGATGTCCTGGTCGCGCGTGACGAACGACGCCGGCGCCGGCACGCCTTCGAGCCACTCGTACGCCTTGCGGATCCAGTGGAAGCTCGTGAGCTCGGAGCCGCGATTGGCGAGCGACCACTCCGCGCCCGGCGCGAGGAAGGCGTAGCCGCCCGCGCCCAGTACGTGCTCCTCGCCCTCGAGCGTGAGCGTCAGCTCGCCGGCCGTGACGAACACCACGCCCTCGACGCCCGCCTCGGGCTCGGGCTTCGCGGCCCCGCCGCCCGGGGCGATCTCGACGATCAGCTGCGAGAACGTCGTCGCCGAGCTCGGCGTCGGCCGCGCCAGGATCCACGCCCGCGTGCCGGTGAAGCCCGGCAGGCTCGACGTGACGATGTCGCGCAGCACGCCCTTCGGGATGAAGGTGTACGCGAGCTTGACGACGGCGCGGTCGGTCAGCAGGTCGGACTGCGGCGGCAGGCCGCCCTGTGGGGTGTAGTAGCTCATGCGGGCTCCTCGGTCGTGACGGGTGTCGTGTCCAGTTTCGGATGGGCGAGCACGGTGAGCGCCGCGAGGTCGATGCCGGCGGCATCCCGGACCTCGGCCTCGGTCACCGCGCCGCAGGCGATGCCGCGCAGCACGAACGCGGCGAGCGCGCGCGCCGTCGCCGGCTCGTCCATCACCGCGCTCTCGACGCGGTGGACGTAGTTGCGCAGCCGCGTCGTCGCCGACGCGAGCCCCTCGCGGTAGAACTGCGTGTTCGCGACGAATCGCGGCACCAGCTGTGCCGGGTGCAGATCCCAGCCCTGGTAGTACCCGCGCTCCAGCGACCGGCGCGTGAGGCGCGCACTCAGCCGCCAGGCGGCGCGCACGGCATCGTCGTCGCCTACGGGGAGGATGTTGGTCGAGCCGTCCGACAGGCGCACGCCCGTCTGCGCGGCGGCGACCTGCATCACGTTCTTCGCGTGGTCGGCGGCCGGGTGCTCCATCGACTGGTACGCGGCCGCGATGCCGAGCGAGGCGCTGTAGTCGTACGTGCCGTAGTGCAGACCGCTCACGCGTCCCTCGGCGGCGTGGATGGCCGCGGCGAGCGGCGACGTGCCGTCGGGACCGAGGATGAGCTGCGGCGTCTCGACCTGCACCTCGAACCGCACACGGCCTCCGGGGAGCCCGTAGTGCTCCTCGAAGCGGTGGCAGATGTGCGCCATCGCCTCGACCTGCGCGACCGTCGTCACCTTCGGCAGCGTCAGCACCAGACCGTCGGGTAGCTCGCCGGCGTCCAGCAGCGTCGCGAGGAACAGATCGAGCGAGCGGATGCCGCGCGCCCGGGTCGGCTCCTCGAAGCACTTGAACCGGATGCCGATGTAGGCGGGCGCGACGCCCGCATCCACGGCGGCGAGGATCTGCGCGGCCGCGCGACGCACGTCGGCGTCCTCCGCCTCGTCGCCCCGATCGCCGTAGCCGTCCTCGAAGTCCAGGCGCAGGTCCTCGATGGGCTCGGTGCGGAGCTTGGCCCCGACGAGGGTCGCGACATCGGTGGCGAACTCCTCGGGCACGCCGAGCTCGCGCACGACCGCCGCCATGCCGCCCTGGGCCTCGACCGCGGCGAGCGCGGTCGCCCCCCACTCGGAAGGCAGCGCCGGCGTGTAGCGATCGGCCGGCACGTACACGGTGTGCACGGGCTGACGCGAGCCGTCGTCGCCGGGGAACCGCTCGGCCAGCATCCGGTCGGTCGCGGCGAGGAAGCGGTCGAGCTCGGCGAGATCGCCCGGTGCCAGCAGGCGCTCCGTCATCGCGCGACCACCAGGTCGTACGCCGGCGTCGTGAGGAAGTCGGTGTACTCCTCCGACAGGCAGATGTCGGCGACGAGGTCGGCGGCCGGGCGGTAGTAGCGCTCGAACTGGTCCGCGCCCACCTCGCCCTCCAAGCGTGCGGTCTCCTCCGCGAGGATGCGGCGCACGAGCTCGCGCGTCACCGTCTCGCCGCTGTCGGCCAGGACGACGCCGTTGCGGATCTGCTGCCACACCTGCGACCGCGAGATCTCGGCGGTGGCGGCATCCTCCATGAGGTTGTGGATGGCGACCGCGCCGTTGCCCGACAGCCACACCGCGATGTACGCGATCGCGACGTACAGGTTGGTGCGCAGGCCGGTCTCGGTGACCGCTCCGGGCGCCGACGCGACGTCGAGCAGCTGGCTGCCGGTCACCTCGACTTCGGGGCGCTGTCGGTCGAGCTGGTTCGGCCTGTCGCCGAGCACCGCGTCGAAGACGGCACGGCAGATCGGCACCAGGTCGGGGTGGGCCACCCATGAGCCGTCGAAGCCGTCGTCGGCCTCGCGCGTCTTGTCGGCGCGCACCTTCTCGAACGCGGCCTCCGTGACCTCGGGCTCGCGGCGGTTCGGGATGAACGCCGCCATGCCGCCCATCGCGAAGGCGCCACGACGGTGGCAGGTCTTCACGAGCAGCTCGGTGTAAGCGCGCATGAACGGCGCCGTCATCGACACGTCCGCGCGGTCGGGCAGCACGAACGACTCCCCCGCGTCGCGGAAGTACTTCACGATGCTGAACAGGTAGTCCCAGCGACCGGCGTTCAGGCCCGCCGCGTGGTCACGCAGCTCGTAGAGGATCTCGTCCATCTCGAACGCGGCCGGGATCGTCTCGATGAGGACCGTCGCACGGATCGTCCCCTGGGGGATTCCGATCGCGTCCTGCGCGAACACGAACACGTCGTTCCACAGCCGCGCCTCGAGGTGACTCTCGGTCTTGGGCAGGTAGTAGTACGGTCCCTGCCCGTTCTCCAGGAGCTGCTTCGCGGTGTGGAAGAAGTGCAGGCCGAAGTCGACGAACGCGCCGACGGCGTCACGGCCGTTCACCTCGACGTGCTTCTCGTCCATGTGCCAGCCGCGCGGACGCGCCACCACGACGGCGAGCGGAGCATCCTCGCGCAGCGCGTAGACCTTGCCCTCGGGAGACGTGTACGCCAGCGTGCCGCGCGCGGCGTCGCGCAGCGTGAGCAGCGCGTCCACCACGTTGAACCACGTCGGCGTCGACGCGTCCTCGAGGTCCGCGAGCCACACCTTGGCGCCGGAGTTGAGGGCGTTGATCGCCATCTTGGCGGGCGATGCCGGGCCGGTGATCTCGACGCGACGGTCCTGCAGGGCCGCCGGCGCCGGCGCGACCGTCCAGTCCCCGGCGCGCACGCCGGCGGTCTCGGGCAGGAAGTCGAGCGTGCCCGTGCGGGCGACCTCGTCGCGCCGCACGCGACGGGCGGCCAAGAGCTCGTCGCGGCGGGCGGCGAACCTGTCGTGCAGCTGCTCGACGAACGCGAGCGCCTCGGGCGTGAGGATCTCGCCGGCGCGCTCGGGCGCCTCTGCGGAACGGATGACGATGGACATGGGGGGCTCCTCTCAGGGGCGGGTCATCAGGCGGCGGAGCGCGCGAGGTCGCGCTGCTCGGCGGCCTCGGCATCCGCGTGCGCGGCGGCGGCCACGGCGGCGGCGACGTCGCCCGCCACCAGCGGGTCGAAGACGCTCGGGATGATGTAGCTGGCGTGCAGCTCGTCGTCCGACACGCGCCGGGCGATGGCGTCGGCCGCCGCGACGAGCATGGCCGGCGTGATGTCGACGGCATGGGCATCGAGCAGGCCGCGGAAGAACCCGGGGAACGCCAGCACGTTGTTGATCTGGTTCGGGAAGTCGCTGCGCCCAGTGGCGACGACGGCGGCGTGGCGCGTCGCCAGGACGGGATCGATCTCGGGGTCGGGGTTGGCCATGGCGAACACGATCGCATCGGCGGCCATGCTGCGGACCTCGGCCTCGCCGATGACGTTCGGCGCCGAGACGCCGATGAAGACGTCCGCGCCGACGAGGGCGTCGGCGAGGCTGCCCGTGACGCCGTGAGCGTTGGTGTTCGCCGCGAGCCAGCGGCGGTGCTCGTCGTCATACTGCTCGCCGGCGTGGATGATGCCCGAGCGACCGGCCGCGACGATGTGCTCCGCGCCCTCCGCCTTGAGAAGCTGGATGATGGCGGAGCCGGCCGCGCCGACCCCCGACACGACGATGCGCGCGTCGGCGAGCCGCTTGCCGACGACGCGCAGCGCGTTCTGCAGCGCGGCGAGCGTCACGATGGCGGTGCCGTGCTGGTCGTCGTGGAAGACGGGGATGTCGAGCTCCTCGCGCAGACGGGCCTCGATCTCGAAGCAGCGCGGCGCCGCGATGTCTTCGAGGTTGACACCGCCGTAGACGGGGGCGATCGCCTTCACGATCTTGACGATCTCGTCGGTGTCCTGCGTGTCGAGGCAGACGGGCCAGGCGTCGACGTCGGCGAACTGCTTGAACAGCGCGGCCTTGCCCTCCATGACCGGCAGCGCGGCGGCCGGGCCGATGTTGCCGAGGCCGAGGACCGCCGAGCCGTCGGTGACGACGGCGATCGTGTTGCGCTTGACGGTGAGGTTGCGGGCGTCCTCAGGGCGTTCGGCGATCGCCAGGCACACGCGGGCGACGCCCGGCGTGTAGGCGCGCGACAGGTCGTCGCGGTTTCGCAGCGGCACCTTCGGCACGATCTCCAGCTTGCCACCGAGGTGCATCAGGAAGGTGCGGTCGCTCGTGTGCAGCACCGCCACGTCGGCGAGGGCGCCGAGCGCCTCCTGCACCTGTGCACCGTGGTCCGCGTTCGTGGTGTTGCACGTGACGTCGACGATGAGGGCGTCCGGACGCGACTCGACGACGTCGAGCGCGGTGACGGCGGCGCCCACGCGGCCGACGGCGGCGGCCAGTTCGGCGGTGGAGCTGACGCTCGCGGGGGCCTGCACGCGCAGCGTGATCGAGTAGCCGGGGCTGGGGTTCGCCATTGATCCTCCTCGTTCGCTCGATCACTTCCGCGGATCGAGAACTTGTTTCCGTATTATGGATAGTAGTTTCTGGCAAGCGGAAAAGCAATCGTGAGAATCGGATGCCTCGCCCCCGCGTCGCACGTGCGGTGCGGCATCCCTCTTCCGTATCGTGGACTCAGCCCGCAATGGAGTGGAAAGGTGGCGACATGGCCGAGAAGGCGTCCGGAGGTGTGCAGTCCGTCGAGCGCGTGTTCGAGCTGCTCGAGCTGATCACCGACGCAGACGGTGAGGTCACGCTCAGCGAACTGGCCGCATCGACCGAGCTGCCGCTGCCGACGATCCACCGGCTGCTGCGCACGCTCGTGGGCATGGGGTACGTCCGGCAGCTGCCCAACCGCCGCTACGCGCTCGGCCCACGGCTCATCCGCCTCGGCGAGGGCGCCAGCAAGCAGCTCGGCGCGATCGCGCGCCCGCAGCTCGCCCGCCTCGTCGACGCGCTCGGCGAGACCGCGAACATGGCCGTGCTCGACTCCGACATGGTCGTGTACGTCGGTCAGGTGCCCTCCAAGCACTCGATGCGCATGTTCACGGAGGTCGGCCGCCACGCGCACACGCACGCCACCGGCGTGGGCAAGGCGATCCTCGCGACCCTCGACGACGACGTTGTGCGCGGCATCGTCGGACGCGCAGGCATGCCGACGGCCACCCCGATGGCCATCGGCGACATCGACTCGCTGCTGGCCGAGCTCGCCCGCATCCGCGAGCGCGGCTACTCGATCGACGAGCAGGAGCAGGAGATCGGCGTGCGCTGCTTCGCGGTCGCCGTGCCCCACGCTCCGACCCCCACCGCCATCTCGGTGTCGGGTCCGGTGTCGCGCGTCGACGACGCCTTCGCGGAGCGCGCCATCCCGCTCCTCACGGACGCCGCCCACGTGCTGTCGAAGGAGCTCGGCGACGCCGCCTGAGCCCGGGAGGCCGTCGGCAGGTCAGCCGGCGCGGCGCCGCCGTCGCCACGGCACGGCCGCGACGATGACCGACAGGATCGCGAGCGACGACATCAGCAGCGACTGCCAGAGCGACGGCGCAGCCGCGGTCGGCCACGCTGCGTCGATCAGCACCGACGTGACGACCTGGCCCACGACGGTGCCGAGACCCAGCAGCAGCACGCCGGTGTAGGGCACCAGGGCGGCCGCGAGGAAGATGTAGGTCACGCCGATGACGCCCCCGACGTACAGCCACGGCTCGGTCGGGAAGGCGGTCGGCGGAGGCGCGACCGTCAGCGAGTGCACGAGCTCGGCGATCCCGAGCACGAGCGTGCCGCCGATGAAGTTCACGAGTGTCGCGGTCAGGGGTGTGCCGACCCGCTGACGCAGGCGGCCGTTGACCGCCGACTGCCACGCGATCCCGGCGCCGACGAGGAACGGCAGGACGATGAGCACCGGCGGCGCGTGCACGCCCCCGGCGAGCGAGACCGCCGCGGCGAGCATCGCGAGCGCTCCCCCGATGAGCCGTGCCGGGGTCACCGCGACGATGCCCGCAGGTCCGATGCCCGCCCGGTCCAGCAGCAGGCCGCTCACCGTCTGGCCCGCCACCACGCCGACCGTGAACAGCGCGACGCCGATGATGCCGACGGCGAGCGACTGCGTGGCCACCGAGAGTGCGCCGGCGACACCGCCGCACAGCATCCAGAACGGGATGCCGGCACGCCCGTCCTCGTCGCGACGCCGCAGACCCGCGACCAGCGCACTGAAGCCGCGGCGCCCCTGCGGGATGACGAGTGACAGCACGATGAGCACCGCGAGCCCGGAGCCGAACGAGATGACGGCGGCGGTGAAGCCGTCGCCGAGACGCGTGCCGAGCTGGCCGTTGATGCGCGCCTGGATGGCCGTGAGGATGCCGATGACGGCGGCTGCGCTGATCCCGATCCAGGCGGGGAGGCGGCGGGCGGTCACCGGTCAATCATGCCCTGCTCCGGCCCGGCTCCCTGCCGCCCCGGCGCCGGTGACGCGGGAGTTACCCTGGAACGTGCCCGTCTCGTCGCGAACCCGAACACTGCTCACGTGGCTTCCCGCCACGGTGCTCGTGCTGATCATCGCGGGCGTCGTCGTCGCGTCCCTCGCGATCCAGGGATCGTGGTGGGCGCAGGACCGCCCGGCTGCCTCCGACGACCAGCGCGCGTCGGACGGGTCGACCATGCTCACCGACACCGGTTTCGATTACGTCAACGTCTCGGGCACGTTCAAGGTGCGCATCGGCGACGGCGCGGTGTCCGCCGCCGGACTGGGCATGCCGCAGGACGGCGAGAAGAGCGCCGAGTTCCGCCGCCCGGTGCGCGCCGTGATCGCGGCGGACAAGGAGCTGTACGTGCTCGACGACATCTCGGGCCTGACCGCCACCACCGTCGACGGGGAGCTCGCGTCGGTCACGTTCGTCCCCGACGTCACGAGCAACTGGACGGGTGCGCTGGACTACCTGCGCGCGCTGGCCCCGGATCTCGGATGGGATGCCGCACAGCTCGATCCGCTGACCGAGCAGCTCGGCGAGTTCAACCGCTCGGGCGAAGGCGAGACCTTCACTGCGCAGATCGGCCCGTCGGAGGGCGGCCCCGCCAAGATCACCGGCGACATCCTGTTCGACCGCGCGAGCGGTGCCACACCGGTGACGATCACGTTCGAGCCTGCGGGCTGAACGCGCGGCGGCCGGGTCCGGCCGGCGACGCTCCGTAGAGTGGACGCATGCTGATCGGCCGCATCCGTCCCGTCGAGACCCGCACGTTCGAGGTGCAGGGAGAATCGCTCGCGGCGCTCCGCGCCGCCGTGGACGCGCAGCTGCCCGACGGATGGGTGGTCACGGACGTGCCGGCGGCCATGCCGAAGGGCTCGCAGCTGCTGACCTCGACCGCCACGATCGCCCGCCGCGACGGCGTCGAGCAGATCGAGGCCGACGACCTGCCGGCGCTCGAGGCGAAGGTGCCCGAGGGCTGGCAGCTGCTGGGCGTCTTCGAGGTCTGAGCGGCACGCGGAGGCCGGGCTGAGCGCCCCGCCGGTGGAAGGCTTCGTAGCCGGCGCCGTTCACGTGGTGCGCGGACGCGTGCCGCTTCGCGAAGGGATGTCCGTCGGCTTCGCGCTCCGGACCGGATCCTCCTCGCCGGCTCGCGCCTGGGGCTGCGCGCTGGGCACGTACGCGTGCCAGTGCATGCTCGTCGAGTTCGCCCACCGCTTGTCACGTGCGGCCCGCTGCTGTTCGGGTGTCGGATCGTTCGGTGGATGATGCCTGTTCATCTTCGGACCGTACGCGTCGGACATGTGTGCCCTCACAGGTCCGCGGGCCGCAGCACGACGAGACGCCCGTGCTCGCGTGCAGCGGAGGGGCGTTCGTGTCGTCGCCGCGCCGAGGCGGCCCAGTACCCTGCTGAGGGTGACGACGAACCCGCAATATGCTCCCCGGATCGCCCCGCGCGTCTGGCTCGGCGTGCTCGGCTACCTCATCTACCTCGCCGCGTTCTTCACCGTCTGGATCCTCAACGGCATCGACTACCTCCACATCGGCGATGACGAGAGCACGTTGTGGCGTTGGTACGTCGCGCCCTTGGCGGTCGGTTCCGTCGCGATCGTCGCGATCGTCTCGTTCTACGGCTGGTGGCGACCCGCTCTCTTCGAGGACGGGAACAGAGTGTCGCCCAAGGTGTGGATCCTGCCAGGGCTTCTGGCCGCTGCCGCCGTCGCCAACCTGATCTTCGGCGACACGTCACACCTCACCGGGGGGATGTGGGTGCTCCTGACGATCGGGAGCCTCCTCGTCGGCTTCAACGAGGAGCTGGTGACGCGAGGGCAACTCATCGTGGCGCTGCGGAGCCGGTTCGGCGAACGCGGCGTCTGGTTCTTCAGCACCCTGCTGTTCGCTCTCCTCCATCTCCCGAACACGCTGTTCGGCACCGGGCCCGTCGGTCTCCTGCAAGTGCTGTTCACGTTCCTGGCGGGAAGCGTGTTCTACCTCACCCGTCGGGCAGGAGGAACCCTGATCTTCGCCATGCTGCTCCACGCGCTCTGGGACTTCTCGACCTTCGCCGCCATCACCGCGATCACCGCCTACGCGCAGATCGGTGTCGGAGTCGCCGGCGTGATCGTCGCGCTCGTGGTCACCCGACGGTCCGGGCAGACGGCGACGAGCACGGGCGCCGGCACGGCGCGCACGTAGGCACCGGGGCCGCGCTACGCAGCCCTCATGGGGTGAACCGAGACGCCCCCATGCTCCGCAAGGGAGAGTGGGGGCGTCTGATCTGGTGTGTCCTCGGTGCCGGCTACAGGACTTGAACCTGCAACCCCCGTATTACAAGTACGGTGCGCTACCAATTGCGCCAAGCCGGCAGAGCGCCCAGTCTAGCGGCGCCCGTTCGCACGCCCGTCACCGCGGGCGCGTGGGGATCACGGCGCCGGCGTGACCGTCGGGGTCGGGGTCGCCTTGTAGTACGAGTCGCTCGCGACGGTGAGGACGAACTGCGCGAACTCCTTGGGGTCGTCGATCTTGCCGACGTACTGCGTGCCGTTGACGAGGATCATGGGGGTCGCGGTCAGGGCGACGCCGCCCGAGTCGGGCAGCTCCTCGAGGGCCTGCTCGGTCGCGGTCTTGACCCACGACGTGTACGACTGCGACTCGATGCAGGTGCGCACGACCTTGGGGCCGTCGACACCCACGGCCTGCGCCAGATCGGCGAGCTCGGAGTCGCTCAGGCCGTCGGAGTCGACACCCGGCTGCTGCGTCAGCAGCGCGTTGTTGAACGCGAAGAAGTACTCCGGCGAGTTCTGCGCGACGCACGCTGCGGCCGCGGCGGCACGCAGCGAGTACTTCGTGCCGTTGGACTTGGCCGTGAGCATCGCCACCGGGTAGTACGTCAGCGTGGCGGCGCCGGTGTCGACCCACTTCGACAGCTGCTTGACGTTCGCGACCTGGAAGTCGCGCGAACCGCTGGACAGGTAGTCCACGTAGACGCGGATGTCGACGGCGGGCGCCTCGGTCGGGGTCGCGGTGGGCGTCGGCTCGGCTTCGGTCGCAGCCGCATCCCCGGTGGGCGCGGGGGTCGCCTCGGCGGAACCCGCACCGTTCTCGGCCGACGGCACACCGGTGCCGCTCACGCCGGTCACGACGAAGCCGCCGGAGACGTTCGACGGATCGGCCATCGGCTTGGTCGCGCTGGAGGACACCGTCCACGTCACGACGACCGCGACCGCCGCGATCACGGCGACACCCAGGGTCACCAGCGTCGTCCGGCGGATGGCTCGGGCGCGCGACTGGCGCGCCTTCACCTGCTGCGCCTTCTCGCGCACGGCGTCGCGGCGCTCGCTGGACGCGGCGTTCTGTGACTCGTCGCTCGACATGGAACCTCTCGGGGCGAAGACCGGCCCGCGGGCTGCGGGGCGGGGAATTGCGCGGGACCGCACGGGAAAGCGGCCGTCCACGATGCTAGTCAGCCACCCTGGGAAATGCCCAGACGCAACCTCCGTGCGCGGTGTGTCACGGCGCATGTCATACTGTTGCGAGCGCCCGACGTTGGGCGTGCGGGAAAGCCCCCGCTCATTCCATCACTACGGATCGTCCGGCACGTACCTGCCGGTGAAGGAGAAGAGAACATGGCGTCCGTCACCTTTGACAACGCAACCCGCCTGTACCCCGGGGGCACGCGCCCCGCGGTCGACAAGCTGAACCTCGAGGTCGCCGACGGCGAATTCCTGGTTCTCGTCGGCCCGTCGGGCTGTGGCAAGTCCACCTCGCTGCGCATGCTGGCCGGCCTCGAAGAGGTCAACTCGGGCCGCATCCTCATCGGCGACCGCGACGTCACGGACGTCCCGCCGAAGGACCGCGACATCGCGATGGTGTTCCAGAACTACGCGCTGTACCCGCACATGACCGTCGCCGAGAACATGGGCTTCGCTCTGAAGATCGCCGGCGTCGGCAAGGAGGAGCGCGCCGCTCGTGTCCTCGAGGCCGCCAAGCTCCTCGACCTCGAGGAGTACCTGACCCGCAAGCCGAAGGCTCTCTCGGGTGGTCAGCGTCAGCGTGTCGCCATGGGCCGCGCGATCGTCCGCCAGCCGCAGGTGTTCCTCATGGACGAGCCGCTGTCGAACCTCGACGCCAAGCTCCGCGTCCAGACCCGCACGCAGATCGCCTCGCTGCAGCGTCGCCTCGGCGTCACCACGGTCTACGTCACGCACGACCAGACCGAGGCGCTCACCATGGGCGACCGCATCGCGGTCCTCAAGGACGGCCTCCTGCAGCAGGTCGGCACCCCGCGCGACCTGTACGAGAAGCCGAACAACGTGTTCGTCGCCGGCTTCATCGGCTCCCCCGCCATGAACCTGTTCCCGGCGAGCATCGCCGAGGGCGGCGTGCAGTTCGGCGACACGGTCGTCGGCGTCGAGGCCGACACGCTCGGCAAGGCGCACGGCTCGGACGTCACCATCGGTGTGCGCCCCGAGGACATCCAGGTCGCCCCCGCCGACGGCAAGGGCCTCACGGTCACGGTCGACCTCGTCGAGGAGCTCGGCGCGGACGGCTACCTCTACGGCCACGCCGACGTCGACGGCAAGCGCACCGACATCGTCGCGCGCGTCGACGGCCGCCGTCACCCGAACGCGGGCGACAAGGTCACGCTGGCTCCGGTCCCCGGTCACGTGCACGTCTTCGACATCGAGTCGGGCGAGCGCCTCACCGACAAGGCCATCGCTTCGGCGTAAGCAGTTCCTTCGCGACGGCGCGGGCGGGAGTCACTCCCCCCGCGCCGTCGCGCTGTTCCCGCCGAACCTGACGACGAGGAGGGCGCGTTGTCCGACGCGTTGAGCATCACCGCAAGCAGCGTCGACCCCGGGCTGCTCACGCTGCCCTGGTCGACCCCGCTCGGCGAATGGCCGTCGAATCACATCGTCTTCCTCCCCAAGGGCATCTCGCGCCACCTGGTGCGCTTCGCGAACCTGTCGGGCCGGGTCGTCGCGATCAAGGAGACGACCGAGGCGATGGCGCGTCGCGAGTACGACATGCTCGGCAACCTCGCCCGTCTGGACGTCCCCTGCGTCGAGCGCGTCGCCGTCATCGCGGGACGGACGGATGCCGCCGGCAACGCGCTGCCGGCCGCCTTGGTCACGGCGCACCTGAAGTTCTCGCTCCCCTACCGCGCTCTGTTCACGCAGGTGCTGCGGCCCGACACCGCGACGCGCCTCGTCGACGCGCTCGCGCTGCTGCTGGTGCGGCTGCACAACGTGGGATTCTTCTGGGGCGACGTGTCGCTGTCGAACACGCTGTTCCGCCGCGACGCCGGCGCCTTCGCCGCGTACCTCGTCGACGCCGAGACCGGTGAGCTGCACGAGAGCGGCCTGACGCCCGGACAGCGCGCGCACGACCTCGACGTCGCACGCACCAACATCGCCGGCGAGATCATGGACCTCGAAGCCGGCGGCCGCCTGGAAGGCGGCGTCGACGCCATCGCGATCGCCGACGGCATCGTCTCGGCATACCACTCGCTGTGGGCCGCCCTCACGGACGAGGAGACGTTCCGCGCCGACGAGGCATGGCGTCTCACGCAGCGCGTGCAGCGCCTCAACGACCTGGGCTTCGACATCGGCGAGATGTCGATCCAGACGACCGCCGACGGCACCAAGGTGTCGATCCAGCCGAAGGTGGTGGATGCCGGGCACCACCAGCGTCGTCTGCTCCGCCTGACCGGCCTCGACGTCGAAGAGAACCAGGCCCGCCGGCTCCTCAATGACCTCGACGAGTTCCGGGTGCGCGTGTCACGCTTGGGCGACGACGAGGAGATGGCCGCGCACGAATGGCTGACCCGCGTGTTCGAGCCGGTGGTCAAGGCGATCCCGTGGGATCTGCGCGCCAAGCTGGAGCCCGCCGAGGTCTTCCACCAGCTCCTGGAGCACCGCTGGTACCTGTCCCAGGCGAAGGGCAAGTCGGTGCCTCTCGCCGAGGCCCTGTCGAGCTACATCGACAACGTGCTGCGCCACCGACGCGACGAGGCGACGCTCATGGGCCCGCCCACCGAGACGGTGTCGCTGCCGATCATCACCTCGCCGACGTCGGTCATCGACGACGACGAGGACGACGACATCGACTGGCGCGACCTCGTCTGACGCGGGAACCCGGCCGCCGGCATCCCACCCCACACCGTCTCGGCGCGCGGGCCCCGGCCGACCGGGACCGTGGATCAGTAGCCGACGGTGAAGCGGCCCCGCGGGTGCTGCGGGTGCTCGATCTCGTCGACGACGGCCACGGCGAGGTCGGCCCCCGAGATGAACGACTCACCCTCAGCGTCCGTGACGACCACGTCCCCGCCCTTGCGGTAGTCGCCGGTGCGCTCGCCCGGGTTCCAGACGCCGAAGCCGCCCGCCGGGTGGATGTAGAACCAGTCGGCCGCATCGGGCGAGAGCGCCTGCAGGTCTTCGAGGACGCCGATCGCCTCGAGCGCCTCGGGACGGTAGTCCGCCGCGAACGTCGGCAGATCGACCAGGCGCTCACCGCCCTCGGTGACGAGGCTGCCGCCGGCGCCGCCGATCACACCGATGCGCACGCCTTCGGGGAGCACCGAGACCAGGCTCGCGATGTTCGGGCGCACGAGGCCCGCCATGTCGCCGCGGGGCGCCACCGCCGAGACCACCACGTCGACGCCCTCGAGCTGCGCGAGCAGGCTCGGGACGTCGGTGAGCGACCCCTCGATGTAGACGGCGCCCGGCTGACGCTCGCTCGGCACGCGGCGCGCGATCGACAGCACGCTGTGGCCCCGGTTCACCGCCTCGGCGACGATGTGACGGCCGGCGTAGCCGGAGCCTCCGATGACGGCGATGCGAGCCATGTGTTGCCTTTCGTCGTGGGTGGGGTCAGGCGAGGTCTGCGCTGCGCAGCGACGAGACCTGGTAGAGCGCGACGGATGCCGCGATGCCGGCGTTCAGCGACTCGGTGGCCGACGAGATCGGGATCGACACGATCTGGTCGCACGTCTCGGTGACCAGGCGCGACAGCCCCTTGCCCTCGGAGCCGACGACGATCACGACGGGCCGGTCGGCCAGCTCGAGGGCGGGCAGCGACACGTCGCCGCCGCCGTCCAGGCCCAGCACGAACACGCCCTGCTTCTTGAATTCCTTGAGCGTCGTCGTGAGGTTGGGCGCGACGGCGACCGGGATGCGTGCCGCGGCGCCGGCGCTGGTCTTCCACGCGGCCGAGTTGACGCCCGCCGAGCGGCGCTGCGGCACGATCACGCCGTGCCCGCCGAACGCGGCGGTCGAGCGGATGATGGCGCCGAGGTTGCGCGGGTCGGTGATGCCGTCGAGGGCGATCAGCAGCGGCACCTGATCGCGGTCGATGATCTGCTCCAGCAGGTCCTGCGGGTGCGCGTACTCGTACGGCGGCACCTTGAGAGCGACGCCCTGGTGCACGCCGTCGAACCCGGCCATGCGGTCGAGCTCGGGACGCGTGACCTCGAGCACGGGGATCCCGCGGTGGCTCGCGATCGAGAGCATCTCCTTCACGCGGTCGTCCATCTCGACCCGCTGCGCGATGTAGAACGCCGTTGCCGGGATCTTCGCACGCAGCGCCTCGAGCACCGAGTTGCGCCCGGTGACCGTCTCGGTGTCGTCGCCGGCCTTCGCCTTGCCCGACCGGTTCGGGTTCGAGCCCTGGGGCCGCTGGCCGGGCTTGCCCTTGCCGCCCGCCGCGGCGTAGCGCTCGGCGGCCGCCTTGCGCTTGCCGGCGACGTGCCAGGCGCGGTCCTCGGCCTTGGGGGTCGGGCCGCGTCCTTCGAGGGACTTGCGACCGTTGCCGCCGGTGCCCTTCAGGGCGCCCTTCTTCTTGCTGTTGCCCGCGCCGGGGCGTGCTGGCTTAGCCATCGCTGTAACTCCAGTGTGTTCCGTCTGCTGAATCTTCGAGGGCGATGCCGGCCGCCGCGATCGCGTCGCGGATGCGGTCGGCCGCCGCCCAGTCCTTCGCCGCGCGCGCGTCGGCGCGCTGGGCGATCATGGTCGTGACAAGGGTGTCGAGAGCGGATGCCGCCACCGACGCGTCCGCCGTGCGCCACAGCGGATCCAGGGGGTCGATCCCCAGGATGCCGGTCATCACGGCGACGTCCGCGAACGCATGCAGCGCCCCCACCCGGTCGCCGGCGTCCAGCGCCGTGTTGCCGTCGCGCACCGTCTCGTGCAGCACCGCGAGCGCCTGCGGCACGCCGAGGTCGTCGTCGAGGGCTGCCGCGAAGCGCGCCGGGACGACGGCATCCACCGTCACGTCGTCGGTCTCGTCGCGCAGCGTGCGCACCGCGCGCTCGAGGAAGGTGCGGATGCGGTCGATCGCGGCCTCGGCCTCGTCGAAGGTCGACGCGGTGATGTCGAGGCTCGAGCGGTAGTGGGCCGCGGCGAGCGCGTAGCGCACGACGAGCGGGTCGCGTTCGCGGAGCACGTCGTCGGCGAGGATGAAGTTGAAGAGCGACTTCGACATCTTCTGCCCGGCGACGGTGACGAGGCCGTTGTGCACCCAGTAGCGCGCGAAGGCGTCGCCGGCCGCGGCGGACTGGGCCAGCTCGTTCTCGTGGTGAGGGAAGCGCAGGTCGAGTCCGCCGCCGTGGATGTCGAACTCGGCACCGAGGTAGCGCCGCGACATCGCGGAGCACTCGATGTGCCAGCCCGGCCGGCCGGCGCCCCACGGCGACTCCCAGCTCGCGGACTCGGGTTCGTCGGACTTGCCGCCCTTCCACAGCGCGAAGTCGCGCGGGTCGCGCTTGCCGCGCGGGTCGGCGTCGGCGGCGGGCTCCATGGCGTCCAGCGACTGGTTGGTGAGCGTCCCGTACGCGGGCCACGAGCGGACGTCGAAGTACACGTCGCCCGCGGCGTCGGAGTCGTGATCGGCGGGGTACGCGTGCCCGGCGTCGATGAGGCGCTGGATCAGCTCCTGCATCTGCGGGACGGATGCCGTCGCCCGCGGCTCGTACGTCGGCGCGAGGATCCCGATCGCGGTGTACGCGCGGGTGAACTCCTGCTCCATGCGGTACGCGAGCGCCCACCACGGCTCGCCGTCGGTGGCGTTGGCGAGCACCTTGTCGTCGATGTCGGTGACGTTGCGGACGAACGTGACGCGACCGTAGCGGTGGGCGAGCCAGCGGCGCAGGAGGTCGAAGCTCAGCGCGCCACGCAGGTGCCCGATGTGGGGTCCGGACTGGACGGTCGGCCCGCAGACGTAGATCGTGACGTTCCCGGGGTCGAGTGGCACGAAGTCGCGCAGGGCCTGCGCCTTGGTGTCATACAGCTGAACCGTCACTGCACCAGCCTACCGGCGCGCCCCTGGGAACCAGCGGGTCACGACGGCCGCGCGCCTGGTAGAACTTGACCGTGCTGCACGTCCTCGCCGTCCTCGCCGCCGCACTGCTGTTCGGAACCACCGGCACCTCGCAGGCGCTCGGCCCGGACGGCACCACTCCGCTGTCGATCGGCATCATGCGGATGGTGATCGGTGGGACGGGGCTCGCCGTGTTCGCGTTCGCCCTCGCCGCCCGGCACGCCCGTCGCAGCGCCGGCACGCCCCGCCCGCGGCTGACGGTGCGGCCGCTGCTGCTCATGATCCTGACGGGCGCGTGCCTGGCGCTGTATCAGCCGCTGTTCTTCCTCGGCACGGCGCGCAACGGCGTCGCCGTGGGCACCGTCGTCGCCCTCGGCTCCGCGCCGATCCTCGCGGGGCTGCTGGAGTGGGCCCTGACGCGGCGGATGCCGAGCGCGACGTGGATGGGCGCGACTGCGCTCGCGACCGTCGGCGTCGTGCTGCTGGGCTTCGGCGGCGAAGCCGGCGCCGCAGGCGGCACCGACCCGCTCGGTCTCGTGGGCTCGGTCGGGGCGGGCGCGTCGTTCGCGGTCATCGCGAACGCGCAGCGCCGCCTGCTCGACGACGGGTGGGACCCGTTCACGGTCGTCGGCGCGATGGGCGCCAGTGCGGCCGTGCTGTGCGCGTTCGCCGTTCCGTTCGTGGATCTCGCGTGGCTCGGCACACCGAGCGGGCTGACGATGGCACTGTGGCTCGGCCTCGGCACGATCGCGATCGCCTACGTCATGTTCACCTGGGGCCTCAGCGGCCTGACGGCGTCGACGGCCGCGACCCTCACGCTCGGCGAGCCGCTGACCGCCAGCATCCTGGGCATCACCGTGCTCGACGAGAGATTGTCGGCGCTCGCGATCGTCGGCCTCGTGGTGCTCGCCGCGGGACTCGCGCTCCTCGCGTGGGGCTCGCGGGCACCGCGCGACCCCGAGCCGTTCGCCGTGGAGGCATGAGCCGCCTGGCGCGAAACACCGCCGCAATGCGCGCGTGCCACACTGGGCGCGACATGCAGAGCACCATCGAGATCCGCCCTGACGACCTGACCGACGACGCGGCACGCGGTCTGATCGCCTTCCACCTGACGGCGCTCGTCGGCACCGCGCCGCCCGAGAGCATCCATGCGCTCGGTGTCGACGCCCTCCGGCAGCCGTCCATCACGGTCTGGTCGGCGTGGGTCGACGGCAGCATCGCCGGCATCGGCGCCCTGCGCGAACTCGACGCCGAGCGGGGCGAGATCAAGTCCATGCGTGTGGCGGACGGCTTCCGCGGCGCCGGCGTGGGCCGGGCGATCCTCGACCACATCGTCAGCGCCGCGCGCGAACGCGGCATGACGGGCCTGTGGCTGGAGACCGGGACGACCGAGGACTTCGCCGCCGCCCACCGGCTGTACGCGAGCGCCGGCTTCGTCGACTGCGGACCGTTCGGCAGCTACCTGCCCGACCCGCACTCCGTGTTCATGACCCTCGCGCTCTGACCCGTCAGACGGGCACGACGAGCGCCACCGCGTAGGCCGAGACGCCCTCGCCCCGGCCCGTGAAGCCCAGGCCGTCGGTCGTCGTGGCCGACACCGACACGGGGGCTCCGCCGAGCGCGTCCGACAGCGCGCGTTCGGCCTCGGCCCGCCGCGCCGCGAAGCGCGGACGATTCGCCTGCACCTGGACCGACACGTTGCCCACGCGCCACCCGGCCTCCCGCAGGATCGTCGCCGTGCGGCCGAGGAACGCGTCGGCGTGGGCGCCGGCGTACTGGGGCTGATCCGTGCCGAAGTGCGTGCCGATGTCGCCGAGCCCGGCTGCGGCGAGCAGGGCGTCGACGATCGCGTGGGCGACGGCATCCCCGTCGGAATGCCCCGACAGCGCCTGCTCCCCTCCCCATTCGAGTCCCGCGAGCCACAGCGCGCCGTCGCCGCCGAACGCGTGAACGTCCGTCCCGACCCCGATGCGCGGTGGTGCGGCGGCCACGGCCGGCACGGCCACGACGAGATGCCGGGCGCGGTCGAGATCGGCGGCGGTCGTGATCTTGAAGGCGAGGGGATGCCCCGGCACGGCCGACACCGTGTGCCCGGCCTCCGCCACCAGCGCCGCGTCGTCGGTGAAGTCCTGCATCGCCGCGGCGTATGCCGCGGCGAGTACGTCTCGGCGGAAGCCTTGCGGCGTCTGCGCCGACGCGAGCTCGGAGCGGTCGACGACGCCGACGATCTCGTCGCCCGCCACCCGCTTGATCGTGTCGACCACGGGCAGCACCGGGATGGCCCCCGCGGCCCCCGCTTCGACGGCCGCGATCACCCGCGCGAACACCTCGGGCGGGGTCAGGGCACGGGCGGCGTCGTGGACCAGCACAACCTCGACATCCCCCCACAGCGCCGCGAGGCCTGCCGACACCGATTCCTGTCGCGTGGCGCCCCCGGTCACGACGGTCACGAGGTCGGCGCGATCGCCCGCGGCCGCCAGCGCCTCCGTCCGGGCGTCGCCCTCGCGCCCATCGGGCGCGACGATCACCACCTGCGCCGTGGGGGCCGAGAAGACGCCGTCGAGCGCGTGACGCAGGATGCTGTGCCGGTCGATCCCGACGAACGCCTTGGGCCCGCCCGCGCCGAGACGGGTGCCGGAACCGGCGGCCACGACGACGATGCCGACACGAGGGACGGGGAGGATGCTCACCCGTTCACGCTACCGCGAGCGGCGTCCGGGGCCGGCGTCCGGACACAGTGAAACGGCGCCCCCTGCCGGGGGCGCCGTTTCAGAAGTCTCAGCTTGCGAGGACCTCGTCGAGGATCACGCTGGCCTGCTCCTCGTCGGTCTTCTCGGCGAGCGCCAGCTCGGAGATGAGGATCTGCTTGGCCTTGGCCAGCATGCGCTTCTCACCTGCCGAGAGGCCGCGATCCTGGTCGCGGCGCCAGAGGTCGCGCACGACCTCGCTGACCTTGATGACGTCACCGGAGGCGAGCTTCTCCAGGTTGGCCTTGTACCGGCGTGACCAGTTCGTAGGCTCTTCCGTGAAGGGCGCACGCAGCACCTCGAAGACCCTGTCGAGGCCTTCCTTGCCGATGACGTCGCGAACCCCGACAAGGTCGACGTTCTCTGCGGGTACTTCGATGATGAGATCACCCTGCGTGACGTTGAGCTTCAGGTACTTCTTCGTCTCGCCCTTGATGATCCGGTCTTTGACCTCGATGATCGTTGCCGCCCCGTGGTGGGGGTAGACGACCGTCTCGCCAACCTCAAAAAGCATGGAGTTATGTCCTTTCGGCAACCTCCAGGATACCACAGGAGAAATACGCTAAGGTTCTCCGCCCTCGGGTCGGCGTCCGACTCCGGAGGGCCTCGTGCTCCGCGCGAGCCGGCGCGAACCCCTAGACTGGCGGGGTACCGAAACGTCCTGGGAGGATCTGTGAACCGCCGCCTCATCGCGTCGCTGGCCGTCGGGGCCGCGCTCGTGCTCACGACCACCGGCTGCAGCATGATCTCGCCGCAGGCGACGACGATCCCCTACTCGGCCGCCGAGGGCACCAACGTCCACGGTTCCGGCCCGCTCGAGGTGCGCAACGCGTTCATCGTGGCCAACGACGAGGGCACGGCAGGCAACTTCGTCGCCGCCATCGTCAACGACACCGAGAAGTCGCACACGCTGAACGTCGAGCTCGGCGAAGGCGGCCCGACCCTCGAGATCCGCGTGCCCGCGAACACCACCGTCAGCCTCGGATCCGACGAAGACGAGCCGCTGGAGATCGAGGACTTCGACGGACTCCCGGGCACCGACGTCACGGCGTTCTTTCAGTCCGGTGACGGCGACGGCGCGCTGGCCTCGATCCCGGTGCTCGACGGCTCGCTCGACTACCTGTCGGCGCTGGCCCCCTGATCCCCGGGGTGATGGGGCCGCAGACGGCGGCATCCCCCACCCGTGATGCACAGAAGCGGGGGCCGGGCGGGGCCGCGGGCCCCCTGGGGGGTTGAAGGACGCCGAACAGGGAACCCCCCCCCCGGGAGCACCGGTCAACGAGGGGGGGGC
>NZ_JBHXJQ010000027.1:0-20786 GCF_042722305.1 Microbacterium sp. NPDC058389
GTGCCGGATCGCGTTCGCCTTGGGGATGAACTCTTCGAGCGGCGTCTGCCGCACGCGGTGGTCGTCGTCGTGGGCGACCGCGCGGCGGTCGGGGTGCAGGCGGGGGTGGTCCCCGGGCGGGGGGGGGGGGGGGGGGCCGGCAACCCCGTTTGGGGGGGGGTGGCGGGGTCCGGGCCGGAGCCCGACCGGCCGGATCCGCGATGCTCGCCGCTGCTGCGGCGGGAGGAGAGGTCGCGTCGTCACCCGAATCGGACGCGACCGAGGGGGCGGGCTGCGCGGAAGCCGTCTGCGCATCCACCCGTGAGGGCCGGTCGGAACGCGCCGACCGGACGATGAGGTACACCAGCCCGCCGATGACGGCGAGGGTGAACAGGAAGCCGATCACGCCGAGCACCGAGACGCCGTCGCCGTCGTCCCAGGCCCACGGCGCGAAGCCGGTGAGGGCCCACAGCGGCCACAGCAGCACATTTCGCAGCCACGGCACGACCGGCACGATCCCGACGATCGCCAGGATGAAGACGCCCGTCATGGCGGGGTCATAGCGCCCCTGGAACAGCTCGCGCAGGTGGATGCGCCCGTCGGTGTCGGGCAGCAGCGCCCACGCGATCGCGTAGACGAGCAGCGCCGGGAAGCCCAGCAGGGCCACCACGACGAAGATGCCGCGCACGATGAGCGGGTCGATCCGCAGCCGCGCGGCGATGCCCCCGCACACGCCGCCGAGCCACGCGTCGCCGCGCGCGACGCCGAGCCCCTGCACCCACGAGAAGAACCGGTCCGAGACGGTCGGCACGCCCGGCGGGGCGGTCGGCGGCGGTCCCGGATCGGTGGGGGGAGCGGAGGTCGTGTCGGTCATGGTTCCACCCTGGCCGCCGCGGCGAGACCCTCGCTATGGGGTGATCCCCTGAGCCGTCCCTGATCCTCGGGCCCCGGGGTGGGTCAGGGGCGGCGGGAGTGATTGGATGCCGGTATGCCCTCATCCCCGTCCACCGGCGACGCCGCGCCCGAGGCTGCGCTTCGTCTCGCCGGCGCTCGCTCAGCGACCGGTGGTCCGGCGGAGGATCATGTCGCGCCCGGGGTGCCGGGGCTCCCGGTCGCTGAGCGAGGAGCGCCAGCGACGAGACGAAGCGCGGTGGACGGTCGGGCCGGGGGCCCGGCATCCACTCGCCCGCCGCTGCGGCGACCTCGCGACTGCGCCGTGTCGGGGGTGTCGGCGGGCCTCGCCCGCCACCTCGGCTGGCCGCTGTGGGTCGTGCGGGCGCTGTTCATCGCGCTGACGCCGCTGTGGGGCGCGGGTGCGCTGCTGTACGGGTGGCTGTGGGTGTTCGTGCCGTGGGAGGACCCGCGGCACGCGGGCGCGGTGCTTGCGGAGGCGGCGGACGCCGACGCGGTGGATGCCGTCGAGGCCGCACGGGTGCGCGACGTGCCGACGCGGCGCGTGCCGGTTGCGTGGATCCTCACCGCGACGGCCATCGTCGTCGTGCTCATGACGGTCACGGCGATCGCGCTCGACGCGGGCGACGGCCAGAGCGGCTCCAGCGCCGCAGGGTGGGGCGGCGGCGTCCTCCTCGCGACGATGCTCGCGGTGTCGGCCGGGATGTGGGCGACGCTCGTCGATCGCAGCGATCCGGCGCGCGGTCCGCGCCACGAGAACATCGTGCGCATCGTCGTGACGGTGACGCTCGTCGTGCTGCTGCTGGCGCAGCTGTCGATGCTGCGTCAGACCGGCGTCGCGGGGTTCGTGTTCGCGCTCGTGCCGCTCGTCGGCGTCGCACTCGTGTACTCGTCGATCCTCGTGGGCAGGTGGCGCGAGCTGACGGGGGAGCGGGTGCGCCGCATCCGCGAGGAGCAGCGGGCCGAGATGGCCGCGCACCTGCACGACTCCGTGCTGCAGACCCTCGCGCTCATCCAGAACCGCGCGGGCGCCTCGACCGAGGTCGCCCGGCTCGCCCGCGCGCAGGAGCGTGAGCTGCGCGCGTGGCTGTACGACGGCGACGCACCGGCCGACAGCGACCTGCCCACCGACCTGCGCGACTACGCCGCCGCGCTCGAGCTCGACTACCCGGTGCGCATCGACGTGGTGTCGGCGGGTCTCCCCGCCGAGCGCGCGAGCGGCGAGGTCGCCGCGGCCTCCCGCGAGGCGATGCTCAACGCCGCCCGCCACGCCGGCGGCGACGTCTCGGTGTACATCGAGGGCAACGCGAACGCCGTCGACGTGTACGTGCGCGACCGCGGCCCCGGGTTCGACCTCGCCGACGTGCCGGACGACCGGCTCGGCGTCCGCCAGTCCATCCTCGGCCGCATGCGCCGTGCCGGCGGCTCCGCGACCGTGCGCCGCGGTGCGAGCGGCGGCACCGAGGTCCATTTGAGGTACGTGGATGCCGGCGGCCCGGCATCCACGTCTCCGGAGGTCCGCCGTGGCTGACGCCCCTGTCCGTGTCGTGATCGTCGACGACCACTCCATCTTCCGCTCGGGCCTGCGCGCCGACCTCGACGCGTCGGTCGAGGTCGTGGGCGAGGCGGCCGACGCGGCCTCGGCGATCGAGGTCATCGAGGCCACGCAGCCCGATGTCGTGCTGCTCGACGTGCACCTGCCGGCGGGCCGGAGTGCGGCATCCGCGCCCGACGCGGCGGGCGGAGAGGCCGTGATCCGCGGCGCGTCGCCCGTCGTGCCGGCCACCCGCTTCCTCGCGCTGAGCGTGTCGGACGCGGCCGAGGACGTCGTGCGCGTCATCCGCGCCGGCGCCCGCGGCTACATCACGAAGGGCTCGTCCGGAGCCGAGGTGAGCCGGGCCGTGCACGCCGTCGCCGAGGGTGACGCCGTGTTCTCGCCGCGCCTGGCCGGGTTCGTGCTGGACGCGTTCGGCGCCGCCGTCGGCGAGACCGCCGCGACCAGCGACGAGCTCGACCGCCTGTCGGCCCGTGAGCAGGAGGTGATGCGGCTCATCGCCCGCGGCTATGCGTACAAGGAGGTCGCCGCCGAGCTGTTCATCTCGATGAAGACCGTCGAGTCGCACGTGTCGGCGGTGCTGCGCAAGCTGCAGCTGTCGTCGCGGTACGAGCTGACCGCGTGGGCGTCGGAGCGGCGTCTGCTCTGAGGCCCGGGTGGGCGCGCCGCGACGCCGCAGCCTCGGAGATCCCGCCCGATTCGGACGTTCGCGCCGCATTCGTCCGAGTTTCGCGAGATCTCCGAGTTTCGACGGCGGTCGGCCCGGCCGGTGTCGGCGGGGCGACCTAAACTGGGTGGGTTATGACCGATGCCCATGCGGCCGCGCCGGGCGCGGCATCCCTTCGTCCTGTCGTGCTCGACGCTGCCCACGTGACGGGCGACACCGGGCCGCGCCCCGACGAGGACCTGCTGCAGGGGCTCAACGCGCAGCAGCGCGAGGCCGTCACCTACCGCGGGCAGGCGCTGCTGATCGTCGCCGGCGCCGGATCGGGCAAGACCAGCGTGCTCACGCGCCGCATCGCGTCGCTGCTGCGGGGCCGCGAGGCGTGGCCCAGCCAGATCCTCGCGATCACCTTCACCAACAAGGCCGCGGGCGAGATGCGCGAGCGCGTCGAGCAGCTGGTCGGCGACACCGCGCGCGGCATGTGGATCTCGACGTTCCACTCGGCGTGCGTGCGCATCCTGCGGCGCGAGGCCGAGCAGTTCGGCTTCACGAAGTCGTTCACGATCTACGACTCCGGCGACTCGCGTGCCCTCATCAAGCGGCTCGTCAAGGAGCACGAGGCCGACGCGTTCGGACTGACCCCGGCGGCGACCCAGTCGCGGATCTCGAAGCTCAAGAACGAACTGGCGGATGCCGAGTCCTACGCCCGCTCGGCCAACATGAGCGATCCCGCCGAGCGGGTGTTCGTCGAGGTGTTCGGCGCGTACCAGCGTGAGCTGCAGAAGGCGAACGCCTTCGACTTCGACGACCTCATCGCGCAGACGGTGTTCCTGTTCCGCGCGTTCCCCCAGGTCGCCGACGTGTACCGCCGCCGCTTCCGGCACGTGCTCGTCGACGAGTACCAGGACACCAACCACGCGCAGTACGCGCTGATCCACGAGCTGACCCGCCCGCCGGGATCGGATGCCGCACCGCTGGCGGGCTCCGGCGGCATGATGATCTTCGAGCCCGAGCCGGCCGCCGAAGACGGCGCATCGCTCACCGTGGTCGGCGACTCCGACCAGTCGATCTACGCCTTCCGCGGTGCCGACATCCGCAACATCAGCGAGTTCGAGAAGGACTTCCCGGGTGCGAAGGTGGTGCTGCTCGAGCAGAACTACCGCTCGACGCAGAACATCCTCTCGGCCGCCAACGCGGTCATCGGGCACAACTTCGACCGCAAAGACAAGAAGCTCTGGACTGACGTCGGCGACGGCGAGAAGATCATCGGCTTCACCGGGTACTCGCAGCACGACGAGGCCCAGTTCGTCGCGGACGAGATCGAGGCGCTGCGCCGCGGCGGCATCGCCTACTCGCAGATGGCCGTGTTCTACCGCACCAACTCGCAGTCCCGTGCGCTGGAAGAGATCTTCATCCGCGCCGCCCTGCCGTACAAGATCATGGGCGGCACGAAGTTCTACGAGCGCGCCGAGATCAAGGACGCCCTCGCCTACCTCGTGGCCGTCGCGAACCCGGCCGACGAGATGGCGATGCGCCGCATCATCAACCGGCCGCGCCGCGGCATCGGCGACGTCACGATCGAGACGATCTCGCGCTACGCGGCCGATCAGCAGATCACGTTCCGCGACGCGCTCGCGAACTCCTCGGCGCTCGGCGTCGGGCCCAAGATCCAGGCTGCGATCGCGCACCTCGACGCGGTGCTCGCCGAGGCGTCCGAGCTCATGCTGCCCGCGTCGGGCGAGATCGCGCCGCCGACTGCGGTCGCCGACGGACTCCAGCTGCTGCTGAACAAGTCCGGCTACTACGATGCGCTGCGCGCCAGCAAGGACGCGCAGGACGAGGCACGCATCGAGAACCTCGACGAGATGGTCGCGGTGGCCCGCGAGTTCGCGCGCAACAACCCCGAGGGCACGATCCTCGACTTCCTCACCGAGGTCGCGCTGGTCTCCGACGCCGACGACCTCGAAGACGCGTCAGGCTCGGTGTCGCTCATGACGCTCCACACCGCGAAGGGCCTGGAGTACGACGCGGTGTTCCTCACCGGCGTCGAGGAGGACCTCATCCCGCACCGCATCTCGGCGGGGGAGCCGGGCGGCCCGCAGGAGGAGCGGCGCCTCTTCTACGTCGGCATCACGCGTGCCCGCCAGCGCCTGTACCTGTCGCTCGCCATGACCCGCGCCCAGTTCGGCGAGGTCACCGTTGCGATGCCCAGCCGCTTCCTGCAGGAGATCCCCGTCGAGCTGCTGCACTGGCGCCAGTCGCCGGGCGACGTCAACTCGCGGGGCGGCACGCAGTCGCGCGCGCTCAACGCGCGCCGCGGCTCGGGGTCGGGCTCCGGGTTCGGCGGGCAGAACAAGCGCTACGGCGACGATCTCGTGCCTCTCGCCCGCCGCGAGCCGTCCGGCAACCTCGAGCGCTTCGCGAACAAGATCCCCGCCAAGGTGCGCGACAACGGCGACCTCGTCCTGGCGCCTGGCGACCGCATCCGTCACGACGACTTCGGCGAAGGACGAGTGGAGGCCGTCACCGGCGAAGGCGCCAAGCGCGTCGCCCACGTGCGCTTCGACTCCGCGGGCCCCAAGAAGCTCCTGATCAAGATCGCCCCGATCGAGAAGCTCTGACGGCCGCCGGCGGACGGCAGCCGTCATCCCGTCGATCGGCTAGGAGCAGTTGAGCTTGTCGATGCCCGCGGACACCGACGCGCGGCCCGTGCTGGGCGCCAGGGTCGCGATCGTCGACCAGCCCGCGTAGGCCCGGACGGTGCCGACGGCGCGGGAGTTCACGAGCGAGCGCACGGTGCCGAGCGCCGCGACGGGGTTGCCCGTCGTGCAGGCTGTGAAGGTGAGCCGGCTGCCCGTGTACGACGTGCCGGAGTAGGCGCAGAACGACCCGCTCGGGCAGGCGCCGACCGAGGACGAGGTGATCCCGTTCGAGTCGGCGAACCGCGCCGCGGGGTCGTCGGCGGCGAGGGTCAGGACGACGGCGCCGTCGTCCCACGACACCTCGTTCGCCGCGGTCTGGGTGCCGCCGAACTCGGCGATGACGGCATCCACCTGATCCTGCGTCGAGTCGGTCGAAGCGGCTGCGGGGGAGGCGCTGAGCGCGATGGCGCCGACCAGCACGGGCAGCGCGAGAAGAGGCATGAGCTTTCGGGAGATCATGTTCTACCTTCCCACGCGTAGTAGGACACGACCGATGGGGAGGGGATGTCGGTGCGGTCATGGCCGACCCACACCGTCTCCATCGCGAGGATGTGGCCGCTCGGGCTCACCAGCATGCGGTCGACGAGGTCGGCGTCGCCCGGTGGGGTCTCGAAGACGTACGCCTCGCGGCCCAGGCGGTCAGTGGTGGTGCCGGCGAGGTCGAGGTCGACGTCCGCGAGGACCTCCAGCAGTGCGGCCTCTTCGGCCGGCCGGAGCACGCGTTCCATGAGCAGCGCCGTGGTGAGCGACAGCCACTCGTTCGGCGAGGACTCGTCCGCGAAGCCGACGTCGAGCATGAGCTGCCGAAGTTCGTCCGGGTCCTCGGGGAGGGGGTCGGGGAACATGTAGGTGTGCTCGCCCGCGGCTTCGTCGATCCGCCAGAGCTCGGTGCCCGGTGGCGTCGCCTTCGGGTCGTCCACGGGCTTGCCCTGCGTGTCGTAGGGGGTGCCCGCCACGACCACCTGCGACCACGCCCCATCCGGGTAGCGGGTGAGGGTCATGTTCTCGGGCGCGACATACGGCGGCGGGACCTTCTCGCCCTCGGCGCCGACGGTCGTGACGAGGCCCCACGTCTGCAGGTCGATCTGCTGCGGCTGCCCGGGCGGCGCCGGGTCCGGCTCGTCGGACGCGCGCAGCTGCTCGGCCAGGTCGTTCAGGAGCTGTGCGGCGTCGCCGCTCCCGGCCGGAGCGGCCTCGATCTGGAGCATGGGCGGCGTCGCGGCGTACGACGGGGTCGGCGTCGCGAGCATCGACACCGTGACGGCGATGACCGCCACGATCGCCGCCGTCGCCGTGGCCAGGATCGACCACCCTGGAACGCCGAACCGGCGGCGTCGGCGCGCGGCGCGCAGGTCGTCGCGCATCTGCGCGATGACCAGGTTCTCCGTCGCATCCCCGCGGGGCAGCGGACGCTGATCGCTCATGGCTGCTCCTCCACGGTGTGAGGGGCGTGGTGGGCGAGCGTCTTGCGCAGCCGTTCCTTCGCGCGGGTGAGGCGCTTGCGCACCGTGGACTCGGTCGCACCGATGACGCGGGCGGCGTCGCGGGGCGGCATCCCTTCGAGCAGGCACAGGACGATGACCTGGGCGTCCGCGGCGCTCGCCGCGCGCAGAGCCGCCTCGACGTCGTGCGACAGCGAGGCGCGATCGACGTGGCGACCGACCTCGTCGGCGTGGTCGGGCACGTCGTCGGCGGCGGGGATGCTGGCGATCAGGCGCTCGTAACGGCGCTGGCCGCGCAGCTGGTTCTTCGATGCCAGGGCGACGGTCTTCAGCAGCCAGGGGAGGAGCGAGCCGTCCACCCCCTGCACGGCATCGCGCTTGCGCCACAGCGCCAGCTGCGCGACGCCGACCGCGTCTTCGGCGTCCGCGGCGTTGCGCGTCATCGACAGCGCGAGCGCGTACATCTTCTTCTCATGCCTGCGAAGGAGCGTCCGCATGGCGCCTTCGTCGCCCTCTCGGGCGCGCTGAAGCAGCGTCTCGTCCGAGACGCTCGGCTCGAAGGCCGCGGCGACGGGGGCGTCGCCGTCCAGCGGGGCGGGCACCACGGCATCATAAGCAGCCCATCGCGCGGAACCCGAACGGCGCGGACGCGGCGCCGGTCGGATGCGGTCAGGGGAATGCTCACATCAGGGATATGTCCGGCACCACGGGTTTTGGGACACCATCGGGTGATTTCTCCACCCGGAGACGGCAATGAGTCGCCTGTGGCGTGGCTGTGAGCGACCCCGTCGAGCGGTCAATGGTCAGCGGTCGGGGCCGACCAGCAGGTGGTGGTGCGCGAGGCGCCGCAGTGCGAGCATCACAGGCTCGTAGAGCGCGGTGCCGAGCACGGCGTATGTCACCGCCTCGTCGAGGCGCATGCCCGGCATCGGGGCGAGCTCCTCGACGGCCACCTGTCGCATCGCGTCGCCGTAGCGGCGGAGCACGCCGGGTGAGGCATCCAATCCCGCCGCCTCGAGGGCGCGCAGGGCTTCGTCGAGCTGGGCGACGGCGGTGAAGCCGGGGTCGTAGGTGAGGCCGAGCTCGGCGATGGCGGCGCGGGCGAGCGGATAGTCGTCACGATCCGCGGTGACGTACGGCGGCAGTGCGCCGACCGCGCGGCCGAGGAGCTCGACCGGATCGCCGGTCGGTGCATCGATGAGGGCCAGGATGTCGCGCACGCGGGCGAGTGGCAGGCCACGCACGTCGGTGAGCGCGGCGATGACGCGCAGGCGTGCCAGGTGCTCGTCGCCGTACTCGGCGCGCGTGGCCGAGACGGCCTCACCACGGGGGAGCATTCCCTCCCGGATGTAGAACTTCACCGTCGCGACGGGAACGCCGCTGCGCTCCGACAGCTCCGAGATCTTCATCCGCCCCTCCTCGGCCTTGTGTTGGATAGTATAGCTATCTAATATTGGAGAGCGTAACTATCCAACGCTTGACCGGCCGGGAGGCAACGATGGACCCCATCCTCACGATCGTCGCCGGAGCGACGATCCTCACCGTCATCGGCATCATGTCGGGCGGCACGTTCCTGCTGCGAATCGCGTCGCGAGGTCTGCCGTTCAACGGGCTGCAGAAGGCCTTCTTCCGCGCCGGCCACGCCCACGCGGGCGTGCTCGTGCTGCTCGGACTCGTCAGCCTGCTGCTGGTCTCGGCCGTCGGCGTGCCCATACCCTGGCAATGGGCGTCGGTGGGTGTGCTCGCCAGTGCGCTCCTGATCCCGGGCGGGTTCTTCCTGTCGGTGCTGGGTCGTGACCCGCAGCGCCCCGGCCGGGCGATCGCGCTGCTGTGGGCGGGAGCGGCCGTGCTGGCGGCATCCCTCCTCGCCATCGGGATCGGCGTCATCATGGCGGGCGTCGCGGCTCTGTGACACCCGCGGTCGTCGCGCCGGTGAACGGGTGTAGGGGGAGGGGCCGCGCGAGTTAGGCTCGAGCAATGGCATTGTTCTCGCGCCGTCCGAAGAAGCCCGCCGCGTCCTCGCCCGAGTCGACGGGTGAGGCTGTCGACGCCGTGGCCGACGACACCACGGAAGCCGAGAACCCCACCCTCGCCGAGACCGCGACGGACGCACCGGCGGACGCCGCTGCGACCGTCTCGATCTCGGTCTCGTCGTACGGCGGCCTGGGTGCGGCACCCGCGGCCGCTCGCCCGGTCGCGGCCGACGAGGCTCCCGCCGAGGCGCCGAGCCAGCTGCCCCGCATGGGCGGCCGCGAGTGGATGCGCACCGCGCCCGCGCAGACCGAGACCGTGCCCGGGCTGCGTGACAACGTGCTGCTCCGTGACGCGCTCGGCCGCGTCGGCGACGCGCCGGCCTCGCAGGCGCTGCTCGACGTCGCACGCCAGCTGATGCAGGGCCACGTGTTCCTGCGGGTGAAGGGCGACGCGCGCGCGCTGCTCGCCGAGGGCAAGCCGCTGCCGCTGGGCGTCGCGAACCTCGGCGACCGCGTCTTCGCGCTCGCGTACTCCAGCGGAGCGGCGCTGCAGGCGAGCCTCAAGGCCGACGGCGACTCCGACACCTCCGCGATGGGGCAGCCGGTGCTCACCGTGCTGCAACACGTGTTCGCGAGCAAGTACGACGGCATCGTCCTCGATCCGGCGTCGACGCCGTCACGCGCCGTGCTGCCGACCGAGCTGCTCAAGCGCGCCGTCGATCAGGCCGACCCCGAGCTCACCGTCAAGACGCTGCTGGCCGCCGAGCGCACGCCCGAGGTGTCGGCGCAGGTCGCCGAGGCGCTCACGCGCGTGCCGCTGTGGGTCGCCGCCGGGCTCGCCGAGGGCGGGGCGCCGGGCCTCGCCGAGGGCCGCACGCCCGACGGCGAGCGGTTCCTCGAGGTGTACTCGCACCCGCTCGAGGTGGCGGTCATGGGCCGCGGCGACAACGCGGTGCCGATCACCGCCGTGCAGCTCGCGAAGGCGCTGCGCTCGGACGACGGCATCAACGGCTTCGTCATCGACCCCGCCGGCCCCTGGATCCGCCTGACGCGCGACGAGCTCGCGCCGGTGCTCGCGCTCGGGGAGTAGGGACCACCCGCCCCGCCGAGATCCCCGGCGAGGCGTGGCGTGACGGCGCTTCGACTCGCTGGCGCTCGCTCAGCACAAGTGTCGGCGCTCCCCGCTAGCGTCGGACCATGGCGTCCGAGCGCATCACCCTCACCGTTCCCGGTCCGGACGGCGACCGCGAGGTCGGCCTGTCGAGCCCCAACCGCGTGATCTGGCCAGAGCTCGGCATCACGAAGCACGAGCTCGCCGAGTACCTCATCGCGGTTCAGGAGCCCTTCCTCGCCGCCAACGGCGACCGGCCGGTGTCGCTCGAGCGCTTCCCCGACGGCGTCGAGGGTGAGCGCTTCTACTCCAAGAACCCGCCCAAGGGGGCGCCGGCATTCGTCGAGGCGCGCACCGTCACGTACAACAGCGGGCGGCGGCATCCCCAGCTCGTCCTCACCGAGATCGCGGCGGCGGTCTGGGCCGTGCAGATGAACACGATCGTGTTCCACCCGTGGGCGTCGCTGACGGCGAACACCGACAACCCGGTCGAGCTGCGGATCGACCTCGACCCGCAGCCCGGGACGGACTTCGGGGATGCCGCGGCCGTCGCCCCCGCGATGCGCGACGTGCTGGCCGAGGCGGGGTTGACGGCGTTCCTCAAGACCAGCGGCAACCGCGGCATCCACGTGTTCTGCCCGATCGAGCCGGAGTGGGAGTTCCTCGAGGTGCGGCATGCGGTCATCGCCGCCGGGCGGGAGCTCGAACGACGCATGCCCGACAAGGTGACGATGAACTGGTGGAAGGAGGAGCGAGGCGAGCGCATCTTCATCGACTTCAACCAGGCCAACCGCGACCGCACGATGGCCGGTGCCTACAGCCCGCGCGCGCTGCCCACCGCGACCGTCTCGACGCCGCTGACGTGGGACGAGCTGGCCGCCGGCGTCGACCCCACGTCGTTCACGGTGCGGACGCTGCCTGCGCGCCTCGCCGAGGTGGGCGATCCGTGGGACGGGCTGCTCGACAAGCCCGGGCGCATCGACACGCTGCTGGAGTGGTGGCAGCGCGACCTCGACGCCGGCCTCGGCGAGCTGAACTTCCCGCCCGACTTCCCCAAGATGCCCGGTGAGCCGCCGCGCGTGCAGCCCAGCCGCATCAACCCCGAGAACTGGCCCAAGGCGGAGGACTGAGGCGGCGACCGATCCGCTCCGGCGGTCACGCAACCCTCCCGTTTGTCGCAGTCACCCGGCCGGGCCGACCCTGCCTGCCGTCAGCAGCCCGACGGCGCCACGGCGGGGGTGCTCGGGCAGGGCGCCGCCGCAGACGGGATGGAGCGGGGCGCGGGCGTGCGGTGGAACAGGCGCGTGAAGGAGAAGCGCCGGCGCACCGGCCGGACTTCTGCCCCGCTCCGCTCGCGCTGGGCGAGGATCAGCGCGTTCTCGCGGGCGATCGTCGCGGCGCGCTCATCGGCGATGACCTGAGCCGTGTAGAAGGACATGATCTCTCCTGTCGGAAGATGCCTCCACCCTCGGGCTCCGCTCGAACTGACGGAGCAGCGCTTGGGGCGGGTACGACACGCTAGTCCGGGCCTCCGACATTCGACGGGCGGCGTCTGCGCACAGCGGCCGCACCTGCACCCAGCGGCACCGGGCGCGCCCCGGCGGCACCCGCCCGGGGGCCGCTTCAGACGAGCACGTCGGCGAGGTCGTACGCCGCGACGACCTCCAGCTGCTCGTACGTGCACGAGGCCGGATCGCGGTCGGGGCGCCAGCGCTCGAACTGCACGGTGTGGCGGAATCGCCAGCCTTCGAGCTGGTCGTAGCGCACCTCGAGCACGCGTTCGGGGCGGAGCTTCACGAAGGAGGAGTCGGCGCGGCCCGCCTGGAACCGCGACTTCTCGCCCTCGCCGCGGACCGCCTCGCCGTCGGCGTCGCGCACCACGAGCGGCGCGAGCTCGTCGATGAGCTCGAGACGGCGCTCGTTGCTCCATGCCGCGACGCCGCCCACCGGGTACAGCGTGCCGTCCTCGCCGTACAGGCCGACGAGCAGCGAGCCGACGCCCTCGCCCGACTTGTGGATGCGGTAGCCGAGTGCCACGACGTCGGCGGTGCGCGCGTGCTTGATCTTGAACATCGTGCGCTTGCCCGGCGCGTAGGGCTGGTCGAGCGGCTTGGCGACGACCCCGTCGAGCCCGGCCCCCTCGAACTCGGCGAGCCACCGGCGCCCGAGGTCGGGGTCGTCGGTCGCGCGGGTGACGTGCACCGGGTCGGGCACAGCGCGCAGCAGGTCGACCAGAGCGGCGCGTCTCGTCGCGAACGGCTCTCCCTGCAGGTCGCGGTCGCCGATCGCCAGCACGTCGAACGCGATGAACATCGCCGGCGTCTGCTCCGACAGCATGTTGACCCGCGACGCCGCGGGGTGGATGCGCTGCGACAACGACTCCCAGTCGAGCCGGCGGCGTCCGTCGTGCTCGACCGGCACCACGATCTCGCCGTCGAGCAGGCACGGCTCGGGCAGGAGGCGCGCGAAGGCCTCGACGAGCTCGGGGAAGTACCGGGTCAGCGGCTTCGCGCCGCGCGACCCGATGACCACCTCGGACCCGTCCCACGACACCAGGGCGCGGAAGCCGTCCCATTTCGGCTCGTAGCTGAGTCCGCCGGGCGCCTTCGCCGGGTCGGGCACGTCGGGCACGGACTTCGCGAGCATCGGTGCGGGGATCTCGTACGGCATGGCCCCCATCCTGCCCGCCACTGCCGACATCCGCACCGTGCCGGCGCGGAGGGGCGGATGCCGCGGCCCCGGGCCGCGGCATCCGTCACAGGGTCGCGGAGTACAGCGCGGCGGCCTCGGTGCGGTTCGCGGCGCCGATCTTGGCCAGGATCGCGGACACGTGCACGGAGGCCGTCTTGGGGCTGATGAACAGGCGCTGCCCGATCTGCGGATTGGTGAGACCCTCGGCGATCAGCTCGAGCACCTGCAGCTCCCGCGGCGTGAGCGAGGCGACGGTGCCCGTGGCGGCCGCGGCAGGACCGCCGCCGGCCTGGGCGGCGAGCTCGGACGCCCACCGTCCGACGCGGGCGGCGCCCTGCGCGGGGGCCTCCGCCGCGATGCGTGCGAGCAGCTCGAGCGCCTCGTCGCGGTCGCCGGCGGCGATCAGCGCCATCGCGAGCCGGCACCGTGCCTGGTGGAGGTGCCACACGGGCATGAGATCGTGCTCGATCGCGGCCGCCACCGCTCGCCAGCGCTCCACGCGCTCGGCGGCCGGAGCCTCGTCGGCATCGGCGAGGGCCGCCGCAGCGAAGCCTGCGTAGGCCTGTGCCACATCGTGGCCGGGTGCGGCCGCGATCGCGGCTCGGATCCGGGCTGTCACCGTGGCGTCGACGTCCACGCCGAGCGCGAGCAGCGCTGCCGTCGCCATGCCGTAGCGGCGCACCGCCGGGGATCGGTCTTCGTCTTCGGCCGCGGCCACGACGTCGGGCAGCAGTTCGCGTGCGGCCGCCGGATCCTGAGGTCCCCGCGCGCCGAGCATGGCCTCCGCCCGTTCGATCGTCCACCAGCGCCCTTTGCCCGGGTGCTCGCGCACCGCCTGGTCGATCGTGGCCTGCTCGGCGGCGAGCATCTCGGCGCGCTCATCGGCGCGGTCATCCCAGTCGTAGTGCGAGGCCAGCAGGCGGTAGACGGACGCCTGCCCGTGAGGCCCCAGCAATCGCCGGGCGCGCCGTGAGGCGGTCAGCGCCTCGGCCGGCCGGCCGGCCGCGAACAGCGCGAACGACAGCGGGTGTGCGATCGAGGCGCCGGATCCGCGTTCGATGCCCGCGCGCGCGACGTCGTCGTAGTGCTGGGTGCCCACCACGCTCGCCTCGTGGAAGCGTCCGATGCGCAGCAGCATGTCGGTCAGCGCGCCACCCGCGTAGGCGCGCAGCGGCGGGTCCACCGGCAGGGTGACCGCGCGTTCCAGAGGTGCGACGGCGCCGGGCTCGTCGTCCTCGTCGCCGGCGATCCGCCACGCCTCGACGGTGAGGGCGACCGCCAGCGCCTCGGCGTCGCCCACCTCCTCCGCCAGGGCGATGGCGCGTGCGGCGTGCGCGGCCGCCGCCTCGCCGTGCTCGCCATGCGCGAGATTGGTCAGCGCCCGGGACAGCAGGATCCGAGCCGGCGCCTCGTCGATGCCCTCCAGCAGTGCGACCGCCTGCTCGATGTCTTCCGTGCGATCGCGGTTCTCGAGATTGAACGACTCGACGTACCGCTGCCGCAGGAGCGCGGCGCGTGTGACCACGTCGTCGGGGCAGACCGCGAGTCCTTCGTTCGCCGACCGCAGCGAACGCTCGGCGTCGCCCAGGTCGTGCCACGCCTGAGCGGCGTCGAGATGCACGGCGGGAAGGCTCGTTCCGGCCCGCGCCGACGCGTCCGGCACCTGCTCCCAGAGCTCGGTCAGCCGTTCGGCCAGCTTCGCCCTCGTCGCGGGTGAGAACCGGGTGCGTGAGTGCTGGAGCGCCTCGACGGTCGCATCGAACGCCGCGGGCAGGTCGCGGGCTGCGAGCCAGTGCTCGGCGACGGCGGAGGCGTCCTCGGGGGAGTCGCCGCGGTGGTCGCGCAGGTGCTCGGCGTACCGGCGGTGCACGCGCACGCGCTCGCTGGGCAGCATCTCGGCGTCGACGGCCTCTCGCGTGAGCGCGTGCCGGAAGGTGTACCCGTCGCCGTCGGCGAGGATCACGCGCGTGTCGATCGCCTCGCGCACGGCGGCGTCCAGCGCCGCGTCGTCGAGCGCGGTCACCGCCGCCAGCACGTCGTGCTCGACGTGCATGCCGCCGGCAGCCATCGTCCGCACGACGTGCTGCGCATCGTCGTCCAGCCGTGCGTACCGCGCGAGCACGAGGTCGCGCAGTGTTTCGGGCAGGGGGCGGTCGCCGACGTCGACGAGCTCCTCGACGAGGAACGGGATGCCGCCGCTGCGCTCGCTTAGCGACTCCACCAGGCGCGGGTCGAGCCCGGCCGTGAGCTGGGCGACCTGCTCTGCGACCTCGTCCGTCGTGAGCGGGCGCACCTCGACGCGCACGACGGATCGCGTGCGGTCGAGCTCCGCGAGGACGGGGCGCAGCGGATGGAAGCGATCGATGTCGTCGGAGCGATAGGTCGCGACGATCGTGAGCCGACGGCCCCGGAGAGTGCTGGCGAGGGTCTTCAGGAGGGCCATGGTTGCGGCATCCGCCCACTGCAGGTCTTCGAGCACGACGACCAGGTGCCGTCGCTGCGAGAGCTGCTCGAGGAGCACCTCGATCGCCTCGGCGAACTCGCCTGCCGGGTCGTCGTGGTCGATCGTCTCCGCGGTGATGCCGGGCACGAGCGCCGCGAGGCTGGCGACGACCGCGGCCGACCCGGCGGCCTCGCGCAGCGCATCGGTGCCGAGGGCGGCATGCAGGTCTCGCAGCACCCTGCGGATCGGTCCGAACGGCGCGCCGATCGGACCGAGGTCGACGCACTGCCCGAAGGCGACGACGGGACCGTCCGCCGGCGGGGCCCCGAGCGGGTCACGAGCGACGAGGGAGAGGAACTCCTGCACGAGCCGGGTCTTGCCCACGCCCGCCTCACCGCGCACGACGACCGTGCGCGGCACACCGGCGGCGCCGTCGTCGAACGCCTCCAGCAGCGTCGCGAGCTCGGAGTGCCGCCCGACCATGCGCGGGCTCGAAGGGGGTGCGGGCATGGTCATATCGTGGCACCTTCCGCGCGCGTCCGGACTGTCGTCGGCGTGCCCGAGGCGCCGCGCCCGTTCCGCGTCACCGCGCGGCGGCGACGGCGGAACGGCGGGCGTGACGGGCGTGGCGGCTGCGCGGAGTGAGACCGGGGGCCGCAGCGGGCGAGGCCTCCGCCTCGTCGGCGGCGCCGCGTGCGGCGCGCAGCTCGCGGAGCTCGGCCTCGCGGCGCAGCTGCGCGGTCTGCTGGGTGTGGAGCGTCGAGGCGAAGAAGGTCGTGTCGTTCATGTGCGTCTCCTGTCGGATGACCCGCCTTTTCGGCCGGTCCGTCTTACAGGTACGACTTTCGTCTCTAAGGGGGGTCCTCCCCATCGGGCGGATGCCTTATATCCGCCTCGGAGACGCCTCAGATGTGGATGCCGCCGCCTTAGGCGAACGCGCTCATCCCGGTGATGTCGCGGCCGATGAGCAGCGCCTGGACGCTCTCGGTGCCCTCGTAGGTGTGGATCGCCTCGATGTCGGCCATGTGCTGCATGACGCCGTTCTCGAGCAGGATGCCGTTGCCGCCGAGCATGTCGCGCGCGGTGGACGCGATGCGCCGGGCCGCCCGCGTGTTGTGGAACTTCGCGAGCGACGCCTGCGTCGGCCGCAGCTCACCACGGGTCTCGAGGTCGGCCATCCATCGGCAGTACAGCTGCATCGCGGTGAGCTCCTCGAGCATCTGCGCGAGGCGCTCCTGCACCATCTGGAACTTCGCCAGCGGCTTGCCGAACTGCTCGCGCTGCTGTGCGTACGACAGCGCCGCCTCGTAGCAGGCGGTGGCGTGGCCGAGCGCCGACCACGCGACGCCCGAACGCGTCGAGTACAGCACGGTCGAGGCATCCTTGAAGCTCTTCGTCCCCGGCAGCACGGCGTCGGCCGGAACGCGCACGCCGTCGAGCACGATGTGGGCCTGGTGGATGCCGCGCAGCGATGCCTTGCCGGTGATCACGGTGCCGGCATACCCGGGGGTGGACTGCTCCACGAGGAAGCAGCGGACGGCGCCGTGCAGCTCGTCGGTGGGCGAGTCGATGCGCGCCCACACGAACGTGATGCCGCCGGATGCGCCGTTGCCGATCCACTTCTTCGCGCCGTCGATGACCCAGCCGGCGTCGGTCCCTGAGCCCGTCGGAGTCTCGCGGCGGGCGACGGTCTCGAGCGATACCGAATCCGAGCCGTGGTCGGGCTCGGTCAGGGCGAACGCGCCGAGCACATCGCCGCGCGCGACCGGGACGAGCCACCGCGCCTGCTGCTCGTCGCTGCCGAAGAGCGCGAGCGTGCGCAGTGCCAGGCCGCCCTGCACGGCGAGCACCGTGCCGAGCGAGCCGTCGCCACGGGAGATCTCCATGTTCACGAGGCCCGCGGCCAGCGGCGAGAAGCGCGTGAGGGCGGGGTGGTCGATGCCGTCGTTGAACAGATCGAGCTCGCCCGCCCGCTCCGCGACGTCGACCGGGTACGAGCCGGTGTCCCACGCGTCCTGCATGCGCGTGCCGACCTCGTCGACGAACGCCTCGGCGCGCTCCCACACCTCGCGGTCGGCGGCGGGGATGTCGGCGAACACCGCGTAGTAGTCGGTGCCGCGGCGAGTGGTGACGTCATAGCCCTCGACGCGCTGGCCGGGGCGGGGCTGGAACTCGGTCATGACGACTCCTCGTGAGACTGAATGTCATGAGTGATAGTACTCAGTCTCACCTGGGAGAACGGAGTGCGCCCGGGCGATCACCCCCGCGGGGATGCGTCGTCAGGCGTCGAGCTGCTCGCGCAGCAGGCGTGTGAGCTCTGCAGTGGGGGTCGACCGCGGGAACACCGCGATCACGACGTCGTCGCCGCTCGGCGCGGCGTCGTCGCCCGGCAGTACGCCGAACCGGCGGCGCGCGTCGTCGAGCGCCGCGCGCAGCACCGAGACCGGCACCTTCTTGGGGCTGCGGATGAGCCGGCGCAGCACGTGGTTGTGGACAGCGGTCACGAGCGCCGCGAACCCGACCGCGTCGAGCGGGTCGAGCCCCGGGAGGGACGCGCGCAGGTACTCGTCGAACAGCCGCTCGTACCGGAACACCGTGACAATCTCGCGGTCGCGCAGCGCCGGCACCTGGCGCACCACCCGGTAGCGACGGCGGGCCAGCTCGGGGTCGGCGGCGAAATGCGCGTAGACGAGGATGGATGCCTCGCACACGGCCGCCCACGGATCGCGATGCTGCTGCGACAGGAAGTCGCGGAGCATGTCGAGCAGCTCTTCGTGGTCGGTGAACACCACGTCGTCCTTGCCGCCGAACTGGCGGAAGAACGTGGAGCGCGACACCCCTGCGGCCTGGGCGATCTGCTCGACCGAGGTCTGGTCGAATCCCTGCTCGGCGAACAGCTCGAGGGCTGCGGCCACCACGGCGGCGCGCGAAGCGGCCTGGGCGGCGGAAAGGCCCTGGGCGGCGGTGGTGTCGGACATCTCGGGGAGAGCCTAGCCCCCGCCGCGCGACGGCGGCGGCGGCGCGTCGCTGCCGTCAGAACCGGACAGGAAGCGGTAGTAGGCTGGGGGACTGGTCGATATCTCGACGTCGAGACGCTTTTGAGCGTCATTCCCACCCCATTCGCCACCTGCGAAGGAAACAACTGTGGATCTGTACGAGTACCAGGCACGAGACCTTTTCGAGAAGTACGAGGTGCCGGTGCTCGCCGGCATCGTCGCGGACACGCCGGAGGAGGTGCGTGCCGCAGCCGAGAAGATCGGCGGTGTCGTCGTCGTCAAGGCCCAGGTCAAGACCGGCGGACGCGGCAAGGCCGGTGGCGTGAAGGTCGCCAAGACGCCCGACGAGGCTTACGAGGCCGCGAAGGCGATCCTCGGCCTCGACATCAAGGGTCACGTCGTCAAGCGCGTGATGGTCGCCCAGGGCGCCCGCATCGACAAGGAGTACTACTTCTCGGTGCTGCTCGACCGCGCCAACCGCTCCTACCTGTCGCTCGCGTCGGTCGAGGGCGGCATGGAGATCGAGGAGCTCGCCGTCGAGCGTCCCGAGGCGCTCGCGCGCATCGCCGTCGACCCGCTGCGGGGCATCGACAAGCAGAAGGCCGTCGAGATCGCGCAGGCCGCCGGCTTCGGCGAGGACCTCGTCGACAAGGTGGGCGACGTGTTCGTCAAGCTCTTCGCCGTGTACAAGGGCGAGGACGCCACGCTCGTCGAGGTGAACCCCCTCGTGCTGACCGAGGAGGGCGACATCATCGCCCTCGACGGCAAGGTCTCGCTCGACGAGAACGCCGACTTCCGTCACCCGGGCCACGAGCTCCTCGAAGACAAGGCCGCGGCCGACCCGCTCGAGGCCAAGGCCAAGGCGAACGACCTCAACTACGTCAAGCTCGACGGCGAGGTCGGTGTCATCGGCAACGGCGCAGGCCTGGTCATGTCGACGCTCGACGTCGTCGCGTACGCCGGTGAGAACCACGGCGGCGTGAAGCCCGCCAACTTCCTCGACATCGGCGGCGGCGCGTCGGCCGAGGTCATGGCCGCGGGGCTGGACGTCATCCTCGGCGACCCGCAGGTCAAGAGCGTGTTCGTCAACGTCTTCGGCGGCATCACCGCGTGCGACGCCGTCGCCAAGGGCATCGTCGGCGCGCTGGCCGAGCTCGGCTCGTCGGCCTCGAAGCCGCTGGTCGTCCGCCTCGACGGCAACAAGGTCGAAGAGGGCCGTGCGATCCTCCGCGACGCCAACCACCCGCTCGTGACCCTGGCCGAGACGATGGACGAGGGCGCCGACAAGGCCGCCGAGCTCGCCAACGCCTGACGCTTCGACAAGCTCAGCGACCGTACTTCGACAAGCTCAGTAACCGATTCAAGGATTAGATATGTCGATCTTCCTCAACAAGGACTCCAAGGTCATCGTCCAGGGCATCACCGGCGGCGAGGGCACCAAGCACACCGCGCTCATGCTCAAGGCCGGCACGCAGGTCGTCGGCGGCGTGAACGCCCGCAAGGCCGGCACCACGGTGCTGCACCACGACGCCGACGGCAACCCCGTCGAGCTGCCCGTCTTCGCGTCGGTCGAAGAGGCCATCGCGGCCACCGGCGCCGACGTCTCGATCGCGTTCGTGCCGCCGGCGTTCACGAAGGACGCCATGGTCGAGGCCATCGACGCCGAGATCCCGCTCCTCGTCGTGATCACCGAGGGCGTGCCCGTGGGCGACACCGCCGAGGCGTGGGCGTACGCGCAGTCGAAGGGTGACACGACCCGCATCATCGGCCCGAACTGCCCCGGCATCATCACGCCCGGCGAGTCGCTGGTCGGCATCACGCCCGCCAACATCACCGGCAAGGGCCCGATCGGCCTCGTGTCGAAGTCGGGCACCCTGACGTACCAGATGATGTACGAGCTGCGCGAGATCGGCTTCTCGACGGCCATCGGCATCGGCGGCGACCCGATCATCGGCACCACCCACATCGACGCGCTCGCCGCGTTCGAGGCCGACCCCGAGACCAAGGCGATCGTCATGATCGGCGAGATCGGCGGCGACGCCGAGGAGCGCGCGGCCGACTTCATCAAGGCCAACGTGACCAAGCCGGTCGTCGGCTACGTCGCGGGCTTCACCGCCCCCGAGGGCAAGACCATGGGCCACGCCGGCGCCATCGTCTCGGGCTCGGCGGGCACCGCGCAGGCGAAGAAGGAGGCCCTCGAGGCCGCCGGCGTCAAGGTCGGCAAGACGCCGTCCGAGACCGCCGCGCTCATGCGCGAGATCATCGCGGGCCTGTAAGGACCACAGCAGAGGGGCGGATGCCGCGGCTCAGAGCCGCGG
>NZ_JBHXJQ010000028.1:0-19109 GCF_042722305.1 Microbacterium sp. NPDC058389
CAGGTGCGGCGCCTCCTGCACATCCGGGACGCAGACGCGGGTCGTCCACAGTTGCCCGGTCGGGGCGCCGCCGGGGCCGCGGCCCGTTCGATGCTGAACGCGTGACACTCCCGACCGCCGACACCGCGGCATCCCATCAGCTGGCCATCGTGGCGCGCGAGCTCGCACGCCTCATCGAGCGGCTCGAGGATGCCGCCGCCCTCGCCCGGCGGCTGTCGCTCGAGACGGACTGGCAGGCGAAGGCCGCGACGGCGTTCCACGTGCGGGCCGACGCGTGGGCGGGCGCCGTATCGGGCCTGCAGGGGCTTGCCGAGACTGCTCGGCTGGACGCGGCACGGGCCCGCGATCGCGCGGCCTTCGCGGAGTCGGCCCGCGCCGTCGCGTCGCTCGTGTCAGGCGGCGGGCGATGACGGTGGACGCCGCGGACGCCGCGGCCGGCGGCGGGGTCGCGGCCGCCGGACGGACGGGCGACCCCGAGGGCATCGTCAACCTGGTCAGCGACAGCTGGTTCCGCGCGGACGACGGGCTGCAGATCACCGGCGGCGGAGCGGTCGCGGTCGACACGGCCACGTTGCGGCGGACGGCGGAGGGCTTCGTCGCCGCGGACGGCGACCTGGCCGACATCGGGATGCGGCTGGCGGCGCTGCAGAACATGCTGCTGATGGCGCGCGAGCACGCGTGGGAGGCCGTGTCGGCGGCATCCGTCCTCGGCACGCGGCTCCACGAGGTGCGCCTCGAGGCGGGTGCCATCGGCGTGGCGCTGCGGGAGGCGGCGGTCGTCTATGAGCTCGTCGAGCTCGACGCCGCCCTGCGCGCGGCGACACTCGCCGGCGACGCCGCGTCGGCCGCGACGCTGGGGGCCCGTCGGGAGGAGCTGATCGCGCTCCACCCCGACGCCTGGGACGCCGCCGTGGGGGCGCAGTTCGCCCGCAGCATCATGTGGCCGGGCGAGCTCGTCCGTCAGGGGACGCAATGGGGCGTCGGTGTCGGCGACACATTCGGCGACCCCGGAGCGATCTGGGGCGGCGCGGCGGTCGGCCTCGGCACCCTCGGCGCGGCGGCCTATGTCGGGATGGCCGGGACAGGACGCGTGGGGCCGGGCGCGCGACTCACCGGCACGGCCGGCGCCGTCACGGTCACCGCGGTGAAGCCCGAGGGGCCGTCCGGTTCGATGCCGGGTACCGCGCCGGCGCCGGCCACGACGGTCGGGCAGGCGGGTCCGTCGTCGTGGCGTCCTCCGTCCGCCGTCGCGCCGCCGTCCCTCGCGGCTGCGGCCGCCCGCATCCCCGGCGACGGTGCGGCGCGGGTGCGCGTCGAGAAGTACACGATGCCCGACGGATCCCGGCAGGCCGTCGTGTACATCGCCGGGATGCAGTCCGGCGATGTCGTCGGCGGCGACGACCCGTGGGACAACGAGTCGAACCTGCAGCTCTATTCGGGGCGGATGTCGGACTCGTATGCCGCGACCGAGGCCGCGCTCGCCGCGGCGGGCGTCGAGGCAGGCGACGCCGTACACGTCGTGGCCTTCTCGCAGGGCGGCATGATCGGCGCGCATCTCGCGCTGGAGGGCGACTACGACGTGCAGACCCTGGTCTCGCTGGGCTCGCCAGTCGAAGCCGATGTCGGTGCCGGCACGTTGAGCGTCGCGATCCGCCACACCGACGATCCCGTCGCAGGCCTCGCCGGCGGTGGCGCGCTGGAGGGGGTCGGCGCCCCCGGCAGCTTCGTCGCCGAGCGGGTCTACGACCCCGACACGGGGGCGGACGACGCGACGCTCCCCGCGCACCGGCTCACGGCGTATGCCGAGACCGCGGCGATGGTCGACGCGTCGGGCGACCCGCGGGTCGCCGGGCTGCGTGCCGTCTTCGACGACCTGGCCCGAGCGGAGTCGGTCGAGGTCGGCGAGTACGCCGCGGAGCGCGGGTGAGGGCGGATCAGTCCTTCTTGGGACGCAGGATGATGCCGAAGACCCAGTTGATGAGCGAGATGATGATCGCCGCGACCACGCCCCACCAGAAGTCCTCGACGCGCAGGCCCCAGTTCCACCAGTGCGTCAGCCACGCGGTCAGCCACAGCAGGAACGCGTTGATCAGCAGGCCGATGAGGCCGAGCGTGAGGATGTAGATGGGGAACGCCAGCACCTTGATGACGGTGCCGATGATCGTGTTCACGAGCGCGAAGATCGCCGCCACGATGAGGTACGTCAGCACCGTCTGCAGCGTCTCGCCCGGCGGGAACGGCACGACCGTGACCTGGAGCGTCGGGATGAGGGTCACGACCCAGATCGCGAACGCATTGACGACGATGCGGAGGAGGAAGCCCATAGTCCGGCCAGTCTTCCATGGGCGTCCTCCGGGGGCCAGCATCCCGTGCGCCCGCGCGCACGGCGAGGATTCGTAGACTGGGCCCGTGACCGACGCTCCCGATATCCCCGTCCGCGTGCGCCCCGAGGTCGCCGCGCTGCCACCGTACAAGCAGGGGAAGCAGGCCGGAGCCGAGGCGTTCAAGCTGTCGAGCAACGAGAACCCCTTCGACCCGCTCCCGGGCGTGCTGGAACGCGTGCAGGCGGCGACCGCGCTCAACCGCTACCCGGACGCGACCGCCGCTCGCCTGCGCGAGCGGCTCGGCGAGCGGTTCGGGGTCGGTCCCGACGGCGTGCACATCGGTGCAGGCAGCGTCTCGATCCTCGCCCAGCTCGTACTCGCGACCGCGGGCCCCGGCGACGAGGTGATGTACGCGTGGCGGTCGTTCGAGGCGTACCCGTGGCTCGCCGTGGTGGCCGGCGCGAACGCCGTGCAGGTGCCGCTCGCCGAAGGCGCCCGCCATGATCTCGACGCGATGGCCGCGGCCGTCACCGACCGCACGCGGGCGATCATCGTGTGCAGCCCCAACAACCCGACCGGTCCGATCGTCACGCAGGCCGAGTTCGACGCGTTCGTCGCGAAGGTGCCGTCCGACATCCTCGTGATCCTCGACGAGGCCTACGCCGAATTCGTCACCGACCCCGACGCCGTCAAGGGGGCAGTCGTGCTCGCCGGCGGCGCCCACCCGAACGTCGTCGTGCTGCGCACGTTCTCCAAGGCCTACGGGCTCGCCGGACTGCGCGTCGGCTACGCCGTCGGCCACCCCCGCATCCTCGATGCCGCGCGCAGCACCGCCATCCCGCTGTCGGTGACCGCGTTCGGCGAGGAGGCGGCGCTCGCGAGCCTCGACGTCGAGGACGAGCTGCTCGACCGCGTGGGCGTCATCGCCGAGCGCCGCGACCGCCTCGCCGCCGCGCTGCGCGAGGCCGGCTGGCGCATCCCGGTCGCACAGGGAAACTTCGTGTGGCTCCCCGCCGGCGACGAGACCCTCGCCGTCGCCAGGGCCTTCGAAGAGGCGGGTCTGATCGTCCGCCCGTTCGCCGGTGACGGCATCCGGATCTCCGTCGGTGAGGAGGAGTCTGTCGACAAGGTCCTACGGATCGCGGCATCCGTTGTGAAAGACCTCCCAGAAGGCCACGCCGGACGCGGGCTAGCGTAGAACGGTGACCCCGCCTGAAGACTCGGTGATGACCGACGCCACGGCAACGGGCGCCGGTGCCGCCGACACCGACGCCCCCGTCGTCCGCTTCCTCGAAGCGGACGGGACCTTCGCGCCCACCCCGGCCGCCGAGCGGTATCGCGAGGCGGTCGACGGCCTCGGCGACGCCGAGCTCGAGACCTTCTACCGCGACATGGCCGTCATCCGCGCGTTCGATGTGCAGGCGACCAACCTCCAGCGCCAGGGGCAGCTCGCGCTGTGGCCGCCGAGCTACGGACAGGAGGCCGCACAGGTCGGCTCCGCCCGTGCCGCACGCCCCCAGGACCATCTCTTCCCGTCGTACCGCGAGCACGTGGTGACCCGCATCCGCGGCGTCGACCCGATCGACATCATCCGGGTCATGCGCGGCCTCACGCACGGCGGCTGGGACCCGACGGACCCCAAGAACGGCAACACGCGCATCTACACGCTCGTGCTCGGCGCCCAGACGCTGCACGCCACCGGCTTCGGCATGGGCCTCGTCTTCGACGGCCGCTGCGGCACCGGCGACCCCGCGCGCGACGAAGCGGTCATCGTCTACTACGGCGACGGCGCGTCGAGCCAGGGCGACGTCCACGAGGCCATGGTGTTCGCGGCGAGTTACCGCACGCCCGAGGTGTTCTTCCTGCAGAACAACCAGTGGGCGATCTCGGTGCCCGTGGCCACGCAGTCGCGCTCGCCGCTGTACAAGCGCGGCGAGGGGTACGGCATGCCGAGCATCCGCATCGACGGCAACGACGTGCTCGCCAGCTGGGCCGTCACGCGTGCCGCGCTCGACGAGGCGCGCTCGGGAGAGGGCCCGCGCGCGATCGAGGCGATGACCTACCGGCTGGGCGCCCACACCACGAGCGACGACCCGACCAAGTACCGCACGTCGGACGAGGAGGAGTCGTGGCGCCGCCGCGACCCGATCGCGCGCATGAAGGCGTTCCTCCTGGGCCGTGGCGCATCCGAGGCGTTCTTCGCGGACGTGGAGGCCGAGGCCGAGGCGCTGGCGTCCGACATCCGCGAGCGCACGAACGCGCTGGACGGCCTCGAGGCCGACTCGATGTTCGCGCACGTCTACTCCGAGGAGCATCCGCTGATCGAGCAGCAGCGGCAGTGGCTGGCCGGGTACGAGGCGTCCTTCGAGGGAGGCCAGGCATGACCGTGCTCCGACAGGCTCAGCAACCGGAGAACCTGCCGCTCAGCCGTGCGATCAACGCCGGCCTGCGCGCATCGCTGGCCGGCAGCGACCGCGTGCTGCTCATGGGCGAGGACATCGGCAAGCTCGGCGGCGTGTTCCGTGTGACCGAGGGGCTGCAGGCCGAGTTCGGAGACCGGCGCGTGCTCGACACCCCGCTGGCAGAGTCCGGACTCGTCGGCACCGCGATCGGCCTCGCGATGGCGGGATTCCGTCCCGTCGTCGAGATCCAGTTCGACGGCTTCGTCTTCCCCGCGTTCGACCAGATCACCACTCAGCTCGCGAAGCTCACCAACCGCCACGAGGGCGCGCTGCAGATGCCCGTCGTGATCCGCATCCCGTACGGCGGGCACATCGGCGCGGTCGAGCACCACCAGGAGAGCCCCGAGGCGTACTTCGCGCACACTCCGGGCCTGCGGGTCGTGAGCCCGTCGACGCCGAACGACGGCTACTGGATGATCCAGGACGCGATCGCATCGGCCGACCCCGTGATCTTCCTCGAGCCCAAGGCGAAGTACTGGATGAAGGGCGAGGTCGACACGACCGCCCGTGCGCTGCCGCTGCACGCGTCGCGCGTCGTCCGCCGCGGCACCGATGTCACCCTCGTCGGCCACGGCGCGATGGTGACGACGATGCTGCAGGCCGCTGCGCTCGCCGAGGCCGAGGGCACGAGCATCGAGGTCATCGACCTGCGCTCGCTGTCGCCGATCGACTACGGCCCCATCCTGGAGTCCGTGCGCCGCACCGGCCGCATGGTCTACGCGCAGGAGGCCCAGGGCTTCGCGTCGCTGGGCTCCGAGGTCGCGGCGACCGTCATGGAGCAGGCGTTCTACGCGCTCGAGGCCCCGGTGCTGCGCGTGTCGGGCTTCGACGTCCCCTTCCCGGCGGCCAAGCTCGAGGGCGTCTACCTGCCCGACGCCGACCGCATCCTCGAGGCCGTCGACCGGTCCCTGGCCTACTGATCGGAGCTCCCATGAGCACGCAGACGTTCGTCCTCCCCGACGTGGGTGAAGGCCTCACCGAAGCCGAGATCGTCCAGTGGCGCGTCGCGCCCGGCGACACCGTGGCGGTCAACGACGTGCTGGTCGAGATCGAGACGGCCAAGTCGCTCGTCGAGCTGCCGTCGCCGTTCTCCGGCACCGTCGGCGAGCTGCTGGTCGCCGAGGGCGACACCGTCGACGTGGGCGCCCCGATCATCACGATCGCCTCCGGCGCGGGAGTGGATGCCTCGTCCCCCGCGACCGTCGGCCAGTCCGAGCACGGCGCACCGGCCGAGCCCGCCGACGCGGGCGAGGGTGCGGTGCTGGTCGGCTACGGCACCGGCGGGCACGCGCAGTCGCGCCGCCGCACCCTTCGACAGGCTCAGGGGCCGGGGGTGGCGCCGGCCGAGGAGCGGGTGGCGGCATCCGTCGGGGTCGTCGCCAAGCCGCCGATCCGCAAGCTCGCACGCGACCTCGGAGTCGATCTCGCTGTCGTCACGCCCAGCGGCCCGGCCGGCGAGGTGACGCGCGAAGACGTCGTGAAGCACGCGTCGCAGGCCAGCGTGTTCCGCAACATCGAGACGCCCGAATGGGGCGACGTGCGCGAGGAGACGATCCCCGCGCCGGCCCGTGTCGCGCCGGTCGTCGCGCCGGCGACCCCCGCCCCCGATGCGGCGGGCCGCGAAGAGACCATCGCCGTCAAGGGCGTGCGCAAGGCGACGTCCTCGGCGATGGTGCAGTCGGCGTACTCGGCCCCGCACGTGTCGGTGTGGACCGACGTCGACGCGACGCGCACGATGGAGCTCGTCAAGCGGCTGAAGGCCTCGCCGGACTTCGCCGACATCCGCGTCTCGCCGCTGCTCATCATGGCCCGCGCCGTCATCTGGGCGGCCCGTCGCACGCCGATGGTGAACGCCGCCTGGGTCGACGCGGAGGGCGGCGCCGAGATCCGCGTCCGCCGCTACGTCAACCTCGGCATCGCGGCCGCCACCCCGCGCGGCCTCCTCGTCCCGAACATCAAGGACGCGCAGGACCTGTCGATGCGCGAGCTCGCCAAGGCGCTGGAGAAGCTCACCCTGACGGCGCGCGAGGGCAAGACGAGCCCCGCCGATCAGCAGGGCGGCACCATCACCATCACGAACATCGGCGTGTTCGGGATGGATGCCGGCACGCCGATCATCAACCCCGGCGAGTCGGGCATCGTGGCCCTCGGCACGATCCGGCAGAAGCCGTGGGTGGTCGACGGCGAGGTGCGTCCGCGCTTCGTGACGACGGTGGCCGGGTCGTTCGACCACCGCGTGATCGACGGCGACGGCATGTCGCGCTTCATCGCCGACGTGGCCTCGATCCTCGAAGAGCCGGCGCTGCTGCTGGACTGATCGACGCGATCAGTGCGGCGCGTCCGTCCGCTCCGCACTCCCGGAGCGGCGCGCGGCGCGGACGAGGGATGCCGGGGCCACCGTGCGCGGACGCCGGAGGATCACCAGCAGGACGATCGCGAAGAGGCCGCCGAGCGTGCCGGCCATGATGTCGCCCATCGTGTCTTCGAGGCTGCCGTTCTGAGAGTTCGTGCCGATGATCAGGTCGCTCGCGTACTCGCAGATCTCCCACGCGGCCGCGAACGCCATGGGCGTGAGCTGCACGACGAGCAGGCCGAACCATGACGGCAGCGGCGTGCCGACCCGTTCCTCGACGCGGCGCACCCACAGCATGCCGAGCCACGCCAGCATGACGCCCGAGTCGAAGTGGATCAGGGTGTCCCAGTCCGGGATCATGGCGTAGACGTTCAGCGCGCTGCCGGCGAACGGGCCGAGCGTGATGAAGATCAGGTAGTGCAGCTGCAGCGCCCGCGGAAGGGTCGTGCGGAACACCAGTTCCGCGGCGGCCGGCGCCCACATCGTCAGCGCGAGCAGCACGGTCAGCAGCACCTGGATGGGGAATCCGATCAGGGCGAGCACGAGCGCCAGCGCGATCGTCACGACCTGGAAGGGCAGCGCGAACAGCAAGGAGCGGCGGACCTGCTTGGGCACGGCCCGACCCTAGCAGGGGGTCCGGCGTCGTCCTCGGAACCTCGATTTGAGAACGATTCTCATTAACATTAGAGTCGTGGACATGAACCAGTCTCGACGTGCGCTCACCCTGCTCGGCCTGGCGGCGGCATCCACTCTCGTCCTCGCCGGATGCGCGGCCAGTGCCGGCGCCGACGACGGGCGGCTGCAGGTCGTGGCCTCGACGAACGTGTACGGGCAGATCGCATCCGAGATCGGCGGGGATGCCGTCGACGTGACGTCGATCGTCTCCAGCGCGTCGCAGGACCCGCACTCGTTCGAGCCGAGCGCCCGCGATCAGCTCATCGTGTCGAAGGCCGATCTCGTCATCGAGAACGGCGGCGGCTACGACGCCTTCGTGGACGGACTGATCGACGCGAGCGGCACCGAGGCGCCCGTCATCACGGCGGCCGAGCTCTCACCGGAGTGGCCGGAGGACGCCGACGAGGACCACGACGACCACGCCGAAGAAGGGCACGAGGACCACGCCCACGTCGAGGGCTTCAACGAGCACGTCTGGTACGACGTCGACACCATGCGCGCGGTCGCGCAGGAGATCGCCGACGAACTGGCCGACCTCGACCCCGACCACGCGTCCCAGTTCTCCGCGAACGCGAAGGCCTTCGGCGCCGACCTCGACGGCCTCGACGCCGCGCTGGCCGACATCGCGGCGGCGCACGACGGCGAGCAGGTGTTCATGACCGAGCCCGTGCCCGGCTACCTCATCGAGGACGCGGGGCTCGTGAACGTCACGCCCGAGGCGTTCAGCGAGGCCGTCGAGGAGGAGCAGGACGTCGCGCCGGCCACGCTGCTCGAAGCCCTGAACCTCATCCGCGGCGGCGGGGTGAGCGTGCTCATCACGAACACCCAGACGGGCGGGGCCGAGACGGCGCTCGTCGTCGACGCGGCCGGAGAGCACGGCATCCCGACGATCGCGTTCTCGGAGACGCTCCCGAAGGGAGAGACTTATGTCTCGTGGATGCAGGCGAACATCGAAGCCCTGAGCGCGGCGCTGGCATGACAGCACCGGCGTCGGGCGGCGCGCCCGTCCTGAGCATCCGGGGTGCCGCGCTGCAGCGCGGCGACCGGGAGCTGTGGGCCGGGCTCGACCTCGACGTGCGGCCGGGCGAGCTCGTCGCCGTGCTCGGACCCAGCGGGTCGGGCAAGACGACCCTGCTGCGCGCGATCCTCGGGCTCGAAGAGCTCAGCGCCGGGAGCATCTCGGTGCTCGACGAGCCGGTGCACGGCCGCGGCAACCGCCGCGTCGGCTATCTGCCGCAGGCGCGCCCGCTGCCGCGCGACACGTCACTGCGGGGTCGCGACCTCGTGACGCTCGGCGTCGACGGCCACCGGTTCGGTCTGCCGATCCCCCGCCGCGGCGACCGCGCGCGCGTCGACAGGCTCATCGAGGCCGTCGGCGCGCAGGGCTTCGCCGACCGGCCCGTCGGCGAGCTGTCGGGCGGCGAGCAGCAGCGGCTGCGCGCCGGACAGGCGCTGGCCGACGACCCGCCGCTGCTGCTGTGCGACGAGCCGCTCACGAGCCTCGACCTCGCGAACCAGCAGGCCGTCATCGGCCTCATCGACCGCCACCGCCGCGAACGCGGCGCCGCCGTGCTTCTCGTCACCCACGACATCAACCCGCTGCTGGGCAAGGTCGACCGCATCCTGTACATCGCGAACGGGCGCTTCACGCTCGGCACGCCCCAGGAGGTGCTGCGCTCGGACGTGCTCACCGCGCTGTACGGCGCGCACGTGTTCGTGCTGCGGGCGGGTGACCGGCTCGTCGTCGTCGGCGCGCCCGATGCCGAGGCATCCCATCACCACCACGACGGCGAGGCGCACCTGTGAACTGGAGTGACATCGCCGATGCGATGTTCGGCGGGCTGCCGTACTACGGCGACATCCTGGCGCTCGTGTCGAACTCGCTGTGGGCGGGTGCGGTGCTGGGCCTGGTCGGCGGGCTCGTCGGAGTCTTCGTCATGCAGCGCGACATGGCGTTCGCAGTGCACGGCATCAGCGAGCTGTCGTTCGCCGGCGCCGCGGCCGCTCTGCTCATCGGCGTCGACGTCGTTACGGGCTCGATCGTCGGCTCGATCATCGCGGCCGCGATCATCGGGCTGCTCGGCGCCAAGGCGCGTGACCGCAACTCGATCATCGGCGTGCTGATGCCGTTCGGCCTGGGTCTCGGCATCCTGTTCCTGTCGCTGTACGACGGGCGCAGCGCGTCGAGCTTCAGCCTGCTCACCGGGCAGATCGTGTCGGTGCAGACCGGACAGCTCGGGTGGCTCGTCGCGATCGGCGCCGTCGTGCTGCTGGGGCTGCTGCTCATCTGGCGCCCGCTGCGGTTCGACTCTCTCGACCCGCAGTCCGCGGCCGCACGGGGCGTGCCGACCACCGCGGTGTCGCTCGTCTTCATGCTGCTGCTCGGTCTCATCGTGGCCGTCGCGGTGCACATCATCGGCGCGCTGCTCGTGATGGCGCTGCTCGTGACGCCCGCCGCGGCGGCGATGCGCGTCGCGTCCGGCCCGCTGTCGGTGCCGCTGCTGTCGGCCCTGTTCGGCTTCGTGTCGGCCGTCGGCGGCATCCTCCTCGCCATCATGGGCACCCTGCCGGTGAGCCCGTACATCACGACGATCTCGTTCGTGATCTACCTCGTGTGCCGCGGCATCGGCGCCCGCAGGGGCCGCGTCACCCGCGTCCCGGCGTGACCCGTCCCGGCTCGCGTCCAGGGGCCGCGGGTAGACTCGCGGGCATGGCCCAGCGCAACACGTGGCAGCGCGAACGCGTGCGCGAAGCGCTGACGGACGCCCGCGGATTCGTCAGTGCGCAGTCGCTGCACGCCACCCTCCGCGACGAGAACACCGGCATCGGACTGGCCACCGTGTACCGCGCCCTGGCGGGGCTCGCGGCGCAGGGCGACGCCGATTCGCTGCAGAGCCCCGAGGGCGAGGCGCTGTACCGCGCCTGCAGCAGCGCCGGGCACCACCACCACCTCATCTGCCGCTCCTGCGGCCTGACGGTCGAGATCGAGGCCACCGACGTCGAGCAGTGGGCGCGCGCCACCGCCGAGCGCCACGGCTTCCGCGACGCAGAGCACGTGGTCGACATCTTCGGGCTGTGCGCGTCGTGCGCGGCCGCCGCCGACGACCAGCGCGCCCAGCAGCGTGACGCGGACTGACCCGACGCAGCGTCCGGCGAGAGCGCGGTACGAGCCGGTCACGGCCCGTCTCGGGCCGTCGCCGCAGGCTCGCGCGTTCCTGTGGCTCTGCGTCGGCCTCGCCGTCGTCGGCGGCCTGTTCCTGATCGACTGGCTCGCGCCGACGCTGTTCCCGGCATCCCTCCCCACCCGTGCGCAGGACGGCCTGACGCTCGCGATCAGCGTGCTCATCGAGTCGATGCCGTTCGTGGCGCTCGGCGTGGTGCTGTCCATCGTCGTGCAGGTGTGGGTGCCGCCCGGCGTCATCGAACGATGGATGCCGCGCCGCGCGTGGGCGCGGCGCGCGGTGCTGTCGCTGCTCGGCATGATCGTGCCGGTGTGCGAGTGCGGCAACGTGCCGTTCGCACGCGGACTGCTCATGCGCGGGTTCTCGGTGCCCGAGACGCTGACGTTCCTGATCGCGGCGCCCATCGTGAACCCCATCGTCATCATCACGACCCACCAGGCCTTCGGGTTCAGCGACGGCATCCTCGTCGCGCGCATCCTCGGCGGGTACGCGATCGCCAACCTCATCGGATGGCTGTACTCGCGGCATCCCTCGCCGGACGGGCTGCTGACGGAGCGCTTCCGCGACACGTGCGAGCTCGTCGTGCACGAACCCGGCGGCAAGTGGCGGCGCACGATCGCGCAGTTCGTCATCGAGCTGCGCGCCGTCATGCCCGCCCTCATCATCGGCTCGGCGCTCGCCGGAGCGGTGCAGGTGCTCATCCCGCGCGAGGCGCTCGTGGCCATCGGCTCGAACCCCGCGCTGTCCATCGTCGCGATGATGCTGCTGGCGATGGTGGTGTCGATCTGCTCCAATGTCGACGCGTTCTTCGCGCTGTCGTTCGCGTCGACCTTCACGCCGGGGTCGATCGTCGCGTTCCTGCTGGTCGGACCGCTCGTCGACGTGAAGATGCTGGCGCTGCTGCGCACCACGTTCACGTGGCGCACGCTCGGCGGCATCGTCGCCGTCGTGCTCCTGTCGGCGTTCGCGATCGGGACGGCGGTGAACCTCCTTGCGTAGGTCGGGGTTCATCGGCACGCGGTGGCTGGGCGTCGGGCTCGCCGCCTCGCTCGCCGTCGTCACCATCGGCCTCGCGGTGACGGGCCGGCTGGGGCTGTACATCAACCCCGACTCGGCCTGGTTCGCCGTCGCGATGGCGGTGTTCGTGCTCGTCGGCGCGGTGGCGTCGTTCGCGCTGCCGCTTGGCGCGGAGGCCGACCACGGGCACGACCACGGCGACGCGCATCACCCGGTCGTTGAGCGAGCGAGGAACGGGCGAGACGAAACGCATCGGCGCGCGGACGACCTCGTGCACGACCACGAGCACCCGCGGCACCCGCTCGCGTTCGCCGCCACGGTGGCCGGCGGGGTCGCCGCATCGGGCGTCGTCGTGCTCACCCTGGTGCTGCCCCCGGCGTCGCTGAGCGCCGAGCTGGCGATGTCGCGCGACGTGGGGGCGACGCCGCTGTTCGGCGGGGCCGACACGATCCAGCTGGCCTCGACCGGCGACACCTCCTCGTTCGGGGTCGGCGAATGGGCCACGGCGTTCGCCACGGCCACCAACCCCGACGCGTTCGACGGCGACCCCGTCGAACTCACGGGATTCGTCACGCCCGGCGCCGACGGCGGTTTCGACCTCACGCGGCTCGTGATCACCCACTGCGTCATCGATGCGCAGCCGGCGAGCCTGCCGATCGTCCCCGCGTCGGATGTGCCCGACACCGGGCAGTGGGTCACGATCACCGGCACGGTGCGCTCGTCCTCCGACGGCCGGCTCGTCGTCGACGCGGCGAAGGTGGATGAGATCCCGGAGCCCGAGGATCCGTATGAGTACTGAGCAGCCGACGCGTCGTGCCCGGGCGAAGCGTCGGCGCGGCCGCGCGTTCGCCGCGAGCTTCACGCTCGTGCTGGGCGTCCTCGTCGTGCTCGGACTCGCCGGCGCGGCGGCGAGCGTGGCGCAGGGCCCGCGCGTGACGGACGTCTACGTGGACCCCGCGGCAGCGGCTGCGGCATCCGGATCCCGTCTCATCGTGACCACCACGCAGTCGCTCGCCGACGTCGATCCCTCGCAGGTGACGGTGAGTCCCGCGACGCCGTTCCAGGTCGACACGTCGGGACGCAGCGTCGGGGTGCGGTTCACCCTGCCGCTGTGGGACGACACGGACTACACCGTGAAGATCGCCGGCGTCGCCTCGCTCGGCGGCGGTCCGACCGCGACGATCACCGAGACGTTCCAGACGCCGAAGGCCGAGGCGTTCCTGCTGCAGCGCGGCGGCGACGACGGCGACCTCATCTACCGTACCGATCTCGCGGGCGACAAGGCGGTCGCGGTGTTCCGGCATCCGCACATCGAGGACTTCCGGGCGACGGGGTCGCACCTCGTGGTCTCGGTGCGCACCGACGATGACGAGGCCGGGCTCATCGTGACCGATCTCGACGGCAAGAACCCCCAGGAGCTGCCGCTGCCGGGCGAGGGCTACGTGTCGAACCTGCAGAGCGCCGACCGGGGCGAACGCATCGGCTACACGTTCTCGGACGCGCACCTGGGCGCCGATGCGGGGCGCGAGAGCCGGCTGTTCACCGCCTCGCTCGGCGACCCGACCGCCGACCCGGTGCCGATCGAGGTGCAGGGCGCCGACCCGCGCGTCGCGGAGTGGCGGTTCGTGCCCGACACCGACAGCATCCTGCTGCTGTCGTTCGACGGCTCGCTGCTGCTGACGGGGTCGGGCGGCACGGACTCGGCGACCGCCCTGGGTGTCGCCCTCGGCCTCGACGGCATCGCCCGCGGCTCGAACCAGGCCGTCGTCGACCGGGCAGACCACGCGGCGGTCATCGACCTGACCGATGCGAGCGAGCAGCAGCTCGTCGCGCCGGATCAGGACCTCGGCGGCACGACGTCGGTCACCCCGCTGCCGGACGGCTCGACGATCCGCACCGCCGCGGTGCTCGATGCGGACGGCATCCCGACGGGGCGCACCTCGGTCGCGCTCGTCGCGGCGGACGGTGCGACGCGCATGCTCACCGAGATCGACGACACGGATGCCGTCCTGCAGGTGTGCGTGTCGCCCAGCTCCCGCTACGTCGCGGTGCAGGTGGCGCCCGACGCGGTGACGAACTCCTACGACACGTACCAGCTGCCCCTGCCGGAGCGGCCCGAGACGCGGGTGCTCGAGATCGCCGACGGGACGCAGGTCGTGGCACTGCAGGGGTCGTCGATCTCGTGGTGCCAGGTGCCGCCGACGGCCTGACCGGGTGCGGCATCCACTCGTCTTCATATCTTCCCATTGACAATGGGAAGATATCTGCCTATAACTGGAGGCATGAGAAGACGGCCCGGAACCCTGCTGCCGCTCGAGGCGGAGATCCTCGACGCGGCGCTGCGGCTGGATCGCGCCGGCGACCGGCGGTTCCACGGGTTCGGCATCGCCAAGCTGATCGCCGAGGGCGACGAGACGTCGACCCTCACGGCGCACGGCACGCTGTACAAGGCGCTCGGGAGGCTCGAAGCCGCCGGGCTGCTCAGCAGCGACTGGGAGGACGCCGACGTGGCGGCCGAGCAGGGCCGCCCGCGCCGCCGCCTCTACGAGGTGACCGGTGCGACCGCCGTCGCCCTCGCCGAGCACCGGTTGAAGACGTCGCGGACGTCGCCCGTCGGGCGCGCCGCGTGGGAGACGCCGTGAACGGGCAGCAGACCCGGCACGGGAACAGGACGGCGGCGGCGACAGGTGTCGCCGCACGGCTGGTCCTGGCGTGGGTGGACTGCTACACGGACGGGGTGAGCGCGCAGACGGCCGAGCGTCGGCGTGACGAGATCCACTCCGACCTGTGGGAGCAGCAGGCCGACGCGCACGAGACGGGGCGGCCGCGGCTCGCGGTGTCGCTCTCGATCGCACGACGAGCGGTGGCCGGCGTTCCGGCCGACCTGCTCTGGGTACACACGCAACGCGCGGCATCACGGGGTCTGCCGGCCGAACAGAAGGCAAGATCCATGAACAACGCATTCCGTCTCGTCGACCGCTGGTGGTGGGTGCTCGGTGCCGCCGTCCTGGCGGCGTGGGGCTTCGCCATGGGCATCGGCCAGCTCCTCGAACCGGGCATGCCCTACGTCGAGGGCTCGGTGCAGGCCATCACGCTGTCGGCGCTCCTCGCCGCCGGGGTCGTGCTGCGCGCCCGCATGCCGCGCACCGCCGGCGCGCTCGTCGTCGCGGGTGCGACGACGTTCGCCGCGCTGTGGTGGATGCCGGTCGCGATGGTGATCGCCGTCGCCGTGGTGATCGGGGCCGCCGTGTCGGTGGTCCGCGCGGTGCCGCGCCACGACCCGCTGCTCTCGGTGCTCACGGTGGCGGGCCTCGCCGCGGTCGGCGCCGCGCCCCTCTGCTACGTCGCGATGGGCTACGGGTCGGGCGCGCTCGGGCTCATGTGGTTCGTGCTCGCCGCGGTCGGGACGGCACTGCTCATCGCCGTCGGCACCCCGCGGGGCTCGGCCGTGCGCCCCGCCTGAACCGTTCTCCGGCCTGCGTTCGCAGGTCCGCACACTCCGACGCGGAGGGGCTCCGGCCCCGACTCCGTCCGCGTCGGGGCGCGTCCCGGGATGCCGCTCGGCACGGCCTCCCGGGACGCGTTGCGCCGTCGGGGCTCCGGGCTCCGGCCCCGGTCGGTCGGCCGAGGTCAGTCGCCGGGCGGTGGCCCTTCGGCGACGGCGTCCGCCTCGACGGGGTCAGGGACCGGGATCTTCGACGGCAGACCCGCCGACAGCATCAGCCCGAGCAGCGTGAGGGCGAAGACGAAGAACAGCGACTGCCGCAGCGCCTCGACCTGGGTGTCGGCGTAGAGCTGGGCGACCTGCTGGGCGGACGCGGCGTCCGCTCCGGCATCCGTCAGCAGGTCCTCCGCCTGCTGCTGCGAGACGATCGGCGCGCCCTTCGACGCGGTGGCGACGACCTGATCGCGCACGTCGGCGGGGATCGAGGTGCTCTCCTGCACGGCGGTGGTGAATCCCGACGTGAGCAGGAGGATGAACACGGAGCCGACGACGGCCGTGCCGAACGACGAGCCGAGGTTCTGGAACGTTCCCTGCAGTCCGCCGACCTCGGACGTGTCGGACTGCCCGACGGCCGACATGTTGACGTTGCCGAGCTGCGAGGCGAGCAGTCCGAAACCTGCTCCGACCACGAACATGCCGACGGCGAAGGCCCAGCCGACGAGATCCGGCTGCACCGCGAGGAACACGATCAGCACGCCGAAGCCGAGCGTGAGCTGGCCGATGCGGCCGATGTTCTGCGCCGACCGCACGGTCGACAGGCGCGAGCCGAGGATCGAGAACAGGATGAGCCCGATCGACAGCGGCAGGATCTTCAGTCCCGTCTGCAGCGCGTCGAAGCCGAGGATGGTCTGCAGGTACACCGGCACGACGAAGAACAGCGCGGCGATCGCGAAGTACTGCGCCATGAACATCGTCAGGCCGCTGCGCAGGGCGCCGATGCGCAGCAGGCTGATCTTCAACAGCGGCACCCGCCCGGTGCGCTCCAGGCGCTGCTGCCGCTTCACGAACAGCCAGAGCACGACGATCGACAGCAGGATGAGGTAGGCGACGGGCGAGATCCCGAAGGGTGCGAACGGCTGGCCGCCGACGACCGGAGGATCCAGCGGCACGATCCAGCCCCACGTCTTGGACTGCAGGATGCCGTACACCCCGAGGCCGAGGCCAAGGGCCGACAGCACGACGCTCAGCAGATCGATGCGCAGCGTGCGGTCGCCCGGCACGTCCTTGATGCGGCCCGAGACGATGAGCACGAGCGTCATGACGACCGCCTCGGCGACGAAGACGTAGCGCCACGACGAGTAGGTCGTGACGAGACCGCCGATGAGCGGACCCGCCGCAGCAGCGCCGCCGGTGACAGCGCCCAGCACGGCGAACGCGACCACGCGCTGCCGGCCGGTGTAGTTGATCGCGGCGAGGGCGGCGATCGCCGGGATCACGAGCACCGCGCCGAGGCCCTCGACGAGCGACCATCCGAGCATGAGCACGGTCAGGTTGGGGCTCAGCGCCGTGGTGAGCGAGCCGATGCCGTACACGACCGAGCCGATCCGGAACGCCAGGCTGCGCCCCCACCGGTCGCCGAGCTTGCCGCCCGTGAGCATGAAGGCCGCCATCGTGAGCGCGTAGAACGTGATGGCCGCCTGCATGCCCGAGATGTCGGTGCCGAGGTCATGCGCGACGGTCGAGATCGAGACGTTCATGACCGTGCTGTCGAGCACCATGATGAACTGCGACACGCTCAGCAGGATGAGCACGAACCATTTCCCCATGCGCGAACAGTAGTGCGCGGGGTCGCCGGACGGCACCACCCGCGGCGGGTGAGCCCGCCCGTAGACTCGCGGCATGGTGCAGGGGCGGTGGCGGGCGGCGACGCGTGCCGACCTGGAGGGGCTCCCCGCCGAGGTGGCACCGCGCCTGCTCGACGCCCGGCTGACGACCGTCGTGGGCGGCGAGACGGTGGTCGTGCGGATCACCGAGGTCGAGGCCTATCACGGACGAGGTACCGGATCGGTGCCGGATCCCGGCTCGCACGCGCGCATGGGACGGACCGCCCGCAACGCGACCATGTGGGGCGAGCCCGGCCATCTGTACGTGTACCTGAGCCATGGCATCCACTCGTGCGTGAACGTGGTGTCCGGCCCCGAGGGGGTCGCCGGCGGCTGTCTGCTGCGCGCCGGCGAGGTGATCGAGGGAGTGGATGCCGCCTTCCGCCGCCGTCCGGCCGCCCGGTCCGTCCGGGACCTGGCGCGCGGACCCGGGCGCTTCGGCGACGCCGTCGGGTTGCGGCATCCCCTCCACGACGGGATCGACGCAATCACCGGCGCGCCCTGGCACGGCGCGGTGGCCGCACTGGAGCTGCGCGCCACGCCGCTGGCCGAGGTGGCTGCCGGGCCGAGGGTGGGGGTGGCGGGTGTCGCGGGCACCGACGTCTTCCCCTGGCGGTTCTGGGTGCCGGGCGATCCGACGGTGTCGCCGTTCCGGTGGGGTCGTGGCGCGCGCGAGGCGGCCGAGGCCACCTCGTTCCCATCGCATTCTTAGGATCCGCAGATCCGGCTCATGAGGAGCCTCCCTAGCGTCGTGGCGCGAGTGGAAGGAGCCGCATGGCCCAGGTCAAGGTCGACAGGAGCCTGCTGCAGGGCATGACCAAGCGCGAGCGCCAGGCGTTCGTGCGGGACATGGCGCGGCAGGAACGGGAACGCCGGGCGCGGCAGCGCCGGCAGCGGCGCATCGCGGCATGGTCGGCGGCGGGCGCCGTCGTGGTGCTGGCGGTGGCGGGCGGGATCACCGCCGGCGTCGTCTCGGCGGGCAACGCTGCGGCCGCCGAGGCCGCGAAGGAGGCCGAAGCCGCCGCCGATGCCGCCCGCGGGCCGGCCAACATGCTGACCGACGGCCTGCTGCTCAAGAGCGCCGGCGACGGGTCGACCGTGACCCCGGTCACCACCGGAGCGCTCGAGGGCGGCGCGACGCCCGAGAAGAGCGCATCGGAGGTCGCGACGACCGGGGTGCTCGACGTGCAGCTGTACGTCGACCCGACCTCGGCTGAGGCTGCGACGTTCTGGTCGACGTCGGGTGCGACGCTGCAGAGCGCCCTCACCGCCGGCGACGTGTCGCTGGAGCTGCATCCGATCGCGCAGACCGGCAGCGCGGACGCGCTCGCCGCCGTCGCCGCGTTCGGCTGCTTCGCCGCGCTGCAGCCCGATGCCGCGCTTGCCGCCTGGAACGCGATGCTGCAGATCGGCATCGACGGCGCCGCGACCGGCACCACCCTGACCTCGGGGGACCTCAGCGGCGTCATGACCACGGCCGCCGCGACCGACGACGTCGTGGACTGCGTCGACGGCGACACCTACGCGCAGTGGGCGGATGCCGCCAGCACGCGAGCGACGACCTCGATCCCGTACGCGACCGACGCCACCGCCGCGTCGTCCGGCGTCACTGTGGTCGCCGCAGGCTCCGTGTACACCGGGCCTCTGGACGACGCCGCGGCTCTCTCGTCGTTCCTCTCCCAGGCGCTCACCACCGCGACCGCCGGCTGACCGGGCCTTCGGGTGGCACGACACGCGGCATCCCTTCGTGGGACGCCGCGTGTCGTGC
>NZ_JBHXJQ010000029.1:0-6436 GCF_042722305.1 Microbacterium sp. NPDC058389
GCACTCGGCCGGCGGACCCGCGGTCAGCGTGAAGCGATGCTCAGAGCGTCGCGACGAAGGGGTCGAAGCCCTCGGGCAGCAGCGGCACGGGCGCGACGGTGCTCTCGACGACGACGGTCGTGCCCGTCGCGGCGGCCTCCTGCGCCGACAGCAGGATGTCGAGCACGTGGAAGCCGAGCTCGCCCGACGCCACGTGGGGGCGGCCCTCGGCGATCGCGCGCACCATGTCGAGCGCGCCGAGACCACGGCCCACCTCGACGTCGGCGTGCTCGATCTCGACCCACTCCTGCTCGAACGACATGCCGTCGCGGATGACGCCCAGCGGCTTGACGTACGCGATGCGACCCGCGAACTGGTTCGGGTCGGGGATCACGATCGTGCCCTCGGTGCCGTGGATCTCCACGATGCCGTGACGCTCGAGCGCGGAGTCGAAGCTCAGCAGGCTCTGGGCCTGCTGACCGCTCTCGAACGCCGTGACGATCTGGATCGTCGAGGGCACCTCGACGGGGAACGTGGTCCCCGCGTTCGGGCCGGTGTGGATCTGGCGCTCCTCGCGCGCCTTCGTGCCGACGGCCGCGACGCGGTCCACCGGCCCGAGCAGGCTCACGAGTGCCGAGAAGTAGTACGGCCCCATGTCGAGGAGCGGTCCCGCACCCTGGGCGAACAGGAACGCCGGGCTCGGGTGCCACAGGTCCGGACCCTGGGTCTGGAACGTGGTCAGCGCGAACAGCGGACGGCCGATGAGGCCGTCCTCGATCGCCCGCCGCGCCGCCTGGAAGCCCGGGCCGAGCAGCGTGTCGGGCGCGGAGCCGACCCGCAGGCCCGCTTCCTCCGCCTCGCGCAGCAGCTCGGCGGCGCCCTCGCGGTCCAGGCCCAGCGGCTTCTCGGTCCACACGTGCTTGCCCGCGGCGATGGCCGCGCGCGACACCTCGACGTGCACGGCCGGGATCGTCAGGTTCACGACGAGGTCGACGCCCGGGTGGGCGAGGACATCCTCGGCGGAGCCGGACGAGGGGACGCCGTACTTCTCGGCCTGCGCCTGCGCGCGGTCGAGCAGCAGGTCGCCGACGATGAGCACCTCGACGTCCGGGAAGGACGACAGGTTGGCGAGGTAGGTGTCGCTGATGACGCCCACCCCGATGATGCCGACGCCGACCGCGCTCATCGGGCGAACCCGCCTTCGATGAGGAACGCGTAGCTGGCCGCGATGTCGGCGAAGACGTCGTCACCGGGGTTGTTGTCGTACTCGACGACGGCGTACTTCAGGGCGGATGCCGCACGCAGCGCGTCCGCGAGGGGCACATCGCCCTCACCGGCACGACGCTGGTCGAGGGCGGCCGAGCCGAACTCCTCCGCACCCGGTGCGAACGGGTTGTGGGCGGGGGCGATGCCGTCCTTCACGTGGGCCGCGACGAGGCGGTCGCCCAGCCGCGAGACGAGGCCGACGACGTCCTGGCGGCCGACGAGCGCCCAGTACAGGTCGAGCTCGAGGACGACGCGCTCGTCGGTGATCGAGACGAAGTGCTCGTACGCCGTCTTGCCGTCGAAGTCCGCGATGAACTCCTGCGCGTGGTTGTGGTATCCGACCTCGAGGCCGAAGGTCGCCGCGGTGTCGGCGAGCTTGTTGAGCCGGTCGGCGATGTCGGTAACACCCTCGAGCGTGAGCCAGCGCTCGGTCGCGACGAACGGGTCGATGACGGTCTTCATGCCGACCTTGGCGGCGGCCTCGAAGACGACCTCGGGGGCAGGCGTGGGGATCGAACCGTCGGGAGTCCAGAGCTCGTCCGACAGCAGCGGCGCGTGACCGGTGGGCGAGGCGAGGCCCGAGGCGTCGAGCGCGGCACGGATCTCGTCGGGGCGACGCACGAAGTCGAACGCCTCGACGTTGCGCAGTCCGATCGCGGCGAGCTTGTCGAGCGATCCCTTCATGTCTGCGGTGAACTCCGCAGCGAGTGTGTAGAGCTGAACCGAGGCTTCTGGCAGGGCCACGTCGACCTTCCTTTCGTGCGCGAATCGCAGGGCATCCGATGGTGCCCGCAGTCAGAGTAGCAGAAACCTCCACCCGGAAGTTATGCGCTTCGACGCAGCGTGGGATCGGGAGAGGGGATGCCGTCGCGAAAGGAATCCTCACCCGCAGGGCGCTCAGCGGATAAGGTCTACGAAAACGGGCCAATGGAGGTGCCGTGCAAGGAATGCTGATCCTCGCGTTCGCGATCACGTTCGCGATCCTGGCCATCGCGGTGTTCGCCGCGACCCGACCCCGCGTCGCCGACGTCGACGTGCGGCTTCGATGGCCCGACGTGGCGGTCCGCGTTCTCGTCGGTGTCTCGCTGCTCGTCCTCGCCGCCCTGACGGTGTGGATCTGGCTCGCCTTCTCGGCCTGATCCCCGCCCTCAGGCGATCCGCACCGCCGCCGCCGGACGGTACGTCCAGACCCAAGCGCACTGCAGCAGGGTGAAGCCGAACAGCAGCACGCCGAGCGGCACATGGAACGCCTTCTGGTGCGCGAGCCCGAGGGCGACCTGCCCCGAAACGCCCAGCAGGAACAGCAGGGCCGAGACCGCAGGACCTCCTGGGCCGCCGGCCGGGCGCCACGCCAGGACCGCGATGACGAGGTGGACCACGGCCACCACGAACAGGGTGTACGAGGTCGCGCTGTGCAGGGCCTTTCCTCCCGGGATCGACAGCAGCAGGCCCGCCGCGACGGCGGCGGCGAAGGTCACTGCGGTCTGTGCCGTGATCACGCTGCGCAGCGCGGTCACGGAAGCGGTGGTGAGAGTGCGGGGTGCGGGCATCGGTGTCCTCCTCGGTGGGTGTCGACACAGAGGTGACGAGACGGCGCCTCAAGATGTGAGGTTCGCTCGCAGAATGGACGGGTGCCCCTCAGCGAGACAGACCTCTATGTCGACGAGCAGCGCCGCCTCACCGGCCTCGCGTATCGCCTCACCGGTTCGTGGGCGGATGCCGAGGACGCCGTGCAGGACGCCTTCTCGCGCTGGTACGCCCTCGCGCCGGACGATCGCTCGGCGATCCGGTCTCCGGAGGCCTGGCTCACGACCGTCACGGGGCGGCTCTGCCTCGACCTGCTGCGGTCGGCGCGTGTGCGCCGCGAGCGCTATGTCGGCGAGTGGCTGCCCGAGCCTCTGCCCCACGACGTCGCCGCGACGCTCGCCCTCGATCCCTCCGGCGACCCCGCCGACCAGGCGGTGCGGGACGAATCGCTGTCGACCGCGTTCCTCGTGATGCTCGAGTCGATGACGCCGGCCGAGCGCGTCGCGTTCGTGCTTCACGACGTCTTCGCGTACTCGTTCGCCGAGATCGCGGTCACGCTCGATCGGAGCCCTGTCGCCGCCCGGCAGCTCGCGTCGTCCGCGCGCCGGCGGGTGACGTCTGCGCTCCCGGCCGTCGCGCACACGACCGAGCACTCGGCAACGATCCACCGTCTACGGCTGGCCTGGGAGGCCGCCGACATCGGTGCCCTGGTCGAGCTCCTCGACCCGGGCGTGATCCTCGTCGCCGATGGCGGCGGCGTCGTGACCGCGGCCCTCCGTCCGATCCAGGGCGTCGACGCCGTCGCCCGATACTTCGCGACGGTCCCGGCGCGGACAGCCGGTCTTACGATCGTCGAGCAGACCGTCAACGGGCGCCCTGGACTCGTGGCCGAACACGCCGGCTCGCCCGCCACCGTCGCGGCGTTCGAGTTCGCCGGCGGCCGCATCGTGCGGATCTGGGCGGTGCGCAACCCCGACAAGCTGGGGCTGTGGGGCGGGGCGTAGGGATCCGGGATGCCGGGATCCCGGCATCCACCAGGCTCCGATGCGTGTCGGACCGAGCTCAGCCCTCGCGCTCGTCCAGCGCCGCACGAGCGGCATCGACGGCGGCTTCGGTCGCGGAGTAGCCGTGCTCGGGGCCGGGGAACACACCGCCGCGCACCTCGCGCGCGTACGCCGCGACACCCGCGACCATGTCGGGGCCGATCGCGCCGTACCGCTTCACGAACGCGGCGGTCTTGCCCTCGGTGATGCCCAGCAGATCGTGGACGACGAGCACCTGGCCGTCCGCGGGACCGGCGCCGATGCCGATCACCGGGATCTGCAGGTGCGGCAGCACGACGGCGGCCACATCCGCGGGCACCGCCTCGATCACGAGGACGCTCGCACCGGCGTCCTGGACGGCCAGCGCCTCCCGCACGATGCGTGCGGCGGACTCCGCCGTGCGCCCCTGGGCACGCAGCCCGCCGAGCGCGACCGCGGTCTGGGGCGTGAGCCCGACGTGGGCGACGACCGGGATGCCGGCCTCGGCGATCGCGCGGATGCGCGACAGGCGCGCCTCACCCCCGCCTTCGAGCTTGACGGCGTCCGCGCCGGCCTCCTTCACGAAGCGCACGGCGGTGGCGACCGCCTGCTCGTCCGACACCTCGGTGGAGCCGAACGGCAGGTCCGCGACCACGAACGCGGTCCACACTCCCCGGCGCACGGCGCCCGCGAGCACCAGCATCTCGTCGACGGTCACCGCGACGGTCGAGTCGTGGCCGAGCACGACCTGCGCGCCGGAATCCCCGACGAGCACCATGTCGACCTCGGCCTGCTCGGCGGTGCGTCCGGTGGGATAGTCGTACGCGGTCACCATGACGATCGGCTCGCGCCGTGCCTTCATCTCGGCGAGCCGCTGCAGCGTGACCTTCGCAGGCATCACGCACCTCCTATGACGGTGTTGTCGATGAGCCGCGTGGTGCCGACTCGCGCCGCGATCGCGACGAGCACCGGTCCCTCGACAGCGGCGACGGGGGCGAACGTCTCAGGATCGACGAACGCCACGTATTCGGGATGGATGCCGGCCGCCTCGAGCTCCGCGACGGCTCGGGCCTGCAGCGCGCCGGTGCCGGACAGGCCCCCGGCGGCGGCATCCCTCACCGCATCCAGCGCGCGCGGGATCGCGAGTGCCTGGGACCGCTCGTGAGGACTCAGACGCGTGTTGCGGCTCGACCGTGCAAGCCCGTCGGCGTCGCGCGAGGTGGGGCACACGACGACCTTGACGGGGATGCCGAGGTCTGCGACGAACCGGCGGATCACGGCGACCTGCTGCGCGTCCTTCGCCCCGAAATAGGCGTGGTCGGGCAGCGACGCGAGCAGCAGCTTGGTGACCACGGTCGCGACGCCGTCGAAGTGGCCGCGCCCGCGTTCCGCACCCTCGAGGGTCTCGGCGATCGGACCGGACACGGTCACGGTGGTCGCGAACGCGCGCGGGTACACCTCGGCCGCGTCGGGCGCGAACACCACGTCGACGCCCTCCGCCTCGGCGAGGTCCAGGTCGGCGGCCTCGGTGCGCGGATACGCGGCGAGGTCGGCCTGCTCGTTGAACTGCGTCGGGTTGACGAAGATCGACATCACGACGGTGTCGTCCGCCGCGCGGGCGGCGCGCAGCAGCGTCGCATGGCCCTCGTGGAGCGCTCCCATCGTGGGGACGAGACCGATGGTGCCGTCGCGGCGCGGCGACAGAGCCGCGCGCAGCTCGGCGACGGTGCGGACGACGATCATGCGGGGGTCCCCGGAGTCGAGCGGACGAGGTCGCGGGTCGCTTCGGTCAGCGCGTCGAAGAGGGGCGCGCGGCGCGGCATCCGCGCTGCCACCGCCGCCCGCTGACGAGCGACGGTCTCGTCGTCGCCGCGGGCGATCGGGCCCGTCAGCGCCGCACTGCCGGCGGTCTCCCAGTTCGAGACCGTCGCGCGGACGAGTGGGACGAGGGCGTCGCGCGGGATGCCGGCCGTCGCCGCGAGATCTGCTGCGAAGGCCTCCAGCGTCACGAGGAAGTTCGAGGCGATGGATGCGGCCGCGTGGTACGCGGCACGGTCGTCGTCGTCGAGCTCGAACGCGCGCAGTCCGAGCGCCCCCGCCAGCGCATGGGCGCTCGCCCGCGCGCGGTCGGTGCTGCCGGCTATCGCCGCCGGGACGCCGACGAACTCCGCGCCGGGTCCGGTCACCGTCAAGAGCGGGTGCAGGCCGAAGGCCTCGTGCGGTGCGAGGGGCGCGAGCGTCGTCGCGCCCGACACGTGCCCCACGACGGGACCACGGACGACGGATGCCGCAGCCGTGCCGATCTCGGCGTCGGGCACCGTCAGCAGCACGACGTCGGCGCCCTCTGCGGTCGCCCCACGGCCGAGCGGCCCCTGCACCTCGACGCCCGCGGCGCGGAGCGAGGCAGCGAGTGCACGGCCGATCCGGCCGTCGCCGACGATCGCGACGATGCCCACACGGTGGACGTCACGGGCGCGTGCAGCGTCGGAGTCGAGGTCCGGCATCATCGCCCCTCCCGTCGTTGCACCAGGTTCAAAATACCTTGTGGAGGTGGGTTGTTAACGCGGAATGGCCACCCAGGGTGTGGGTGGCCATTCCGTGAATGGGTGTCCGGCGGTGTCCTACTCTCCCACAGGGTCCCC
>NZ_JBHXJQ010000030.1:0-5500 GCF_042722305.1 Microbacterium sp. NPDC058389
GGTGCGTCCGATCTTTGAGAACTCAACAGCGTGCACTTGTCAAATGCCAAATTTATTTCTCTGTCGACCAGTTTTCTGGTTGGTGGGGGTCTTTTTTGGATCAATTCATGGATGTCAGTTTGATATTCGTTTTTGGTCATGGTTGAACTCGCTGCTTCTTCACCGTTTTTCCCGGTGGGTTGTGGCAATCATTTTTTATGGAGAGTTTGATCCTGGCTCAGGATGAACGCTGGCGGCGTGCTTAACACATGCAAGTCGAACGATGAAGCTGAGCTTGCTTGGTGGATTAGTGGCGAACGGGTGAGTAACACGTGAGCAACCTGCCCTGGACTCTGGGATAAGCGCTGGAAACGGTGTCTAATACTGGATATGAGCTTTCACCGCATGGTGGGGGTTGGAAAGATTTTTCGGTCTGGGATGGGCTCGCGGCCTATCAGCTTGTTGGTGAGGTAATGGCTCACCAAGGCGTCGACGGGTAGCCGGCCTGAGAGGGTGACCGGCCACACTGGGACTGAGACACGGCCCAGACTCCTACGGGAGGCAGCAGTGGGGAATATTGCACAATGGGCGGAAGCCTGATGCAGCAACGCCGCGTGAGGGATGACGGCCTTCGGGTTGTAAACCTCTTTTAGCAGGGAAGAAGCGTGAGTGACGGTACCTGCAGAAAAAGCGCCGGCTAACTACGTGCCAGCAGCCGCGGTAATACGTAGGGCGCAAGCGTTATCCGGAATTATTGGGCGTAAAGAGCTCGTAGGCGGTTTGTCGCGTCTGCTGTGAAAACCCGAGGCTCAACCTCGGGCCTGCAGTGGGTACGGGCAGACTAGAGTGCGGTAGGGGAGATTGGAATTCCTGGTGTAGCGGTGGAATGCGCAGATATCAGGAGGAACACCGATGGCGAAGGCAGATCTCTGGGCCGTAACTGACGCTGAGGAGCGAAAGGGTGGGGAGCAAACAGGCTTAGATACCCTGGTAGTCCACCCCGTAAACGTTGGGAACTAGTTGTGGGGTCCTTTCCACGGATTCCGTGACGCAGCTAACGCATTAAGTTCCCCGCCTGGGGAGTACGGCCGCAAGGCTAAAACTCAAAGGAATTGACGGGGACCCGCACAAGCGGCGGAGCATGCGGATTAATTCGATGCAACGCGAAGAACCTTACCAAGGCTTGACATACACGAGAACACCCTAGAAATAGGGGACTCTTTGGACACTCGTGAACAGGTGGTGCATGGTTGTCGTCAGCTCGTGTCGTGAGATGTTGGGTTAAGTCCCGCAACGAGCGCAACCCTCGTTCTATGTTGCCAGCACGTAATGGTGGGAACTCATGGGATACTGCCGGGGTCAACTCGGAGGAAGGTGGGGATGACGTCAAATCATCATGCCCCTTATGTCTTGGGCTTCACGCATGCTACAATGGCCGGTACAAAGGGCTGCAATACCGTGAGGTGGAGCGAATCCCAAAAAGCCGGTCCCAGTTCGGATTGAGGTCTGCAACTCGACCTCATGAAGTCGGAGTCGCTAGTAATCGCAGATCAGCAACGCTGCGGTGAATACGTTCCCGGGTCTTGTACACACCGCCCGTCAAGTCATGAAAGTCGGTAACACCTGAAGCCGGTGGCCTAACCCTTGTGGAGGGAGCCGTCGAAGGTGGGATCGGTAATTAGGACTAAGTCGTAACAAGGTAGCCGTACCGGAAGGTGCGGCTGGATCACCTCCTTTCTAAGGAGCACCTCAACTCTTCGGGGTTGTAGGACCCAGATCAGGGCGAATGTTCCTGGTTGGGGCTCGTGGGTGGAACATTTGACATGGCGTCAGCGCAGCTGGTTCCTACTAGTACGCCGCACTCTTTCGGGGTGTGGTTGGAGGGTGGGGTCTGGTGAGCGGGGTGCCTGCACGCTGTTGGGTCCTGAGGGACCGGACGCTGCTCTTCGGAGTGGTGTGCAACTCTCTGGGCTCGTCCTGCTGCCGGCTTTTGGCTGGTGGGTGGGTCGGGTACCGCCCGTACTTTGAGAACTACACAGTGGACGCGAGCATCTTAAAGATGTGGTGCGTAAGCATCATGTCGAAACGATAGACAATTCTTTTGGAATTGGCTCATGTGATTTCAAGTCTTTAAGAGCAAACGGTGGATGCCTTGGCATCTGGAGCCGAAGAAGGACGTAGCAATCTGCGATAAGCCTCGGGGAACTGATAAGCAAGTTTTGATCCGAGGGTGTCCGAATGGGGAAACCCCGCTGGGCGGCGTGCCGACCCAGTGACTCCCGCCTGAATATATAGGGCGGGTAGAGGGAACGCGGGGAAGTGAAACATCTCAGTACCCGCAGGAAGAGAAAACAACCGTGATTCCGTGAGTAGTGGCGAGCGAAATCGGATGAGGCTAAACCTCATGTGTGTGATAGCCGGCAGGCGTTGCATGTGAGGGGTCGTGGGACTTTCTTGATCATTCTGCCGAGTGGTCGACGTGACAGAAGCGTATAGACGAACCGTCTTGAAAGGCGGGCCAGAGTGGGTGCCAGCCCCGTAGTCGAAATGCGTGTTCTGACGTGGAGAGTATCCCAAGTAGCACGGGGCCCGAGAAATCCCGTGTGAATCTGTCAGGACCACCTGATAAGCCTAAATACTCCCAGATGACCGATAGCGGACAAGTACCGTGAGGGAAAGGTGAAAAGTACCCCGGGAGGGGAGTGAAATAGTACCTGAAACCGTTTGCTTACAAACCGTTGGAGCCTCCTTAGTAGGGGTGACAGCGTGCCTTTTGAAGAATGAGCCTGCGAGTTAGCGATATGTGGCGAGGTTAACCCGGGTGGGGTAGCCGTAGCGAAAGCGAGTCTGAATAGGGCGATTCAGTCGCATGTCCTAGACCCGAAGCGAAGTGATCTATCCATGGCCAGGCTGAAGCGACGGTAAGACGTCGTGGAGGGCCGAACCCACTTAGGTTGAAAACTGAGGGGATGAGCTGTGGATAGGGGTGAAAGGCCAATCAAACTTCGTGATAGCTGGTTCTCTCCGAAATGCATTTAGGTGCAGCGTTGCGTGTTTCTTGCCGGAGGTAGAGCTACTGGATGGCCGATGGGCCCTACAAGGTTACTGACGTCAGCCAAACTCCGAATGCCGGTAAGTGAGAGCGCAGCAGTGAGACTGTGGGGGATAAGCTTCATAGTCGAGAGGGAAACAACCCAGACCACCATCTAAGGTCCCTAAGCGCGTGCTAAGTGGGAAAGGATGTGGAGTTGCTTAGACAACCAGGAGGTTGGCTTAGAAGCAGCCACCCTTGAAAGAGTGCGTAATAGCTCACTGGTCAAGTGATTCCGCGCCGACAATGTAACGGGGCTCAAGCACGCCACCGAAGTTGTGGCATTGACATTATTGGTAGGCCTTCGTGGTCCAGCCGTGTTGATGGGTAGGAGAGCGTCGTGTGGCGAGTGAAGCGGCGGGGTGACCCAGCCGTGGACGCCACACGAGTGAGAATGCAGGCATGAGTAGCGAAAGACGTGTGAGAAACACGTCCTCCGAAAGACCAAGGGTTCCAGGGTCAAGCTAATCTTCCCTGGGTAAGTCGGGACCTAAGGCGAGGCCGACAGGCGTAGTCGATGGACAACGGGTTGATATTCCCGTACCGGCGAAGAACCGCCCCAACTAACCCAGTAGTGCTAAGTATCTGAATCCCCATGACCGGAGCCTTCGGGCGATGGCTTGGGGCCTAGCGTACGACCCCATGCTGGTGCGGTTAGCGTATTAACAGGTGTGACGCAGGAAGGTAGCCCAACCCGGGCGATGGTTGTCCCGGGGCAAGTGCGTAGGCCGAGTCGTAGGCAAATCCGCGACTCATACAGGCTGAGACACGATGCGGATGAAAAGTGGGTGATCCTATGCTGCCAAGAAAAGCATCGACGCGAGGTTCTAGCCGCCCGTACCCCAAACCGACTCAGGTGGTCAGGTAGAGAATACCGAGGAGATCGAGAGAATCGTGGTTAAGGAACTCGGCAAAATGCCCCCGTAACTTCGGGAGAAGGGGGGCCATCCACTTATACCAGCTTGCCTGGAAAAGGGTGTGGTGGCCGCAGAGACTAGTGGGTAGCGACTGTTTACTAAAAACACAGGTCCGTGCCAAGTCGCAAGACGATGTATACGGACTGACGCCTGCCCGGTGCTGGAAGGTTAAGAGGACCGGTTAGCCGCAAGGCGAAGCTGAGAATTTAAGCCCCAGTAAACGGCGGTGGTAACTATAACCATCCTAAGGTAGCGAAATTCCTTGTCGGGTAAGTTCCGACCTGCACGAATGGCGTAACGACTTCCCAACTGTCTCAACCGCGAACTCGGCGAAATTGCATTACGAGTAAAGATGCTCGTTACGCGCAGCAGGACGGAAAGACCCCGTGACCTTTACTACAGCTTGGTATTGGTGTTCGGTGTGGCTTGTGTAGGATAGGTGGGAGACTATGAAGCGGATACGCCAGTATTCGTGGAGTCATTGTTGAAATACCACTCTGGTCACTCTGGATATCTAACTTCGAACCGTGATCCGGTTCAGGGACAGTGCCTGGTGGGTAGTTTAACTGGGGCGGTTGCCTCCCAAAAAGTAACGGAGGCGCCCAAAGGTTCCCTCAACCTGGTTGGCAATCAGGTGGCGAGTGTAAGTGCACAAGGGAGCTTGACTGTGAGACTGACAGGTCGAGCAGGGACGAAAGTCGGGACTAGTGATCCGGCAGTGGCTTGTGGAAGCGCTGTCGCTCAACGGATAAAAGGTACCTCGGGGATAACAGGCTGATCTTGCCCAAGAGTCCATATCGACGGCATGGTTTGGCACCTCGATGTCGGCTCGTCGCATCCTGGGGCTGGAGTAGGTCCCAAGGGTTGGGCTGTTCGCCCATTAAAGCGGTACGCGAGCTGGGTTTAGAACGTCGTGAGACAGTTCGGTCCCTATCCGCTGCGCGCGTAGGAAGTTTGAGAGGATCTGACCCTAGTACGAGAGGACCGGGTTGGACGAACCTCTGGTGTGCCAGTTGTACTGCCAAGTGCACCGCTGGTTAGCTACGTTCGGGATGGATAACCGCTGAAAGCATCTAAGCGGGAAGCCGGCCTCAAGATGAGACTTCCATACCTTCGGGTGAGAGGCTCCCAGCCAGACTACTGGGTTGATAGGCCAGATGTGGAAGCACGGCAACGTGTGCAGCTGACTGGTACTAATAAGCCGATGACTTGATAACACCCAAACTTTCCCCGGGTAGAACCGGGTTTAAGAATGCACGCGTCCACTGAGTGGTTCCCGATGTACGGTCGGGAACAAACAACAAAACACTGCTTTGTCGTGTACGACTGAAACATCAAAAGAGTTTCGGCGGCCATAGCGAGAGGGAAACGCCCGGTCACATTCCGAACCCGGAAGCTAAGCCTCTCAGCGCCGATGGTACTGCAGGGGGGACCCTGTGGGAGAGTAGGACACCGCCGGACACCCATTCACGGAATGGCCACCCACACCCTGGGTGGCCATTCCGCGTTAACA
>NZ_JBHXJQ010000031.1:0-5245 GCF_042722305.1 Microbacterium sp. NPDC058389
GCCGCGGGCCGCGGCATCCGCCCCTCTCGTCGTACTGGGGGCGCCGCCTGACCGGGCATTCCTCCACAGGGCGAGGGGGCTCGCGACATCGTCGGGTCGGCGGTACCGTGACTCCACTCCGGCGATGCCGCCGGGGCGGACGGAGGCGTCATGACCGCCGAGCACGAGCGGACCCCCGAGGACGTGCTGCGCCACGCCGCGCACGATCCGGAGCAGGAGCTCGAGAACAGCAGGGAGCTGACCGGCGACGTCATGCTCGCCGTGCAGGACTTCTCCAGCGAGGAGGAGGGGTACCACAAGACCCTCCGGCCGCGGCAGATCCAGATGATCGCGATCGGCGGCGCGATCGGCACCGGCCTGTTCATGGGCGCAGGTGGGCGTCTCGAGAGCTCGGGACCCTCGCTCGTCCTCGTCTACGCGGTCTGCGGCTTCTTCGCGTTCCTGATCCTGCGCGCCCTGGGCGAGCTCGTGCTGCACCGGCCGTCGTCGGGGTCGTTCGTGTCGTACGCACGGGAGTTCTATGGCGAGAAGATGGCGTACACCGCCGGCTGGCTGTACTTCCTCAACTGGGCGTTCACGTCGATCGTCGACGTCACCGCGGCCGCCCTGTACGTGAAGTTCTGGGCGCAGTACTGGGAGCCGCTGCAGGCGATCCCGCAATGGGTGGTCGCGCTCGTCGCGCTCGTGATCGTGCTGTCGCTCAACCTCGTCTCGGTCAAGGTGTTCGGCGAGCTGGAGTTCTGGTTCGCGCTCATCAAGGTCACCGCGCTCGTGGTGTTCCTCGTGATCGGCGTCGTGTTCCTCGTGTTCAACGGTCAGACCGACCTCGGCCCGACCGGGTACGTCGTCATCGCCGACAACGGCGGCTGGTTCCCGATGGGAGCGGTCGCCCCGATCCTCGCGATCTCGGGCGTGGTCTTCGCCTATGCGGCGATCGAGCTCGTCGGCACGGCCGCGGGCGAGACGGCGGAGCCGCGCAAGGTCATGCCTCGCGCGGTCAACACCGTCGTCCTGCGCATCGGCGTGTTCTACATCGGGTCGGTGCTGCTGCTGTCACTGCTGCTGCCGTTCACCGCGTACGAGGCGGGGGAGTCGCCGTTCGTGACGTTCTTCTCGCACCTCGGCAATCCGAACGCGGCGGCGGTGTCGGCATCCATCATGAACTTCGTCGTGCTCACGGCGGCGCTGTCGAGTCTCAACGCGGGCCTGTACTCGACGGGGCGCATCCTGCGATCGATGGCGGTGGCAGGATCGGCGCCGCGGTTCACCGAGCGCATGAGCCGCAACGGCGTGCCGTACGGCGGCATCCTCCTCACCGCGGTCATCACGCTCGCCGGTGTCGGGCTCAACGCGCTGGTGCCGTCGGAGGCCTTCGAGATCGTGCTGGAGGTCTCGGCCATCGGCATCATCGGCGGGTGGGCGACCATCATCCTGGCGCAGATGAAGCTGCACCGCTGGGCGAAGGAGGGGCGACTGCAGCGGCCGTCGTTCCGCCTGTTCGGCGCGCCGTTCACCGCATGGCTGACGCTCGTGTTCCTCGCGTTCGTGCTCGTCACCATGGCCTTCTCGCCGACCGGGCGCTGGGTGCTCGCGGCCAGCCTGCTGCTGATCCCGCTGCTCATCGGCGGGTGGTTCGCGTTCCGCGGCCGCATCGCGGAGGCCGCGAAGGAACGGCAGGGCCACACCGGCACGCATCCGGTCATCGCCGAACGGCCCGCGATCGACATCCCGCCGCGGATCTTCAAGGATCGCCCGAAGGACTGACGGCGGCCGGCGTCAGCGGCCGCGCTGCAGCCAGGGTCGCAGCAGGCGGGTCACGGCGGGCAGCACCGCGTACGTCATGACGGGCGTGAGCAGCACAGTCGAGAGCAGCACGCGGGCGATCAGCGGCCACTCCGCGAACCCGGGCAGGAAGCCGAGCAGCCACGACGCGAGGAGGTTGGTGGGGAAGAAGCCGAGCCAGATCGTGACGGCCTGCTTGTAGCGCGGCGGGGCGGCCGGGATGGGCTGCTGGATCGGGCCGGTCGCCGGGGCGACGCCGCGCGTCTCGACGTGGGTCGCGAACGGAGCGTCGAACCAGCCCTCGATGCCGGTGCGTCGCTCGACCTTGACCTCACGGGCGAAGGCGCGGCCGGAGTCGAGCCACCAGCCGCGCTGCGCCGAATCCTCCCAGCCCTCCAGGGTCGGGATGTCGCGGAAGCGGTACAGCATGTACCAGAGGTCGCTGCCCTCGCCCGCGCGGACCCAGCCGGAGCCGAGGAAGCCCTCGAAGCCGGCGGCCAGATCGGTGCCCGCCTGCATCCAGCTCGTGGCTTCTGCGGTACGGGACGGGTCGATGCGACGTTCGATCGCGACGGTGACGGGGTGGGCCACGGGTTCTGCCATGGCATCCATTCTGCGACGGCCGCCGCGCTTTCCCGGCGCCGGGTGCGGCAGGGGGCGGCCGCGAGGACGCGCGGCAGGCACAGCAGCCACACCCCCATCGTGACGAACGCGACGAACTCGAACAGTGCGAGCGTGATGAACCCTGCAGTCAGCACGATCATGCCTGCCGCGAGCAGCGCGACGCAGAACGCCGTGGCGCGCCGGAACCGCCGGCTGCGTCCGGGGATCGCCAGGCCCGTCGAGACCGTCGACAGGAACGACAGCCCGAGTCCGGTGGCGATGATGTTGTGCATGTCGGGGCTCACCGGGATCGGCACGAGACCCACGGCCGTGAGGTGCAGCCCGGCTGACACGATCGACCCGCGGAACGCGCGGGAGGAGCGGAGCGGGATGCCGTCGGGCAGCGCCACCACGACGAACACGCCGTAGGCGGCCAGGAAGAATCCGGCGAAGATCGCCGTCGCGTTGAAGGTGCGCCCCGAGAAGTCCGCGTGCGTCCCCAGCTGTGAGAAGTGATGCTGCCACCACGTGGGGTCGTGCGTGGTGAGCACGGCCAGCAGCACGCCTGCGGGCAGCGACAGCACGGCGAGGCGCCCGATGCGGTGGGCGACGGCGGCGGGCGCAGGTGCGAGGGCGGCGGGTGCCGCGGTGTCAGGGGCGGCCAGGGCGGCGGACGTGACCGGCGTCCCGAAGCCGGGTAGGGGCGCCCGCAGCGACGGCGTCGCGGCGAGAAGTGGTGCGACGGGGCCGTCGGTGACGTCGGAAAGGGTCGTGGGAGGCATTCGACTCACGATCGGTTCGGGTGCGACGCTGCGCCCGGTGCCGGGCCCCCCAATGAACCGACACAGGAGCCCCGTCGGCATGACGATAGATTCCCCAGTGGAGCGGGGAGACCGAACTGCACAAAACCCCAGTTCAGCGGTGACCCCCCGGTCTGCGGCAAGCCGCTGAGGAAACAGTATCCCGCGGAACCGGGGGAACGCTGGTCGAGGACGTGCAGGGACTCCGCGGGCGACGGGGGACGCCCGGGTAACCTGGAGAGGCCGGCTCACGCACCGCGCCGCGCCCGCGGCGCGCGGGTGCCCGCGGATCGCACCCAGGAGGAGCCGGATGCCCAAGAACAAGAAGCCCGGCGGCGGCCGTGCGCCGAAGAACTACGACCCGCGCTACAACCCCCGCGCCCGTGCAGCCGGAGGCGCCCGCGGCAAGGACGCCGGTGGCCGCGACGACGAGCAGAAGCGGCGTCCGGGCGAGTCGTCTGCCGGCAAGACCGGCAGTCGCAGTCCGGGCCACCGCGGCTACCGCGCGGAGGCCGCGGAGGGGGCGCCCAAGCGCCGCTGGACCGAGCAGGAGCGCGCCGGCCGCGACGAGGCCCGCGCCATCCGCACGCACGCACGCGACGACCGGCCCCAGCGCGACGACCGCCCGCGCCGCGACGACCGGCCGCGCCGGGACGACCGGCCGCGCCGCGACGCCGCGCCGGGCCAGGAGAAGCGGCCGCCGCGCGAGGACCGCCCGCGCCGCGACCACGCGCCGCGTCGCGACGACCGGCCGCGCCGCGACGACGGCGTCCGCCCCGATGTCGTCCACGAGCGCCTCGACGCCGATGCCGTCGTGCCCACCCAGGTCGACGGGGCGACCTTCGGCGACCTCGGCCTCGGTCAGAACATCGTCAAGACGCTCGATGAGCTCGGGGCGCGGCATCCCTTCCCCATCCAGGCGGCGACGATCCCCGCGATCCTCGACGGGCGCGACGTCCTCGCGCGCGGTCGCACCGGCTCCGGCAAGACGATCGCCTTCGGGGCGCCCCTGGTCGAGAGCGTGCTGCGCTCGCAGGCCGGCCAGAAGCGCGAGTTCGCGCGACCGCCGCGTGCGCTGATCCTCGCGCCCACGCGCGAGCTCGCGCTGCAGATCGATGCGACGATCCAGCCCATCGCGCGCAGCGTCGGCCTGTTCACCACCCAGATCTACGGCGGCGTGCCCAAGGCGCGTCAACTGGGCGCCCTCAAGAAGGGCATCGACATCGTCATCGGCACCCCCGGCCGCATCGAGGACCTCGTCGAGTCCCGCGCGCTCGACCTGTCGGAGGTGCGCATCGCGGTGCTCGACGAGGCCGACCACATGTGCGAGCTCGGGTTCCTTCAGCCGGTGCAGCGCATCATGCGCCGCACGTCGCGCGATGCGCAGCGCCTGCTGTTCTCGGCGACGCTCGACGGCGAGGTGTCGGCGCTCGTCAAGGAGTTCCTCACGAAGCCCGCGGTGTACGAGGTCGCCGGCGAGACCCAGCGGTCGGGGACGATCGACCACCGCGTACTGGTCGTTGACCACCGCGACAAGGCCGAGCTGCTGCGCTCGCTCGTCGACCGCGACGGCAAGACCCTCGTCTTCACGCGCACCCGTGCGTACGCCGAGATGCTGGCCGAGCAGTTCGACGCCGCCGGCATCCGCGCCCTCGCCCTGCACGGCGACCTCGACCAGGCACGCCGCACCCGCAACCTCGAGAAGCTCACCTCCGGGCGCATCGACGTGCTGGTGGCGACCGACGTCGCGGCCCGCGGCATCCACGTCGACGACATCGACCTCGTCGTGCAGGCCGACCCGCCCGACGAGTACAAGACGTACCTGCACCGCTCGGGCCGCACCGGCCGGGCCGGCGCGTCGGGCACGGTCGTCACTCTCGTCACGCGGGCTCGCCGTGCGCGCCTCGAGGAGCTCCTCGAGCGGGCCGACATCGAGGCGCCGTTCACGGAGGCGCGCCCGGGCGACGAGTTGCCCGGGCGCTGACGCCGCCCGGGCACGCGCTTCGTCTCGCTGGCGCTCGCTCAGCGTCCGGGTTACCCAGGGTCCGGTCGCTGAGCGC
>NZ_JBHXJQ010000032.1:0-5025 GCF_042722305.1 Microbacterium sp. NPDC058389
GGCTCGACTCCCATCACTCCGCGATGACCGATGGTGTGGAAGTTCAAGATGCGACTCGCTTCCGTCGACGGCGGCTCTGCGGTCGGCGACGGTCGAGTCGGCCGCGGCGTACTCGGCGCGCAGGCGTGCGCGCTCGTTCTCGTCGACGCCGGGCTGCCGTGCCGTGCGCTCCAGAGCCTCGGCCGCACGCGAGCGGACGGCGACGGCGAGGCGCAGCGCGCGCTCGGCGGCCTCGCGGGACGTGCGGCTCGCGCCGACCGCATCGGCGAGTTCGGCGCGGACGTCGCTCACGGGCGACGGAGTGGATGCTGCCGACATGGGGTCCTCCAGGTTCGGTGTGACGAATACCAGGAGGCGCGGCATCCACTTTTCGTACATTCTGCTGTGAGGTCAGGATGCAGACGCCGAGAGGACACCCGCCGGCAAGGCCTTCGGCATAGGCTGGCCACGACATGAAGGTCATCTCGTACAACCTGCGCAAGCATCGCGCGGCGGGGGAGCTCATCCACCTCGTCGAGCGCTACGGAGCCGACGCCCTGTGCCTGCAGGAGGCCGACACCACCGACATCCCCGATGAGATCGCGGGGCTGCGACTGGCCGAGTCCACGCAACGCAACCGCCTCGGTCTCGCGGTCTACTACCGCGAGAACACGTTCCGTGCGGTCGACGTCCGGGCGCTCGCGCTGAAGAAGTCGCTCCACGACCGGGTGCTCAAGCCTGCCGAGGAGCGCATGCTCGGCGTGCGGCTGCACGACATCGACGAGAACCACGACGTGATCATCGCGTCGTTCCACGCGGCCCCCCTCACGGCGCTCAACTCGCTGCGGCGGCATCAGATCCGCACCGCGCTGGCGGAGCTGCAGGAGCTGGGCGAGGGTGTCCCCGCGATCATGGTCGGCGACTACAACTACCCCGTGTTCAAGGAACGGCTGGGTCAGCACGTGAGAGACCAGGGGTACGAACTCAACCTGAGCGACTCCCGCACCTACACGCGGTACCGCTTCTTCCGCGGCCACTACGACTTCGCGACGTCGGTGGGCTTCGAGATCGACCGCGTGCGCACGCTGCCGCAGGGACTCAGCGACCACCTGCCCATCCTCGTGACCGCCCGCCCGGCAGCCGGCGTGCGGCGCACGGTCGAGGTCGCCGAGGTCGAGTCGGGCGCCGCTTAGGGCCCGTCGCGGTTCACCCCGCGATGATCGACGGGTCGGGGTCGGACCATTTCTCGACGCCCTGCACGACCCAGAACGCGAAGAACAGGACGAGCGCCGCGGTCTCGACGATGAGGACGACCGGGATGCCGGCGGTCCCCGCCTGCGGCAGCAGGAACGCGTAGGCCACCAGCAGCAGGATCAGTCCGACCGCGATCGCGATGTAGAGCCCACGGATCACCGGCGGAGGCGGCGGCCCCTGCCGGGGGAAGGCGTTGCGCACCGCGGCTGCCGCGAAGAGGGCGAAGAACGCCGTCGTCGCGACGAAGTGGGCCTGCTGAAGGAACACGTCGCGCGCGAACCCCCACGTCAGCGCCACGGCGGCGAGCACCACGACCGCGATCAGCAGCGACGGCCACACCTCGGCGAGCGACACCTGGCGCAGCGCCGCCAGCAGCAGGGCGACGAGCACGACGAGCCCGCCGAGCACGAGGTAGACGAACACGCCGTTCGCGGCATCCGCCTCGTACTGCGGCGGGAAGCAGCGCGCGGTGCCGCCGCACTCGACCGGAACGCCGGGCACGGCCCCCGGTGCGAGCGTCGTCGGAACGAGCGCGATGAGCGGTGCGAACAGGGCCGCGGCGTCCACCCCCCCCCTTACCACCCCGCGACCCGACAAGGCGAGCAGGGCGAGGGATGCCGCCACCAGGGCGCCCACGAACACATCGCGCGCGGGCGTGTAGAAGTAGTCGCTGATCGAGGTGAGCCAGCCGTACGTCGTCGCCGCCTGGGCGACCGCGAGCAGGATCGCCACCACCGTCCCCGCGACGCCGATGCGCAGATACCGGTAGGTGCGTTCCAGCGACGTCGAGACGGCGGTGTGCGACATGTCGGTCACGATAGCGAGAGGTCCCGACGAAGGCGCGGGACGCCGCCGTCAGGAGCCGAAGTAGGCGCGCGCGTCGCGCGTGTACAGCAGGATGAGCCCGATGATCGGCAGGATCGCACCGCCGAGCACCGTCCAGAAGCTCTCGCCCGAGAACAGGCCGACCGCCTCGAGGATGATCGTGACGGTGAACACGATGGCCGCGATCGTGCGGGCGGTCGGACGACCGCGCCACAGGCCGACACCCACGGCCAGCGTGATGATGCCGATGATGAGGCTCAGCCAGCCGAGGATCGCGGGCCACGTGATGAACAGGCCGGCGAAGATGGCGAAGATCGAGCCGATGATCTGGAAGAAGCCCGACAGCCAGGCGATGATCGCGACGAGGGTGACGCCGAGGGGGCGGTTGGGCATGCGCTTCTCCTTCGCTGCGCCGTCGCGTCCCGACGGCCTGCGTACACCGTAGCGAGCAATCGGCGCATTTGGCCGGAGGCATCCACCTGTCGTAGTATTGATGTTTGGTGTCCGGCTCAGCTGACCCGGCGCCACGAACGTGAGCCCTCCACTGGCGTGTTCGCTTCTCATCGAGAGGAGAACCACCCCGGAGTGGGATTCACGAACCTCTCCGTTCGAATCAAGAAAGCAGCACTACTGTGACGCGCACTTACACCCCCAAGGCTGGCGAAGCACAGCGCGAGTGGCTGGTCATCGACGCTACCGACGTCGTCCTCGGCCGCCTCGCCTCGCACGCCGCCGCGCTCCTGCGTGGCAAGCACAAGCCGACGTTCGCCCCCCACATGGACATGGGCGACTTCGTCATCATCATCAACGCCGACAAGGTCGCGCTGACGGGCCAGAAGCTCGAGCAGAAGAAGGCCTACCGTCACTCGGGCTACCCGGGCGGCCTCAAGTCGGTCACCTACTCGGAGCTCCTCGAGAAGAACCCGGTCCGCGCCGTCGAGAAGGCCGTCCGCGGCATGCTCCCGAAGAACTCGCTCGGCGCCAACCAGCTGTCGAAGCTCAAGGTGTACCGCGGTGCCGAGCACCCGCACGCTGCGCAGAAGCCCACCGCGTACGTTTTCGACCAGGTCGCCCAGTAAGCGCCGCACAGAACAGGACACACTGATGGCGAACATCGAAGAGAACCCCACGAGCTACTCCACCGAGTCCCAGGTCGACGAGACCGTCGTCGCCGCCGAGCGCCCCGTGCTCTCGGTCTCGGGCGCGGCTGTCGGCCGCCGCAAGCAGGCCATCGCCCGCGTGCGCGTCATCCCGGGCTCGGGCACCATCACGGTCAACGGCCGTGCGTTCGAGGACTACTTCCCGAACAAGCTCCACCAGCAGCTCATCACCGACCCCTTCACGGTCCTCAACCTCACGGGCGCGTACGACGTCATCGTCCGCATCTCGGGTGGTGGCCCCTCGGGTCAGGCCGGCGCGCTGCGCCTCGGCATCGCCCGTGCGCTGAACGAGATCGACGTCGAGAACAACCGCCCGACCCTCAAGAAGGCCGGCTTCCTCTCGCGCGACGCCCGCGTCATCGAGCGCAAGAAGGCTGGTCTCAAGAAGGCCCGCAAGGCTCCGCAGTACTCGAAGCGCTGATCGGCTTCATCTCCGCATGCCGATCTTTGGCACGGATGGCGTGAGGGGGCTGGCCAACGGCCCCCTCACCGCCGATCTCGCACTGTCCCTGGCCCAGGCGACCGCCGTCGTCCTGGGCCAGGGCCGTTCTGCCGAGGCGCGACGCGCTGCAGGCAAGCGCCTCACGGCCGTCGTCGCCCGCGATCCGCGCGTGTCGGGGGAGTTCCTCTCCGCAGCGGTGGAGGCGGGCCTCGCGTCATCCGGTGTCGACGTGTTCGATGCCGGCGTGCTGCCGACCCCGGCCGCCGCGTTCCTCATCGCCGACATCGACGCCGATTTCGGCGTCATGGTGTCGGCGTCCCACAACCCGGCGCCCGACAACGGCATCAAGATCTTCGCTCGGGGCGGCGTGAAGCTTCCCGACGTCGTCGAGGGGCGCATCGAGGCCGCGATGGCGGGCGAAAAGCTCCTGCCGACAGGCGCCGCGGTCGGCCGCATCCGCCGCTTCGCCGACGCCGAGGACCGCTATGTCGTGCACCTGCTCGGCTCGCTCCCGCATCGGCTGGACGGCCTGCACGTGGTCATCGACTGCGCGCACGGCGCGGCATCCGGAGTCTCTCCCGAGACCTTCCGCGACGCGGGCGCGCGCGTCACGGTCATCGGCGCCGACCCCGACGGGCTCAACATCAACGACGGTGTGGGATCGACGCACCTGGACGTGCTCGCCGAGGCCGTCGTCCGTCACGGCGCCCACGTCGGCATCGCGCACGACGGCGACGCCGACCGGTGCCTGGCGATCGACGCCGACGGCAACGTCGTCGACGGCGACCAGATCATGGCGATCCTGGCCGTGTCGATGAAGTCCCGTGGCCACCTGAAGGACGACACGCTCGTCGCGACCGTCATGAGCAACCTCGGCCTGCACCGTGCGATGGCTGCGCACGGCATCCACGTCGAGACGACCGCGGTCGGCGACCGTTACGTGCTCGAGCGCATGAACGAAGGCGGCTTCTCGCTCGGCGGAGAGCAGTCCGGCCACGTCATCATGAGCGAGTTCGCGACGACGGGCGACGGTCTGCTTACCGGCCTGCACCTGGTGGCCGAGATGGCGCGCACCGGCAAGTCGCTCGGCGAGCTCGCCTCGATCATGACCGTGTACCCGCAGGTGCTCATCAACGTGAAGGGCGTGGACCGCACGCTCGCGGCCACCGACGAGGTGGTCCAGGATGCCGTGGCCCGCGCCACCGCGACGCTCGGCGTATCCGGCCGCGTGCTGCTGCGCCCGTCGGGCACAGAGCAGCTCGTGCGCGTGATGGTCGAGGCGGCATCCGAGGACGAGGCCCGCCACCACGCGGAGACGCTCGCGGACGTCGTGCGCGACCGCCTCGCGCTGTAGCAGACCACGAT
>NZ_JBHXJQ010000033.1:0-1486 GCF_042722305.1 Microbacterium sp. NPDC058389
GAAATAGTCCCTATACAATTCCTTAATAGCAAACTCAATTACAGCATCTTTTGAAACTCTTCCAAATTCATTGTGTTTTGTAAAATGTTCGGCTAATAACTCTAGCTTTTTAAATGTTTCAACAGTAATTCGAGGTCCAATTTGTTTTTTCTCTTCCATCCAAACACACTCCTAACAAGTTGTTAACATAATTCTAACATTGGAAATAATAGAATTCAAGAACAGAAAAAAGAAGCACACTCGGAATGATATTTCGTTTCCTTTTGATTCCGAGCCTCCACCCCTTACAATCCCCAAAGGCAACCGACAAGGGAAAATTCGTCCCTTATCGGCACCTCCGGAAATTGTACAGCAAGGGGTCACTCCCAATAAAAAGACTACGACATATAAAACAGGTTTAGCTTCAGAGAAAAAGAGCATAAGGAAACTCGGTGCCACCCTAAAAAAAAGGGTGTCAAACAGGCTGTGCCTGTTGAGTTTCTATGCTCTTAGAACAGGTGCCGTTTTTGAAGCCAAAGATATAGCATAGATACCCCATAGATATAGCAGGGATATACCAAAATATCTCTAGAGATACGGGTATCTATGCTATATCTCTCTACAAGATTCCTCCACACGCTTGACGGAAATGCTTCAGCATTTTAGCACTCACTCGACAGAGTGTATAAGTGCGCCATTCGGAATTTCAAAGCTTCAAATTTCACAGAGAGTGCCCATTTATACACACCCCCTAAATCGTGGTGTGACAATGGGTTCTCGCCGGCTCGAAATCGGTTTGTCATTCTGACAAATAACCCTTCGGGAAATAAAAAAAACGGCTCCATAAAGAGGAACCGTTTTGCTTCAAAAATCACGTTTTGTGTTATACTGGAGAAACGAAATTGTGTTTTCAAAATTGTCATTTTCGACATGATAACTTTTCTCGTAGTGTGGTTTTGCCGAACCCACTACTTTTTTTATGTCTCCGAACTTCATTTCTTCCCGTTCCGGCTTAACAATCCCTTTTGATTTTCGATACATATTCATTCCGGAAGGATACATGTGCAGCCGTCCGCCTTTTAAAAATTTCTTTTCCCGACCTTCTACGATCTTTGTTTGCACCTCACAGCCCTCTGAAGCCACTTTTAAGGCTGTTTCCCTGTCTTGGACATCTTCTAGGTCTATATCAGTCAAATAAGCGCTCAAATAGGCTCCTATGTTGTCTATATCCTTTAATGACTTGATTGTTACAAATCCTAAACCCCATAGACTCCTTAATTCAGCATTTTTAATATAAATCTTATCCAAATCATTAAAGCGCATTAAAACATGACAATGCCAGGCTCCACGTCCTTGTGGCTCTACCACCGATAAATAATCTATCGAACTTTCTTTCTTGTATTTATAACGCAACCTGTCGATAAAATTTTGAAAATCACTATAAAGTTTTTTCGTGTCCGTCATATTTTTCTTGTTTGTCAAAGTTATATGTAATTGATTTTGCCGT